>NZ_JBHWHV010000075.1:0-44463 GCF_042732375.1 Streptomyces sp. NPDC059785
CAGCACCCCCCGGATCATCCACGACAGGGGCAAAGAGCCATACCGGCCCCGGAGGCCACGAGCCCCGTTCGGGCTCTACTTGGAAGGTAATGGGCTGACCGACCCACGAGCCCCTTCTGCCGGAGGCTGACCGTATGACGACCTTCCTCGATCGCGTGGGTGACCGGCTCGCCGGACTTCCCGGTGTCCGGGCCGTCGCCCTCGGCGGCTCCCGCGCGCAGGGCACCCACCGGCCCGACAGCGACTGGGACCTGGCGATCTACTACCGGGGCGACTTCGACCCGGACGATCTGCGCGCCGTCGGCTGGGAGGGCGAGGTGTCCGAGCTCGGCGGCTGGGGCGGCGGTGTCTTCAACGGGGGCGCCTGGCTCACCGTCGAGGGCAACCGGGTCGACGTCCACTACCGCGATCTCGACGTCGTGGAGCACGAGCTGGCGGAGGCCGAGGAGGGCCGCTTCCGGGTGGAGCCGCTGCTCTTCCACCTCGCCGGGATCCCCAGCTACCTGGTCGTCGCCGAGCTGGCCGTCAACCGGGTCCTGCACGGCGAACTGCCCCGCCCGGCGGCGTACCCGGCGAAGCTGCGCGCCTCCGCCGCGCGGCGCTGGCACGACACGGCCCGTATGACCCTCGGGTACGCGCAGGCCAATCATGCCCCCACGGGCCGCGTCACCGAGGTCGCCGGGGCCCTCGCCACGGCGGCCGCCCAGGCCGCGCACGCGGTGCTCGCCGCGCGCGGGGAGTGGGTGACCAACGAGAAGCGCCTGCTGGAACGCGCGGGCCTGCGGGACGTCGACGCGGTCGTCCAACGGCTGACGCCCGACCCCGACGTCCTCGCGGCGGCGGTCGAGGCGACGGGGGAACTCTTCGAGGTGGCGGTGGGCCGGGGGCGGGCGAGCGGCGGGGAGTGATCCCCGGGCCGGCCCCCTCCATGTCAGTGCCGGGCGAACTGGACGCCCGTCTGCTGGACGGTGTCCGGGCGTACGGCGAGCGCGTCGACGGTGAGCTGCTCCCCGTAGATGTCGGTGAGCCGGATCGGGCCGCCGCAGCCGGTGCCGTCGGGGGAGAGGAAGTAGTTGTACTCGGTACGGGTGAGGCTGGTCCAGCCGCCGCCCGTACCGACCTCGAGGCGCGCCAGCGGGTTGCGGTGGCCGATCGCCTGGATGCCGCACCAGTAACGGGTGGACCCGGTCTTGTACCGGATCGAGACCGTGTCGGACGTGTCCGGGCTCAGCAGGCTCCAGGTGATCTGGATCCGGCCGGCGGAGAGCGCGGCGAGCTTCGCGAACGCCTGCTCGCTGAGGTCGAGCTGTCCGGCCGCGCAGGGCGCCGGGCACTCGTTGGTGACCCGCACCGTGACGGAGGCGCCGCCCCCGGCCCGGACGAGCAGGTACGCGCCGCACGCCTTGGACGTCTCGTAGTCGGCGGTGTTCATCGCCGCGACCATGAGATCGGGGCTCGGGCCGTACGTGCAGGCCCCGTCGCCGTCCGCCGCGTCGTAGTGGGTGGCGACCCCCTCGTAGCCGACGCCGGGCTTGATCCGCCCGGCCAGCGGCGCGGAGTCGGACCCCGACCGGGGAGCGGACCCGGGCGCGCCCCCGGCCGACGACCGCGTGGCCGACGACCGGGCGGCGGGTGAGGCGGTGGCGGTGGCGGCGGCGGACGAGGAGGCCGTGGATGCCGGAGCCGTCGGAGCCGTCGGAGACGCCGAGGACTGCTTCGGCTTCGACGGCGTGGGGGCATCGCTCCCTCGGCCGTCGGCGGCCACGGGTTTTCCGTCGGCCCGCACCGAACCGGCGCCCCCGCCGGGCCGGAGCGCCACGACCAGCGAGACGACGAGCACCGCGACCGCCACGGCGGCCACGGAGACGACAGCGGTACGGCGCCGCACACGGAACGGACGGCGGTGGGTGGGGGCTGCCACGGATGAGTCCTCACGTCGGGCGGTCAGGAGACACGGCTTCCGCCTCCAGTGGTCACAGCGAGCGGAAAGGTTGCCGTGCGAGCGGAAAGGTTGTCGTGCGAGCGGAAAGGTTGTCGTGCGAGCGGACAGGTTGTCGCTGTGCCGGACCGCGGGCGAGGCGGGTCACGTAAACGGCCTCGCGCCGGACCCCTGGGCGGCGATCGCCGGGGCGATCGCCGGGTGCGCCTGGCACGCGTCACACCGCTGAAACGTCGCCGTTTCCGGTACGCCCGTCTCGCGATCTATCGTGGAGTGACAGCCCGGCCGACGTCGCCCGAAGGCATCCGCAGCGCTACCGCTACCGCTACACAAGCGCAAGCGCATACGCACTCGCCCTCGACCGACAGGAGCCCCGTTGCCCTTCCCCGGCGTCACCTTGCCGCCCTGGTTCGCCCATGCCCTGCGTGCGCAGAAGGGGCCCGTGCCCTGGGCCGCGTTCGCGCGGGGCGCGCTGGCCGCCGGTTCCGTGCTGCTCGTGGCCTGGCTCGCCGGGATGAGCAGCGCCGGTGTCGTCGCCGGTATCGGCGCCATGCTCGCCGCGTTCCAGGACCGGCCCGGCAGCAGGCGGGCCGCGATCAAGCGACAGGGGCTGCCCGCGCTGGCCGGTGCCTGCGGGCTGCTCGTCGGGTCCTACGCCGGTGCGTACACCGGGCCCGTGGTGCTCACCCTCGTACTGACCGGGCTCGGCCTGGTCGCCGGGTCGGTCAGCGCGATCGGTCCGGTGGCCAGCGGTGCGGGCACGCAACTCCTCGTCACCGCCGCGATCGGGGCGGGGATGGGGCTGCCGGAGCCCGGCTGGCAGCGGGTGCTGTTCTTCCTCGCCGGGGCCGGCTGGCTGATCGTGCTCCGGGTCGCCCTGCCGGCCACCCGCTTCGGGGCGGGCGACTACCGCTTCGACGGCGAGCGGACCGCCGTCGCCGCCGTCTACCAGGCGATCTCCGCGCTGCTCACGGCCACCGGCGGTCCCGAGGCCGCCGCCCGGCGGGCCGCGCTGACCGCCGCGCTCGACCACGCGCAGGACGCGCTGTCCGGGCCCCGGCTGCGGCGGCGGCCCGGCTCCCGCACCGAGCGGCGGCTGCACGCGCAGTTCACCGCCGCGCTGCCGCTCGCCGAGGCCGCGACCGCGCTGGCCTGGGCCGGTGACCCCGTACCCGCGCGGGCCGCGGAAGGCCCCCGGAGGCTCGCCGCCGCCGTACGCGCCGGCGGCAGCGCCGGACCGCTGCCCGCGCCCGCCCGCTCGGCGCCCGCGCTGCGTGCCCTCGACGACGCGCTGCTGGGCGCCGCCGACGCCTTCGACCGGGGCGCGGGCACGTCGCACCGCGGCACGCCCGCCCGGCGGCGGGGCACCGCGGGAGCCGTGCTGCGCACCCTCCTCGGTTCGGGCGGCCGCGAGTACGGCATCCGGGTCGCGCTCTCCTTCGGTGCCGCCGTCGCCGTGGCGCAGGCCCTGCACCACCTGCGCTGGTGGGGCGTGGACGAGCACTGGTACTGGCTGCCCGCGACCGCCGTCTTCCTGGTCAAGCCCGACCTGGGCCCGCTGGCCTCGCGCATCCTGTGCCGGGCGGCCGGTACGGCCTTCGGCGCGCTCGTCTTCGCGGCGTTCGCGGCGCTGCTGCCCCGGCCCGCCGGGCTGATCGCGCTGGTCGCCCTGTGCTGCGGGCTGATCCCCGTCGCCGCCCGGCACTTCGCCGCGCAGACCGCCGTCGTCACGGTGCTCGTACTGGCCCTGATCATGGTGGGCGGCGAACTCCAGGCGTCCGCGGCCGTCCAGGCGTCCCAGACGTCCTGGAACCGTGTCGCGGAGACGCTGCTCGCGTGCGCGATCGTGCTGGTCGTCGGCCATCTGCCGACCCCGCTGCGGCGTGGCGGGGGAGTACGGGCGCGGCTGGTCAGGGCGACCGAGGCCGCGCAGTCCTACCTCGCGCACGTGCTCAGCGGCTCCGACGACCGGGCCGGCCGCTGGACCCTGCGCCGGGAGGCGTACCGCTCGCTGGCCGAGGCCCGGGCGGCGATCGCCCTTGCCGCCGCCGAGCTGCCCGCCCTGGCGCGGTACACGAAGGGCACCGACGAGGCGGCGCTCACTCTGGAACGGCTCCTCGACACCACCACCGCGTGCGCCGTACACCTGGACGACACCGGCCGCCTCACCGCCCGCCACACCCAGCGGATCGCCGACCTCCTCGAAGAACTCGCCCGACACCGGGACCGGGCGGGCCTGCCGGCCATCGAGCTGGCCGCGGCGGCATGACCCCGCCGACGGCGGGGCGTAAGCGTCGGGTGACCGCCGCCGCCTGACTGTCGGCGGCGGGGTGTAAGCGTCGGGTGGCCGTCGTCGCCTGACTGTCGGCGGCGGGGTGCAAGCGTCGGGTGGCCGTCGTCGCCTGACTGTCGGCGGCGGGGTGCAAGCGTCGGGTGCCCGCCGCCGCCTGACCATCGACAGCGGGGCGCAAACGTCGGGTGACCGCCGCCCTGAGTGCCGGGCCGCCGCCGTGCGAGCGCGGGCACCGTCTTCCCGCGCTCGCCCGCAGGGCGGCCGGTCCCGTATCCGCTGACGGGGCGGTCGGTCCCGCATCCGATGGCAGGGCGGTCGGTCCCGTATCCGCTGACGGGGCGGTCGGTCCCGTATCCGCTGACGGGGCGGTCGGTCCCGCATCCGATGGCAGGGCGGCCGGTCCCGCACCCGATGCCAGGGCGGTCGGTCCCGCACCCGATGGCAGGGCGGCCGGTCCCGCATCCGCTGACGGGGCCGTCAGTCCCGCACCCGTATCCACACCGGCGCGTGGTCCGAGCCCGCGGCGCTCCGTCGCGCGGCCGGGTCCGGACCCACCGAGGGTAGCCGCGGCGCGTCGGCCTCGGGCGTCCCCGTGCCGGCCGCCGTGACCCGGCGGACCAGGCGGTGGCTCACCAGAAGGTGGTCGATCAGCTCCCGGCGGCCCGAGTTCACCCGCGAGAAGCGCCGCTCGGCGGGGATCAGCGGCGCCACGTTCCACAGCCGCGCCGCGTCCCCCCTGTCGGGCTGCCCGTAACCGGGCGTGCCGATCTCCGAGCCGGGCGGCCCCAGCAGGATCTGCGTCGTCGCGGCCTGCACCTCGTCGTTGAGGTCGCCGAGCACCGCCACGTCACGGGTCCGGCCGTCGCCCGCCAGCAGTTCGTCGACCAGGGCCCGCAGCGACGCCGCCTCGGCGGTCCGCCGGTACAGGGCGTACGCGCCGTACCGGGCGCGCTCGCCCTCGTCGACCGGCCGGAACCGGCCGCCCGGGTACGACAGCAGCTTCGACTTCAGATGGCAGACCGCCACCCGCAGCACCAGCGACGCCACCGAGACCTCCACCGCCAGGAAGCCGCGCCCCGCCTGCCGCACCGGCTCCCCGACGTCCGCGCCCTGCACCGGCCGCAGCAGCGGCGGGAACGCGGTGGTGTCCGCGAGCACCCACACCGGCCGCCGGCTGAGGAAGCCGACCCGGATGCCCCGGCCGTCCGGGTGCCCGGACAGGGTGATGTGCCAGTCGCCGCCGCCCAGCAGACCGGCCAGATCCTCCAGCGCTCCGGGGTCGCCGACCTCCTGCACGGCCAGCAGCGCCGGGTCGAGCGCCCTGACGACGGACGCCAGCGCGGCGAGCTTCGCCTCGTACGCGGCCTTGTCCTTCGGGCCGTACGGGCTGCCGGGCCGGTACAGGTTCTCCAGGTTCCAGGTGGCGAGGAGCATGCCGGGCTCCTTCCCGGGCGGGGCGCCGGCGCGGCGGACGCGTCAGTGCCGGGGCGCCGACGCCGAGGCGTCGATGAGGCCAGCGTGCGCGCCGGACGGGGCCGGGGACAGGGCCGGGACCGGATCCCCGGTTCACGTCACACGGGGACACGACACCGTCGTACGTTGGCACGGTGACTCCTTCCCCCGACCGTCGTACGCGGGGCACGGTGACTTCGGGCCCCGCCGATCTCGTCATCACGGGCTGTACCGCCCTCGTGCACGACGACCACGAAGTGCCCGGCTTCGTGCGGGACGCCACGATCGTCGTCCGCGCGGGGGTCATCGAGACGGTGACCGGTCCCGCGTCGGGCGGTACCGGTACCGATACCGGTACCGGTTCCGACGTCTCCGAGCACATCGACGCCGTCGAGCGCATCGACGGGCGCGGTCAGGTGGCGATGCCCGGCCTGATCAACTGCCATACGCACGCGTCGATGGTCGCGCTGCGCGGCATCGCCGAGGACCTGCCGGTGGAGGAGTGGTTCAACGAACGGGTCTGGCCCATCGAGTCCAACCTCACCCCCGAGATCGTCGAACTCGGCGCGCGCCTCGCCTGCGCCGAGATGATCAGCGGCGGTGTCACCTGCTTCGCCGACCACTACTTCTCGATGGACACGGTCGCCGCCGTCGTCGACGAGTGCGGCCTGCGCGCCCATCTCGGCGAGGCGTTCTTCTCGGCGGGGGCCGGACAGGGCGCCGAGGGCCGGGAGCGGTCGCTCGACTTCGCGCTCCGGCAGCGCGGCGCCGCCGGCGGCCGCATCACCACCGCCCTCGCCCCGCACGCCCCGTACACCGTGACCGACGACGACCTCGCCGCGACCGCCGCCCTCGCCCGCGAGCACCGGCTCCCCGTGCACCTGCACGCCGCCGAGAGCCGCGAGCAGACCGAGACCAGCCTCGCCCGGCACGGCCGGACGCCGATCGAGGTCCTGGACCGCGCGGGTCTCCTCGGCAACGAGGCCGGACTGCTGATCGCCCACGGCACCGGCATCGTCGCGTCCGACCTGCCGCTGCTCGAGCGCGCGGCGGACCGGGTCGCCGTCGCCACGGCACCCCGCGGGTACCTGAAGTTCGCCTGGGATCCCACCCCCGTACGGGCCCTGCGCGGCATCGGCGTCCCGGTCGGGCTCGCCACCGACGGCGCCGCCTCGAACAACTCCCTCGACGTCTGGGAGTCCATGGCGCTCACCGCGCTGGTGCAGAAGTCCGCCGAGGGCGACCCGCGATGGCTGACCGCCCGTCAGGCGCTGCACCACGCGACGCTCCAGAGCGCCCGCGCGGTCGGTCTCGGCGAACACATCGGCAGCCTCGCCCCCGGGCGGCGGGCCGACATCGTCCTGGTCGACCTCACCGGCGCGCACACCCAGCCCGTGCACGACCCCGCCGCCACCCTCGTGCACAGCGCCCGGTCCGCCGACGTCCGCACGACCGTCGTGGACGGACGGGTCCTGATGCGGGACCGGCGGCTGCTCACCCTCGATCTGCCCGAGATCGTCGGACGGCTGAACGCACTCCTGCCGGCGCTGACCGACCGCGGCCACGGTCGGCGGATCCAGCGGTACGACGCCTGAGCCGCGCTCTTCCGGCAACCGCCGGAAGTTTCTTTCCCGCGCGCCGATTAGTTCCGCCGCTTCGGCCGGTCCACCCAGACAAGGACCGGTAGGAGGAGGAGCACATGACGCTTCCGCAGATCGTCTCGCGCGAGGAGTGGCGCCTCGCCCGCGAGGAACTGCTGGCCAAGGAGAAGGCCGTGACCCGGGCGCGGGACGCGCTCAACGCCGAGCGGCGCGCCCTGCCGATGGTCGAGATCGACAAGGAGTACGTGTTCGAGGGCGGCGACGGCAAGGCGACCCTCTTCGACCTCTTCGAGGGGCGCCATCAGCTCGTCGTCTACCACTTCATGTTCGCGCCCGAGTGGGACGCCGGGTGCCGCAGTTGCTCCGCGTTCCTCGACCAGCTCGGCCACCTCGCCCATCTGCGGGCCCGTGGCACCTCGTTCGCCGCCGTGTCCCGGGCGCCGTACACCAAAATCCTGCCGTTCAAGGCGCGGATGGGCTGGACAGTGCCCTGGTACTCGTCCTACGGCACCGACTTCAACCACGACTTCCAGGCGTCCTTCACCGGCGACGACGACGAGACCTACGAGCGGCCGGGGATGAGTTGCTTCCTGCGCGACGGCGACCGGGTCTTCCACACCTACTCGACGTACGAGCGCGGACTCGACGGACTCGGCTCGACGACCACGCTGCTCGACCTCACCGCCCTGGGCCGCCAGGAGGCCTGGGAGGAGCCCAGGGGGCGCGCGTCGGCGCTGGGCGCCCCGGCGGGCAGCGCCCGCATCCGCTATCACGACGAGTACGACGATTGAGAGAACACTCACTGCGAAGCGGTGAACGAGTGTCGGCTACGTCTCAGTACCGTCACTTCGCGAGCCGGATGCCCCATGGTTGGCGTTTAACTCTACGAGTAGGCGCGACATGGAGGTGCAGGATGAACGGGCATACGGTGCTGGAGCGCTTTCCCGCCGGTGGGCCTCGCGGGTCCTGGCCCGCGGAGGAGTTCGCGCAGGCACGCCGTCTGGAGGGCCAGGCCGCGGAAGTCGTCATGGATCTCGCCACGGACGCGTTCCTGGTGATCGTGAGACGCGCCGACGGCGTGGAGTAGATCCCGACCATGCGTGCAGTAGATCCGGATCAGGCGTGGAGCAGATCCCGGCCAGTTGATCCGGCGGCCGGTCAGCCCGCCCCGCGGCTGGGGACCTCCGCCGTGAACTGCTCCGCCTGGAGCGAGTACAGCTCCGCGTAGACACCGCCCGTGGCCAGCAGTTCCTCCGGGCTGCCGGACTCCACGAGACGGCCCTGCTCCAGGACGTGCACCAGGTCCGCGTGGCGCACCGAAGCCAGCCGGTGCGTGATCAGCACGACCGTCTGACCGGTGCCGGCCAGCGCCCGGATCTTTTCAAAGACCTCCAGCTCGGCCCGCGCGTCCAGGGCCGCCGTCGGCTCGTCCACGATCAGGATCCGCCCCCGCCGGTACGCCGCCCGCGCGATCCCCAGGCGCTGCCACTGACCACCGGACAGCTCGTGGCCGCCGCTGAAGCCGCGGGCCAGCAGCGTGTCGAGACCGCGCGGCAGATCCGCCACCACGTCCTGCGCACCCGCCTCGGCGACCGACGAGGCGAGCCGCTCGTCGGTGAGCGGCGCGGAGGCGCGGCCCACCGCCACATTGACGCGGGCAGTGAACGGCCACCGCTTGAAGTCCTGCGCCACCATCGCGATGCGCTCGGCGAGCAGCGCCCGGTCCGCGGTCGCCGCGTCCGTGTCGTCCCACATGATGCGCCCGCGGTCCGGCTGGTACAGCCCGGCGAGCAGCTTCACCAGCGTCGTCTTGCCGGAACCGTTCTCCCCGACCAGCGCCACGATCCGGCCGAGCGGCAGTGCCAGCGTCACATCGTCAAGGGCCGGACGGCCGGCGCCGCCCGGATAGGTGAACGTGACGTTCTCGAAGCGGATCTCCCGCGGATCGTCGGGGAGCGGGACACCGCCCTCGGGGATCGCCCGCCGCGCCGCCTCGACGTACAGCCGCTCCAGATCGCCCACGAAGAGGGCCTCCTCGTGCAGCCCGTTCAGCTCCAGGACCAGGGAGTCCAGGCTCGCGGAGCCCGTGCGGATCGCGATCACCGCCGTCCCGGCCACCGACAGCGCCATCGTGCCGGCCAGCAGCAGCCCGCCGAGCGTCGCGTACGTGGCCACCGTGGCGAGCCCCGTCCAGGCCGCCGCGTACAGACCGGTCCGCGCGGCCAGCCGGGCCAGCCGCGCCTGCTCCGCCTCGGCGGTCTCCGACATCGCATGGAAGTGACGCAGCAGGAACGGGCCCACGCCGTGCACGCGGATCTCGGGCGCCGCCGCCGGTTCGGTGAGCAGGCTGCCGATGAGCCGCCCGGCCCGTGCGTGCTGCACCCAGGCGTGGAACGACTCGTACCGGCGCCGCGCGATCGTCAGGGCGCTCCACGCGCTCGGCAGCGTCATGAGGATGAGCAGCGGCAGCAGCGCGGGATGCAGCACGGCGAGCACGCCCGCCGCCGCGATCAGCGAGATCATCGCGTTCACGACCTGGGTGGCCATCGAGATCATGCGCCGGGCGGACGCGGCGCCGTACTGCGCGGTGTCCAGCAGCTTGTGGAAGGCGTCGTCCTCGATCGCGGACAGCTCCACGGCCGCCGCCCGCTCCAGGTACAGCTCCGTCGCCACCCGCTCCACCTTCGGTTCGAGGTGGCCGGTGGCGTACGTCGACGCCGCCCGCAACAGCGCGGCCAGCAGCATCACGGCGGCGACCGTGACCAGCGCCGGTACCGCGCCGCGCAGCCGGTCCTCGACCGGACCCGGGGTCATCAGGCGGGCCAGCACGCTGTTGACCGCGAGGAGGCCGACGGCCTGCGCCACGCCCCGGAGGACCTCGGCGGCCAGTACGATCCGGGCGGCGCGGCGGTCCGCCCGCCAGGCCAGCCCGAAACTGGAGGCGAGCAGCGACGGCAGCCGTTTCACCATCGCCCGGAAGCCGAGTTCGAGGAACGCGTCCGCGTGCTGCGACCAGCCGGTGTCGTAGCGCAGCGGGCCGCCGAAGAGCAGCAGCTCCGACTCGGACGGCGCCGCGTCGACGACGGCGCGCTCCTTTCGCGACCCGGTTGCCCGCGCTCCGGTCTTCCGTGACCCGGTCTTCCGCGACCTGGTTTTTCGCAGCCCGGTCCTGAGCGACGACCTCACCGATGACCCCACTGTTGGCCTCCCCCGAGAGTGCACCCACGGTGCCCTCCCCAGGAATGCCGCCCTCCACCCGCGCCGGTCGAGCGCACGCGGCGCGGACCGAGCAATTCCGGACACCCGGCAGCGGGGACTCCGGCAGCGCGCGAGCTCAGGCAGTGCGTGGGCTCAGGCACTGCGTGGGATCAGGAAGCGCGTGGGCTCAGGCGCTGACCGGGCGGGACCAGGCCGGTGGTGTGCCCATGACACGGCAGACCGCGACGTAGAGCGGGATCGGCGGCGTGTACGGAAACGTGCCGTCCGGTTTGTGGATGAGCCCGGGAATCTGCGGTGCGTCCGGCACGACCGCTCCCGTGGCGTAGTGCGCGGGGGCCGGCCACTCCAGGGCCACGTCCGAGTCGGAGGGGACGATCCACCACCAGTGCGCCGCGTCGGCGTACACACAGCCCGCCCGGGGCAGCCGGGACAGCAGCACCGGGCCGAAGCGGGCCGGAACGGCCACCGCGTCGCAGCCCAGGGGCATCGTCATGTCCGCGGGTATGGGGAGTCGTCTGGGGGTGTCGGACTGCTGTCGCCCGCGCTTGAGGCGGACCAGCGTGTCCAGGCTCAGCACAGCGGCCGCCCCGGTCGACGTCGCCCTCACACCCATTCGGCCCCCGTTCCCTGGAACGCCTGTGCTCCGGAACCCCGGCCGTCGGCCGGCGGCTTCTTCGCGCTCCACCCGAGGTCCGAGCGCACTTCGGTGTTCGTCTTCCGCTCCCGGCCGTCCGGACGGGCCGGATGTACCGGATGGGCCGGGCGGACCGCCGTCCCGGGGCACGGCGCCATGGCCGTTCCCGCCGGGACCCCGGTGTCGTACGGACTCGCCGGTCCCGTGGTGTCGTACGGACTCGCCGGGACCGCAGTGCTGTACGCGCCCGCCGGTCCCGCGGTGCCGTACGCGCTCGCCGGTGCCGGGCCGCTGTCTCCGTCCTGACCGGCGTCGTCGTCCGGGCCGCTGTCCAGGTCGAGGTCCAGGACGGCGGCGTCGTACGGGTCCGCCGGGTCGGCGAGGCCGTACGCGTCCGCCGCCGCGTCCTCGGCGCCGGCCTCAGCGGTGCGCGGCAGCTCGGCCCAGACGCGCAGACCGGGACCGGTCTCCTGGGCGCCCCAGGCGGTGCAGACCGCCTCGACGAGCAGCAGCCCTCTGCCGTGTTCCTCCTCGGCCTCCACCGGGACGGGACGCGGCTCACCCGGAGCGCAGCCCTCGTCGCGGACGGCTATCCGCACCAGGTCGCCGCTGTCGTGCAGCTCACAGACGACGCGTCTGCTCGCGGTGTGCACGATGGCGTTGGTCACCAGCTCGGACACGACGAGGCCCGCCGTGTCGCAGGTGTCGGCGCAGACCCCCCAGTCGGACAACCAGGCACGGGTCAGGCGCCGGGCCTGTCGCACGGAGCCCGGGTGTGCGGCCAGCTCGAAGCGGAACCGGCGCTCGGGCGCCGCATCGGGACGTGGCCCGGTGGCGGCACGAAGACCGAGGCGGTCCGCGGCGGCGTCTGTTCCTAAGGGCGCAGGCGGAGTCACGCTTGCCACTATCGCCCCGCCGTGAACACTTGGCAAGAGTCACTCTGAAAATTGCAGAGTGCGGTGTGACTCCGAGAGGCGCCATGGCACACTGCTCGCAACAGCATGTCGAGCGGCGCCAGTTGGTCTCTGAGAAACGGACCCGAGTGGCGCCGCCCGGGCTGTCAGGACTCTTGTGGAGGTGAGACGTGAGCGAACCGCGGTCCGCGCCGACAGTCGGCCAGGTCGTCCTCGGCCGGCGACTGCTGGACCTGCGGGAACACGCAGGTCTCAAGCGGGAGGAGGCAGCCCGCATCCTGCGGGTCGCGCCTGCGACCGTCCGTCGTATGGAGATGGCCGAGGTCTCCCTCAAGATTCCGTACCTCCAGCTCCTGCTGAAGTCGTACGGCGTCTCCGACGACGAGGCCGAGGCGTTCGTCCAGCTCGCCGAGGAGGCCAACAAGCCGGGCTGGTGGCAGCGGTTCCACGACATCCTGCCGGGCTGGTTCTCGATGTACGTCAGCCTGGAGGGCGCCGCGGCCCTGATCCGGTCCTACGAACCCCATTTCGTACCCGGACTGCTCCAGACCGAGGCGTACGCGAGAGGCGTGCTGAAATCGGGCGCGGTCGGCCAGACCAAGCCCGAGGACATAGAGCGCCACGTCGCGCTGCGCATGCAACGCCAGAATCTGCTCACCCGTGAGGACGCGCCCCGGCTCTGGGCGGTGCTGGACGAGACGGTCCTGCTCCGCCAGGTCGGCGGCCCGGACGTCATGCGGGAGCAGATCGACAAATTGCTCGAAGCCACGACACTGCCCAATGTGACCCTCCAGATCGCCCCGTTCTCCTCGGGGCCGCATCCGGGCACCTACGGGCCGTTCGTGCTCTTCCGATTCGCCATGCCGGAACTTCCGGACATGGTCTACAGCGAGTACTTGACCGGCGCCGTCTATCTGGACGCGCGTACCGAGGTGGCGACCCACCTCGAGGTCATGGACCGCATGGCGGCCCAGGCCGCTACGGCACATCGCACGAAGGAGATTCTCCGGGATCTCCGCAAGGAGCTCTAATGGAACGCATCAAGCCGCGGAACCGCAATGTGCGGAACGGCATGCCCGCCCGGGAACTGGGCAGCGAGGGCTGGCACAAGCCGTGGAGCGGCGGCAATGGCGGCAATTGCCTGGAGGCCATGAAACTCGAAGACGGCCGGATCGCGGTCCGTCAGTCCTCGGATCCGGACGGACCCGCGCTGATCTACACGCACAACGAGATGACCGCGTTCATCGAGGGCGCCAAAGCGGGGGAGGCAGACTTTCTCCTCTCCTGACGTCCTTCCATTCGGACGTCTTCATTGCCGGCTGTGCCGCACATTGCCCCATTCATTGCCGCGCTTCATCCGCCCCCATTTCCTTCACCCGCTGATTCTTATGCTCTCTCCTCTGCTTCTTAATTGTGGTGCTGAATTGATTGACAACCGTGGTACGGACTTACGGAGACCGTTATGACCGGGCAGGCCCCCTTAGAGATCGACACGAGCAAGCCGCACCCCGCGCGCATGTACGACTGGTTCCTCGGCGGGAAAGACAACTACCCGGTGGACGAGGAGTTGGGAAAGCAGCTCCTCGCCCTCGATCCCAGGGTGCCGACGCTGGCGCGGGTCAACCGCGCCTTCATGCACCGGGCCACGCGCTGGCTCGCGCGGAACGGCGTCCGGCAGTTTCTCGACATCGGTACGGGCATCCCGACCGAGCCGAACCTGCACCAGGTCGCCCAGCAGGTGGCGCCCGACGCGCGTGTCGTCTACTGCGACAACGACCCCATCGTGCTGGCCCACGCGGCGGCCCTGCTGCGCAGCACGCCCGAGGGGGTCACGGAGTACCTCCAGGCCGACGCGCGCGATCCGGCCGCCATCCTCGACAAGGCCGGGAAGGTCCTGGACTTCGACAGGCCGGTGGCCCTCTCGCTCGTCGCCCTGCTCCACTTCGTCTCCGACGAGGACGGCGCCTACGAACTCGTCGAGCGGCTGATGGCCGTCCTGGCCCCCGGCAGCTACCTGATGATCTCCCACGCGTCCGGCGAGTTCGACGAGGAGAAGGCGGCCACGGCCACGGAGATGTACCGCAGGCGCGGGCTCACGATGGCGCTGCGCGGCCGCGAGGAGATCGCCCGGTTCTTCGACGGGCTGGAACTGGTCGAGCCGGGTGTGTCGATGGTCCCCGACTGGAAGCCGGAACTGGGCGAAGCCGTCCCGGTCGAGGGCGACCAGCGGCTCCCCGGTTACGCCGGGGTGGCACGCAAGCCGTAGGCCCGGGGCTGCGAGGGCGGCGCGCAAGCCGTAGGGCCGGGGCTGCGAGGGCGGCGCGCAAGTCGTAGGGCCGGGGCGGCGAGGCGGGAGGGGGCTGTCCGTCGGGCGTCAGTCCGGTGGCAGCACCCCGCACAGCGCCTCCAGCGCCGCTCCGTAGGCATGCTCCGCCGGCGTCGCGTACCCCACGACGAGCCCGTCCGGCGCGGGCATGGTCGCCCGCGGGTGGCGGAACTCCCCGAGCCCGTCGAGGGCGATCCCCCGCCAGACGGCGGCCTTCACCACGGACTCCTCGGTGCCCGCCGGCAGCCGCAGCACCGCGTGGAGTCCGGCCGCGATCCCGGTGACCCCGACGTGCGGCGCGTGCTCGGCGAGCGTGGCGACCAGCCGGTCACGCCGTCTGCGGTAGCGCTGCCGCATGCGCCGCACCTGGCGGTCGTACGCCCCGCAGGTGATGAAGTCCGCCAGGGCCAACTGGTCCGGGACGCTCGCCCACGCCTCCCGGTCGCCCTTGGCCGCCAGCACTCCGGCGACGTACCGCTGCGGCAGGACCATCCAGCCCAGCCGCAGCGCCGGCGACAGGCTCTTGCTGACCGAGCCGAGGTAGACGACCCGCTCTGGATCCAGACCCTGCACGGCGCCGACGGGTCTGCGGTCGTAGCGGAACTCGCCGTCGTAGTCGTCCTCGATGATCACGCCGCCACGCGCGCGTGCCCAGTCCACGACGGCCGAACGCCGCGAGGCATGCAGCGGCCCGCCCGTCGGGAACTGGTGCGCGGGCGTGAGGAGCACGGCCCGCTCCCGTCCCAGCCCGCCGACTTGTGCCCCGTCCTCGTCCAGCGCCAGCGGTACGGTCCGCACGGACGCCGCGGCCAGCAGCTCACGGTGGAAGCCGAGACCGTACGACTCCACGGCCAGAGGGCCGCGCAGGACACCGCCGGGGCCGGTGAACAGCAGCCGCAGCGCGTGCGCGAAACCCGAGCAGATCACGATGCGCTCGGGCTCGGCGCGCACACCGCGCGCGCGTGCCAGGTAGGCGGCGAGGGCGACGCGCAGCTCGGCCCGCCCCGCCGGATCGCCCGGCCCGAACGCCTCGCTGGGCGCCTGCTGCATCGCCCGCCGGTACGACGCGAGCCACGCCGAGCGCGGGAACGAGGACGCGTCCGGGGTGCCCTGCCGCAGATCGTGCCGCGGCCCACCGGCGCGTGCCGGGCGTTCACCGGGCGCGCGCATGTGCGGCCCCGCGGGCTCGGCACGCTCGGCGACCCGCGTGCCAGAGCCCTGACGGGCGGTCAGCCAGCCCTCGGCGACCAGCTCGGCGTACGCGTCGGCGACCGTGTTCCGGGCCACGCCCAGATCGGCGGCGAGCGAGCGGTACGGAGGCAGCCGGGCGCCCGGCGCGAGCCGGCCCGACCGCACCGCCTCACGCAGCGCGCGGATCAGCGCGGCCCGCCGCCCACCCGCCCCGGGCAGCTCCAGATGCAGATCGACCCCGATCCGCTCCGCCGAATTGACCCATGATTCAGCCACAGAAATGCACCCTACAGTCGGTCTTTCGAGCTCGTAGATTCATGGTCATGACGACGAACACGATCGACACCTCCCGTTCCGACCTCCGCTCCGGCTCCCGCCTCGACTTCGCGAAGACCGCACCCAAGGTGTTCCGCGCCCTCGTCGGGTTCGACGCGGCGGTCCGGCAGGGGCTCGACCCGGCCCTCGTCGAACTGATCCAGATCCGCGCCTCGCACCTCAACCACTGCGCCTACTGCCTCCACATGCACACCAACGACGCGCGCAAGGCCGGCGAGAGCGAGGACCGGCTGCACATGGTCGCGGTGTGGCGCGAGGCCCGCCACTTCTTCACCCCGAAGGAGCGCGCCGCCCTGGCCCTGACGGAGGCGGTCACCCTGGTGGCCGACACGGGCGTGCCCGACGACGTCTACGCGGAGGCCGCCGCCCACTTCGACGACGCCGAACTGGCCCACGTCCTCGCCCTGATCTTCACGATCAACACGTGGAACCGGGTCGCCCTGTCGACCGCGAAGACGGCCGGCACGGACGAACGCGCCTGAGCGGACGGGATCAGGCGAGGGCTATCACGTACGACACCGCGGCGGCGGCCGAGGCGATCGTGCGGACGTGGTTCCACGTCGTCCACTCACCCACGTACGTCGGCCAGTACGCGGCGGCCTCCGGGGTGCCGGGGTCCATCCTGAGGAGCTTGTCGTTGCGCGGCACGTTCGCCACGGCCGTCACCCCGAACGAGCCGAACAGGTACAGGGCGCTGCCCAGCAACAGCTCCACCGTGCCCTCGTCCGGCCACAGCACGAACGTGACCACCGCCAGCACCGCGCACAGCACGGCCGAACCCACGAACAGGAGCATGAAGGCGGGCGTCACCGCGGCCACGTTGATCGCGTTCATGGCGGCTATGCCCTGCGCCGGCGGCAGCGTGGCCAGCCCCTTCATCACGAACGCCGAGAATCCGCAGAACACCCCTGCCACCAGCCCGGTACCGAGCACCCCCAGCACCGTCAGCACGAAGTACGGCCCATCGATCATGTCAACTCCCGCTTCCCGGCGCCGAGCCAAGATCTTGCACGGCACCACCCGTCACCACAAGTGAAAACCCCTGCGAGCACAGTGACCATGGCCCGACCGCGCAGAACCGTGCGCGAGTCGGGTAGTCAGGGTGCCGGGCCTCCCTCCGGTGCGGCGCCGGGCGCCCGGCGCCAACCGCTCAGTGCTTCCTCCACCTGTCCCGCTGTCCGCCGACGCGCCTCGTGCCGAGGCACCCCGCTCATCAGCAACTGGTCGTACGGCGTCTCCGTATGGCGCACGGCGGCCCGGACCGCCGAGGTGACCGCGGCCTTTGACAGCGCACGCCCCGAGGCGCTCCGTCCGACCCGTCCGCTGCCACGGGCCGAGGCGTGCGCGGCGATCGCGTCCGCCCGGCCGGCCGGGCAGCCCGGGAACAGCCGCCGTATCTCCCCGGCGAACACCCCCGTGAACCGCAGGTCCTCCGCCGCCCGCCGCCGCGCGTCCCGCGCCCGCCGTCGTCGCCGCGCCTCCGCGTCCGCGAGGCACCGCTCCTCGGCCAGCGCGAGTGCCTCCTCCTCGACGAGCACCCCCTGCCGCTCGTACCGGCTCCGCCTCCGGTTGAACCGCACCACCACCGCCCACAGCGCGCTCGCCTCACGCGATCTGCGGGTCAGCGCGGCGTCGCCTCGCGGGAGGAACACCAGATGCCCGAGGTCCGCGCAGTCCAGACACCGCGGTGTGCCCTCTTCGAGCACCAGCAGCGACAGCGGCCCGGTCCGGCACTCGGTGCAGTACCGCCTGTTGAGCGGCTGCACCACCAGCAGCCTGCTGCCCGGCGGAGGAACCGCCGTCCGTGCCATCCGCGCCATAGGCGGTTCCTTCCCGACCGCCGGGAGCTTTACGTCGGTACCGGGCCGTGTGTCCGCGACCCTTGATCTCTCCCCCCTCTCTCCTTCCGTCTCTCTCCTTCCGTCGTGCCGCGGGTCATCCCGGTGGGCGCGGCATCATGGCTCTGTGCGACTGGAAGCGATCACCTGGGAACGGCTTGCCGACCGGCTCACCGAGCGCCTGCTCGATCTGAAGCCGGACGACGGCAGCCCCTGGCCGCGTATCGCCTTCGACGGCGCACCCGCCGCCCGCCCCGGCGACCTCGCGCACCGCGTGTCCGAGCAACTGCGGCTGCGGGGCCGGTCGTCGCTGGTCGTCGGCGCGGAGGACTTCCTGCGGCCCGCCTCGCTCCGCCTGGAGTACGGCCACCGGGACGTCGACGCGTACTACGACGGCTGGTTCGACATCGGCGCACTGTGGCGCGAGGTCTTCGGTCCCCTGGAGGCCGACGGCAACGGGCGTGTACTGCCCGACCTCTGGGACCCGGTCGCCGATCGCGCCACCCGCAGCTCCTACACCCGACTACCGCCCGGCGGACTGCTTCTGCTGCACGGCCCCTTTCTCATGCGCCACTGGTTCCCCTTCGATCTGACCGTCCACGTCCGCCTCTCGCCGGGCGCCCTCCGCCGCCGCACACCCGAGGACGAGCACTGGACCCTCCCCGCCTTCGAGCGGTACGAGGACGACATGGACCCGGGCGCCGCGGCCGACGTCCTGGTCCGCGCCGACGACCCCCGCCACCCGGCCTGGAGCGGCTGAGCCGGGAGAGCACGGGGACAGCGCCACGCGGCGCTCAGAGCCAGCCGTTGCGCCGGAAGCCCCGGTGGAGGACCAGGCAGGCCACGCTGATCACGGCTATCGCCAGGGGATAGCCGAAGCGCCAGCGCAGCTCGGGCATGTGGTCGAAGTTCATCCCGTACATCCCGCAGACCATGGTCGGCACGGCGATGACCGCGGCCCATGCCGTGATCTTCCGCATGTCCTCGTTCTGCGCGACCGTCACCTGCGCGAGGTGCGCCTGCAGGATCGAGTTGAGCAGCTCGTCGAACGCGGCTATCTGTTCGGTCACCCGCTGGAGATGGTCGGAGACGTCGCGGAAGTAGGTCTGTATCTCCGGGTCGACTACCCGTATCGGCCGGCCGGCCAGCTCCGTGAGAGGCCGGCCGAGGGGGACCACGGCCCGCTTCAGCTCCAGCAGCTCGCGCTTGAGCTGGTAGATCCGCCCGGGGTCGACGCGCGCGCCGTTGTCCGCGAACACATCCGTCTCGACCTGGTCGATGTCTTCCTGCACGGCGTCGGAAACGGTCAGGTAGTCGTCGACGACCTGGTCCGCGATCGCGTGCAGCACCGCTGCGGGCCCTTTCGCCAACTGGTCGGGATTCGCCTCCAGTTCCTCCCGCAGGGGTCCGAGCGACCCGTGCCGGCCGTGCCGCACCGTGATGACGAAGTCGCGGCCGACGAACGCCATCAGCTCGCCGGTGTCGACCACCTCGCTGGTGGCGGTCAGCTCCGCGTGGTCGATGTAGCAGACCGTTTTGAACACCGCGAACAGCGTGTCGTCGTAACGCTCCAGCTTCGGCCGCTGGTGCGCGTGCACCGCGTCCTCCACCGCCAGCGGGTGCAGGTCGAACAGCTCGGCGATGCCCGCGAACTCGTCGTCCGTCGGCTCGTGCAGACCCAGCCAGACGAAACCGCTGTCGCGCCTGCGGACCTGCCGAACCGCGTCGATGACGTCACGGCCTCCGGGAACCCGTATGCCGTCCTTGTACGTCACGCAGTTGACCACGGCGGAGCCCAGCGGGGAGCGGGCGGGATGACTCAGGTCGACCTTGGGGCGCCGCCGTGCGAGACGCGCCACCTTGCGGAGGCCGCCGACCTTGCGGAGGCTGGTGACCTTCCGCAGATTCCCTGCCATGGACATCTGGATCTCCTTGCGTGGATCTCCCTGCGCCGCGCTCTGCGCCTTGCTGCGGCAAGTCTGCCAGGGAGATCCGGACGCCGGAGAAGCCTGTGGGAACGGAATCTTCCGCTTCGGTAGGGCGGCCATGAAGCGGCTGGGCTTGCCGGAAGTGGTGAGTGGGGACCGGCTGTGACGGTGCGTCGCGCGTCGCCGAGGACCGACAAGATGGATAAATGGGATGATCGCCCCATGACGCGAACCGATGGATATCTCCTCGACAACCGGCAGGCCGAGGCGGGACAGCGTTTCGACGCCTTCGCCACCCTCTTCGACCCCACGACCTTCCGGCACATGGAACGCCTCGGCATCGGGTCCGGGTGGCGCTGCTGGGAGGTCGGCGCGGGCGGTACGTCGGTGGTGTCGTGGCTGGCCAAGAAGGTGGGGCCGACCGGACGGGTCCTCGCCACCGACATCGACACCTCGTGGGTCTCCCTGGCCGACCGGTCGCCGGTCGAGGTGCGCGTCCACGACGTGAGCGAGGAGAACCCCCCGGAGGAGGGCTTCGACCTCGTGCACGCGCGGCTCGTCCTGGTCCACGTCACCAACCGCGAGCGGGCGCTGAGGTCCATGGTCAAGGCCCTGCGGCCGGGTGGCCGGCTCCTCGTGGAGGACGCCGATCCGGCCCTGCAACCCCTGATCTGTCCCGACGAACACGGCCCCGAGCAGCAGTTGGCGAACCGGCTGCGCACCGGCTTCCGCTCGCTGCTCGCCGATCGCGGCGCGGACCTGTCGTACGGGCGCAAGCTGCCGAGGCTGCTGCGTGAGGCCGGTCTGCGACGCGTGGAGGCGGACGCGCACTTCCCCGTCACCTCGTCCGCGTGCGCGGCTGTGGAGACGGCGACGATCCGGCAGATCCGCGACGAACTGGTGGGGGCGGGCCTCGCCACGAACGAGGACATCGACCGTCACCTGGCCCATGTGGCCACCGGCTCGATGGACCTGGCCACGGCCCCGATGATCTCGGCCTGGGGACGCAAGGCGTAGCGCGACGACAGGAGCAACGGGTCGCGGGGAGGCTGGGATTGCGGACTGGTGCGTCTGTCTGCCTTCTGGCTGGCTGGTCGGCCTGCGTTGCGTCAGGGCGTCCGGGGCGGCCTCGCGCCCACGTGCCGCACCGCCGTCGCGCCGGCCGAGCAGCCGGCCGTGACCGCGTCCTCGATCCGCGCGCCCGCGAGGAGCACGGCGAGGAACGCCCCGGTGAAGGCGTCACCGGCACCGGTCGTGTCCCGGGGCACGACCGGCGCGGCAGGGACCCTGGCGAGGACTTCGCCCTCCTGGGCGACCAGCGCTCCGGCACCGCCCAGCTTGACGACCACCAGCGGGACATGGCGGCTCAACTTGGCCGCCGCGTCCGCCGGATCGGGCAGCCCCGTCAGCAGACACGCCTCGTCGCGGCTGGGCAGCAGTACCTCCACCCCGTCGATGAGCCCGAGGAACCGGTCCACACCCAGCTCCACGAGGAACCCGGCGGACGCCGGATCCAGGCTCACCGGCACCCCACGCGCGCGTGCGGATGCCAGAGCCGCCCCGGCGAGCGCCCGGCCGGTCTCCGGGAAGAGCAGGTAGCCCGACAGGTGGAGCCGGGCCACCCCGTCGAGGTGCGAAGGCGACCAGTCACCGGCGTCCAGCCGCACCGAGGCCCCGCTGTCGGTCAGGAACGTGCGCTCCGCCTCCGCTCCCGTGTCCACCAGGCAGACCACCGTCCCCGTGGGCGCCTCCGGATCGACGACGAGGTGAGGGCGTACACCGCAGGCCGTCAGCTCGCGCTCGTGCCAGGCGGCCGCATCGGCCCCGACCCGCCCCAGCAGCCGTACGTCCGCGTACCCCTGGTGGGCCGCCCAGCAGGCCACGTTGGCGCCCGCGCCACCCGGCAGGGTCCTGACGACGGCGGCCGTGTCGGTGCCCGGAGCGAGAGGGCCCCGGTGCCGGACCACGATGTCCGTGACGACGTCACCGACCACCAGCAGTGCCTGCCCGCCCACCCGCAGGGCGGCCTGTCCGCCCACCGGGGCCGGGCCCCGGTCGGCCGCGTTCACGTCCGGTGCGGCACCCCGGTCGGCCGCGTTCCCGCCCGATGCGCTGCCGCCGTCCGCCGTCCGGCTCACGGTCTTGCCCAGGCCGCCGCGATCCGCCCCGCGAGCCGTACGTTGCCGCGCACCGCGGCCAGGTTGGCGCGCAGGGACGCGCCGTCCGTGTGCCGCACCAGGTAGTCGAGCAGGAACGGTGTCACGGCCTGGCCGGTCACCCCCTCCGTCTCGCACGCGTGCAGCGCGTCGGTGAGCACGCGCGCGTGGAGGACCGGATCCAGCTGCTCGTCCTCGGGAACGGGACGGGCGACGACGAGCGCCGACTCCGGTCCGCCGACCGCGTCCTGGGCGCGCATCACGCCCGCCACCTCGTCCGGCGACCGGAGCGTCCACTCGACCGGATACCCGGAGTCGGACAGATAGAAGCCGGGGAAGCGCTCCGTGCCGTAGCCCGCCACCGCGACCCCCAGGGTCTCCAGGCGTTGCAGGGTCGCCGGCACGTCCAGGATGGACTTCACGCCCGCGCACACCACGGTGATCCGGGTACGTGCCAGCAGGCCCAGGTCGGCGGACTCGTCCTGGGTCACCGTCCACTCCCGGTGGACTCCGCCGAGGCCGCCCGTGGCGAACACCCGCACGCCCGCGCGGGCGGCGAGCTGCGCGGTGGCCGAGACGGTCGTCGCACCGCTCGCGCCGGTGGCCACGGCGAGCGGGACGTCGCGGTGTCCCAGTTTGCGGATACCGTCCTCGTTGGCGACCCGCTCCAACTGCTGCTTTTCGAGGCCGATATGGGGGCGGCCGTCGAGCACGGCGATCGTCGCGGGGACGGCGCCCTCCTGCCGTACGACGTCCTCCAGTTCCAGGGCCACCTGGAGGTTGCGCGGGCGCGGCAGCCCGTGCGCGATGATCGTCGATTCCAGGGCCACCACCGGCCGGTGCGCGGCGAGCGCCTCCCGGACCTCTTCGGACACCACGAGCACGCGCCTGCCTCCGTTCGTAGGTCGTCTCCCCATACCCTGGCGGGCGGCGCGCCCGGTCAAACCAGTGACCGCGTGAAAGGGGTGCCCCACGCGCGCGGGGCACCCCTTTCACGGCAGCGGGCGTCAGACGGGACGAACGCCGTCCAGGGCCCCGTGCGGATCGAGCACGTACTTGCGGCTGGCGCCCTGGTCGAACTCGGCGTAGCCGCGCGGTGCGTCGTCCAGGGAGATCACCGTCGCGTTGACGGCCTTGGCGATGTGCACCCGCTCGTGCAGGATCGCCTTCATCAGCGCGCGGTGGTACTGCATCACCGGGCACTGTCCGGTGGTGAAGCGGTGGCTCTTCGCCCACCCGAGGCCGAGGCGCACCTTCAGGGTGCCGGAGCGGGCGTCCTGGTCGATGCCGCCGGGGTCCTCCGTGACGTACAGCCCGGGTATGCCGAGCGCGCCTCCCGCGCGCGTGACGTCCATCAGGGAGTTGAGGACGGTCGCCGGTGCCTCCTCGGCGTCCCGTCCGTGGCCGCGTGCCTCGAAGCCCACCGCGTCGACGGCCGCGTCGACCTCCGGCTCCCCGAGGAGCTGGGCGATCTGGTCCGCCACGGCGCCCGCGGAGACGTCGACCGTCTCGCAGCCGAAGCTGCGTGCCTGGGCGAGGCGTTCGGCGTTGAGATCCCCGACGATGACGACGGCGGCGCCGAGGAGCTGCGCCGACGCGGCCGCGGCGAGACCCACCGGACCGGCTCCGGCCACGTACACCGTCGAGCCGACTCCGGCGCCCGCGGAGACGGCGCCGTGGAAACCGGTCGGGAAGATGTCCGACAGCATGGTCAGGTCGAGGAGCTTCTCGCGCGCCTGGTCCCGGTCCGGGAACCGCAGCAGGTTGAAGTCCGCGTACGGGACCATGACGTACTCGGCCTGGCCGCCGACCCAGCCGCCCATGTCGACGTAGCCGTAGGCGGCCCCCGGGCGGGCCGGGTTCACGTTGAGACAGATGCCGGTCTTCCGCTCCTTGCAGTTCCTGCACCGCCCGCAGGCGATGTTGAACGGCACCGAGACGATGTCCCCGACCTCGACGAACTCGACGTCCGGGCCCCGCTCCAGTACCTCCCCGGTGATCTCGTGCCCCAGCACCAGCCCCTCGGGTGCGGTCGTACGGCCGCGCACCATGTGCTGGTCACTGCCGCAGATGTTGCTGGCGAGCACCTTGAGGACGACCCCGTGCCGGCACATCCGGCCCACGTTCTCCGACGCCACCCCCGGCCCGTCCCGCAGTTCGAGAGACGGGTAGTCGATGGTCCTGACCTCCACCGCGCCCGGCTTGAGATACGCGACTGCCCTGTTTCCGCTCATGCGTGACCGCCGTCCCTTCGGATCCGTGACTTCGCATGCCAGTGGCTGTGCGCGTGGCGGAGTCTGCTACCGCCCCTGCCGTCCCGCCAGCCCTCGCGCGGAACCACTTCGGGCGGCGCCGGAAGCGCCCCGGAGATCCGGTCGGCTCAGAACAGCGGCTCCGGCAGGACCCCCTCCAGGGCCAGCAGCTTCCGCTTGGTCTCGAGTCCGCCGCCGAACCCTCCGATGCCGCCGTCGCTCTCGACGACCCGGTGGCACGGCACGACGACCGGCAGCGGATTGGCCCCCATGGCCATGCCCACCGCCTGGGCCGCGCCCGGCTGGCCGACCCGGCCGGCCAGATCCCCGTACCCGACGACCGCCCCGTACGGGACGCCGGAGGCCAGCTCGCGCAGCACCTGCCGGTTGAACCCGGAGATCAGCGACCAGTCCAGCGGCAGCTCGAAGTCGCGGCGGTCACCCGCGAAGTACGCCGCGAGCTGCCGTATCGCCTCCGCCAGGAGCGGGGAGCCGGGATCCTCGACGGGCTCTGCGCCCAGCCGGGACGCGAGCCGCTCCAGTGCCTTGTCGCGCGCCGGGTCCGTGGCGTGGAACACGACGTTCACCAGGCCCTCGCGCGTGGCCGCCAGCAGCAGCGGACCGATGTCCGTGCCGACGACCGCCCACACGACCTGCTGCTCGTACTGCCCGTGGCTGCTCATGCGGTCCACCGTACGGCGCGCCACTGACAACGCCCGTGGTGCGGCCGCCGACGGGCGTCCGCACCACGGGCCGCGGCGGCCGGGCGCGCAGGGAACGCGCCCGCTCGCTCACTGTCCTTCGAGCGCGTCCCGCACCACGTCGGGTGCGTTGGTGATGATGCCGTCCACCTCGTAGCCGGCGACGCGCCGGGTGGTGTCCGCGTCGTTCACGGTCCAGGTGTAGGTTTCCAGCGGCCTGCCGTGCGCACCCGTGAACGCGTGCACCGCGGCGATGTAGCCGGCGGAGATGGTGCCGTACGACGGGTTGATCTGGTCGACGAACTGCGCGTACGCGGACAGGTCGGCGACCGCCGGCGTCCCCAGGAAGGCGGTCTTGACCCCGGGGCGCAGCTCGTGGACCGTGCGCACGCTGTCCGCGTCGAAGCTCTGGACGACCAGCCGGTGCCTGAGGTGGTCGCGGTCGAGCCAGCCCTCGTTGCTCAGCAGCTTGAGCGTCTCCTGCTCGATGCCCGGGTACAGCTCGGGGCTCTTGAGCTCCAGGACGAGCTTCTGGTGGTTGCGCGAGACGCGGTTCATGTACTGCTTCAGCGTCGGCACGCGCGCGCCCGCGTAGGCGGAGCCGAACCAGCTCCCCGCGTCCAGGCGCGAAATCTCCTTCGAGGTGAAGTCCTCCACCTTCCATGGGGAGCGGCCGGGGTACAGCTCCTCCACATTGGTGGTGCGCGCCAGAGTGGTGTCGTGCATGACGACCAGCACGCCGTCCTTGGTGCGCTGAACGTCGTTCTCGACCCAGTCGAAGCCCAAGTCGGCCGCCTTGTCGATGGCGGCCAGCGTGTTCTCCGGCGCGTACGCGGAGGCACCACGGTGAGCGACGATCACCGGGTCCCCCGTCGCGGCCTCGGCCGTGGAGACCGGCAGTACCAGGACCGCGCCTCCGAGTAGCGCGGCGGTCGTGGCGGCGGCAACGCGCGCGTGCATACGTACTCCCTTGTGTCGACGATCACGGTCAGCACCAGACTGGCAGCAGACGGTCAACCTGAGGGGGGTGCAGGATGGCCGCAGATTGAATGGAGTTGTCCAAATCCGCGCACAGGTGGCGCACAACTGGGGCAAGTGCGTGTTTCTTTGCCGGAAAATCGTTCGACCATTCAGGTACAGGTCATACTCTCTGCGTCACACCTCAGCCGTACCGGCGGCCGGGGGACGGGGGACGCCAGGGAAATCCGGGACGTATGGGGCGGGAGGGCAGCCGCGCATGCAGGGCACGGTCGACGGCTTCAGTTACGGGCTCGTCACCCCTGTGGTGGCCTATCTCATGGCGTGCCTGGGAGGCGCGCTGGGACTCCGCTGCACCACGAGGTCGATGCTCGTCGCCCACTCGTGGCGCGCGGGCTGGCTGGCGCTCGGCTCGGCCGCGATCGGCTCCGGCATCTGGACCATGCACTTCATCGCGATGATGGGATTCAGTGTCGAGGAGACCCCCGTCCACTACGACAAGACGCTGACCTTCGCCAGTCTCGGCGTCGCCATCGTCATGGTCGGCGTGGGCATCTTCATCGTCGGCTACCGGGGCGCCACCGGGACGGCGCTCTTCACCGGCGGCACCATCACCGGCCTGGGCGTCGCCTCGATGCACTACCTGGGGATGGCGGGCATGCGCCTCAACGGGAAGCTCGAGTACAACACCTTCACGGTCTCCGTCTCGGTCGTCATCGCGGTGGTGGCCGCCATCGCCGCCCTGTGGGCCGCGGGGCAGGTGCGCGGCTTCCTGTGGAGCGTGGGCGCGAGCCTGGTCATGGGGCTCGCCGTCAGCGGCATGCACTACACCGGCATGGCCGCCCTCACCGTGCATCTGCACGGCACGGCCAGCAGCCCGCCCGGTGACTCGCCCGCCGCCCTGCTCGCGCCGATGATGATCGGCCCGCTGGTCTTCCTGTGCCTGGCGGGCGTGGTCGTGATGTTCGACCCGCTGATGGTGATGGGCAGGCCCGACTGGACCCCCGCCGAGCAGAAGCCGGGCGTCCCGGCCCGGACTGCCGTTCCGTCCGGATACACCGGCCACCCCGGGTACTCCGGTCACCGCCCGCCGCTCAGCGGCGTCCCGCGCCCCGGCCACCGCGGCTCCCGCACCCCGCAGAACCGCTGATCCGACCGCTTTGTCAGTGGGGGGTCGTACGGTTGATGGCATGCGGCCCGTTTCCAAGATCGAACGTTCGGTGGCGCCCTTCGAGGTCGTCAGCCCCTATCAGCCGAGCGGTGACCAGCCAGCGGCGATCACCGAGCTGGACAAGCGCATCCGCGCAGGTGAGAAGGATGTCGTCCTGCTCGGTGCGACCGGCACCGGCAAGTCCGCCACCACCGCGTGGATGATCGAGAAGCTCCAGCGCCCCACGCTCGTGATGGCGCCCAACAAGACGTTGGCCGCCCAGCTGGCCAACGAGTTCCGCGAGCTGCTGCCGAACAACGCGGTCGAATACTTCGTCTCGTACTACGACTACTACCAGCCCGAGGCGTACGTCCCCCAGTCGGACACGTACATCGAGAAGGACTCCTCGATCAACGAGGAGGTCGAGCGGCTGCGTCACTCGGCGACCAACTCGCTGCTCACCCGCCGGGACGTCGTCGTGGTCGCCTCGGTCTCCTGCATCTACGGCCTGGGCACCCCCCAGGAGTACGTGGACCGCATGGTCAGCCTCAAGGTCGGCGACGAGGTCGACCGCGACGACCTGCTGCGCCGCTTCGTCGACATCCAGTACACGCGCAACGACATGGCCTTCGCGCGCGGCACCTTCCGGGTCCGCGGCGACACCATCGAGATCTTCCCGGTCTACGAGGAGCTGGCCGTCCGCATCGAGATGTTCGGCGACGAGATCGAGGCCCTCTCCACGCTGCACCCGCTCACGGGCGAGGTCATCAGCGACGACCAGCAGCTCTACGTGTTCCCGGCGACGCACTACGTGGCGGGCCCCGAGCGCCTGGAGCGGGCGGTCAACGACATCGAGAAGGAGCTCGGCGAGCGCCTGGCCATCCTCGAGAAGCAGGGCAAGCTCCTGGAGGCCCAGCGCCTGCGCATGCGCACGACGTACGACCTCGAGATGCTCCGCCAGATCGGCTCCTGCTCCGGCGTGGAGAACTACTCGATGCACTTCGACGGCCGCGAGCCCGGCTCCCCGCCGAACACGCTGCTCGACTATTTCCCCGAGGACTTCCTGCTCGTCATCGACGAGTCGCACGTCACCGTGCCCCAGATCGGCGCCATGTACGAGGGCGACGCCTCCCGCAAGCGCACGCTCGTCGACCACGGCTTCAGGCTGCCCTCCGCGCTGGACAACCGCCCGCTGAAGTGGGAGGAGTTCCAGGAGCGCATCGGCCAGACCGTCTACCTGTCGGCGACCCCGGGGCAGTACGAGCTCTCGCGCGCGGACGGGCACGTCGAGCAGATCATCCGCCCCACCGGCCTCGTCGACCCCGAGGTCGTCGTCAAGCCCACCGAGGGACAGATCGACGACCTGGTGCACGAGATCCGCAAGCGCACCGAGAAGGACGAGCGCGTCCTGGTCACCACCCTCACCAAGAAGATGGCCGAGGACCTGACCGACTACTTCCTGGAGCTCGGCATCCAGGTGCGCTACCTGCACAGCGACGTCGACACGCTGCGCCGTGTCGAACTGCTGCGCGAGCTGCGCGCCGGCGAGTACGACGTCCTGGTCGGCATCAACCTGCTGCGCGAGGGCCTCGACCTGCCCGAGGTCTCCCTGGTGGCGATCCTCGACGCGGACAAGGAAGGCTTCCTGCGGTCGGGCACCTCCCTCATCCAGACCATCGGCCGCGCGGCGCGCAACGTGTCCGGCCAGGTCCACATGTACGCCGACAAGATCACCCCGGCGATGGAGAAGGCCATCGAGGAGACCAACCGCCGCCGGGAGAAGCAGATCGCGTACAACACCGAGCGGGGCATCGACCCGCAGCCCCTGCGCAAGAAGATCAACGACATCGTGGCGCAGATCGCCCGCGAGGGCGTCGACACGGAGCAGCTGCTCGGCACGGGCTACCGCAAGGGCAAGGACGGCAAGCCCGCGAAGGCCCCGGTGCCCGCGCTCGGCGGCAAGGCGGCCAAGGGCAAGGGCAAGGGCAAGGGCAAGGAAGCGGTGCCGACCGACCGCCCCGCGGCCGCGCTGTCCGAGCAGATCGAGGAGCTGACCGAGCGGATGCGCGCCGCCGCGGCGGACCTCCAGTTCGAGATCGCCGCCCGGCTGCGCGACGAGGTCTCCGAGATGAAGAAGGAGCTGCGGCAGATGAAGGAGGCGGGACTGGCCTGACGGTGTCCGGACCCTCCGGGCATGTGCGCTGTGTTGCAAGACCGACACAAAGTTCGCCCCAGGGTTCGGCAGTGTCAGTGCCGCTGCGTAGGGTTCGAGTCATCCGCGGACTCCGCGGCAACAGGGGACGCTCGAGAGGGGAACAGCGCGTGACGGTCAACATGACCAAGGGTCAGGCCATCAGTCTGCAGAAGAACGACGGAGGCACCCTGACCGCGGTGCGCATGGGGCTCGGCTGGCAGGCGGCCCCGCGGCGCGGCCTGTTCGGGTCGCGCACCCGGGAGATCGACCTCGACGCCTCGGCCGTGCTGTTCGCGGACAAGCAGCCCGTCGACGTCGTGTTCTTCCGACACCTCGTCAGTGACGACGGCTCCGTGCGGCACACCGGTGACAACCTGGTCGGCGGAGCCGGCCAGGGCGGGGACGACGAGGCGATCCTCGTCGACCTCCAGCGGGTCCCGGTCCACATCGACCAGATCGTCTTCACCGTGAACTCCTTCACGGGACAGACCTTCCAGGAGGTCCAGGACGCCTTCTGCCGGCTGGTCGACGAGACCAACGGCCAGGAGCTCGCCCGCTACACGCTGGCGGGCGGCGGCCAGTACACCGCCCAGGTCATGGCGAAGGTGCACCGCGCGGGCTCGGGCTGGCAGATGACGGCCATCGGTACGCCGACCAACGGCCGTACGTTCCAGGACCTGATGCCCGCGATCCTGCCGCACCTGTAACCGGCCGGACGCGTACACCGAGCGAAGTCGTACAAGGGGGGCAAGGCGATGACGGCCGAGCTGGTCCGGGGGCAGAACCATCCGCTTCCCCAGGTCCGTCTGGAGGTCCGCGTCGCGGTCGGCAAGCCGATCGTGGCGGGGGCCACGCTCAGCGACGAGCAGGGCAGGGTCCGCGGTGTGGAGTGGGTGGCCCACCCGGGTGCGCCCACACTCCCCGGACTCGAGGTCTCCAAGCAGGCGGCGGCCGATCACCGTCTCGCCTTCGACCTCGGGGCCCTGCCGCAGGAGGTGCACCGGGTCAGTGTGCTGCTGGCGCTCCCGTCGGGCGTCGGCGGACCGGTCCGGTTCGGCTCCGTCGCCGCCCCCTTCGTCGCCGTGACCGGGCTCGACGGCTCGGAGATCGCCAGCTACACGATCACGGGCCTGGACGCCGAGTCGGCCGTCGTCGCCCTGGAGCTCTACCGCAGGCAGGACGCCTGGAAGGTGCGCGCCGTCGGCCAGGGGTACGCCGGCGGCCTCGCCGAGCTGCTGCGTGACCAGGGACTGCCCGAGGCCCACCAGCTCGCGGGCAGCATCAACGAGGCGGTGGCCCAGGGGCTCGCCCGGTCCGTCGCTCCTCCTCCGCCGCGCACGTCCGAGGGGGACCGCTCACGGCAGACGGCCGCCTCGGCGACGGCACCGGACCAGCCGTACGCCGGCCCCCAGGGCTCCTCCGGGGACGTGTCCCCGCCGCAGGGCCGCCCGGCCGGTCCGTCTCCCGCCTCGCCGTACGACACGTCCGGCTCGCAGGGCGGCTCCTCCCCAGGGCTGCCGCAGCCGGACCCCTCCGCCGTCACCCAGCCGACGGCGCCCACCGCCGGCGGCCCGGTCGACTACAGCCACCCCCGCCGGCAGAACGCGGCACCGCCCACGCCCCCGCCGCCCGTGCCGCCGGCCGCGCCCGGCCAGCCGGCACCGCCCGTCGCGGGCGACGCCACCGGCTGGTCCATGGACGAGCGGCTCTACAACCAGGTGTGGGGCATGTTCGAGGACCTGGCCCGCTCCGCGGCCGCGTACCGCAGTGCCGTCGACTTCGCCGACTCGCGCATGGAGCGGGAGCTGGACTCGGTCCTGTCCGACCCGCGCAGCCGGATCGGCGGCCAGGGCGACGCGGCGCGCGAGGCGGCGCAGGCCAAGCACGCGCAACTGGTCGACCAGGCCAGAGCCGCCTTCGACCGCGACCTGGCCCAGCTCACGGCGGAGGCCGAGGTCGTCGAGCCCGCCCTGCCCCTGGCCTACGCCCGCTGGGACAACCCGGTCTGGCACGGCTACCGGGTGCCGATGGAGATCCCGATGGCCCTGCGCCTGGGCGACCTCCATCTGCCCGAGAGCGAGGGACTGGGCGTTCCGATGCTGGTCCGGCTGCCCCTGGAGCGCGGCCTGTGGATCGACAGCGGCCGCTCGGGCACGGGCGACTCGTTCGCCGACGCGCACGAGCTGCGCCGGCTCGCCATGGACACGGCGGTCGCGATCGCCGCCCGGCTGCTGGCCGTCTATCCCGCCGGTGACTTCACCGCGCACGTCATCGACCCGGCGGGCTCCGGGACGTCCTCGCTGGCCCCGCTGACGCAGTCCGGTGTGCTCGGCACGCCGCCCGCTGCCGGCGCCGCGGGTGTCGCCGATGTCCTGGCGCGGCTGACCCAGCGCGTGGACCTGGTGCAGATGGCGCTGCGCGGCGGCGCGGCCGACGCCCTGCCTCCCGGCCTGGACACGGCCGAGCAGCTGCTGATCGTCAACGACTTCCCGCACGGCTTCGACGACCGCGCCGTGAACCAGTTGCGCTATCTGGCGGACGAGGGCCCGGCCGTGGGCGTGCATCTGATGATGGTCGCCGACCGCGAGGACGCGGCGGGCTACGGTCCGCTGCTCGACCCGCTCTGGCGCTCTCTGCTGCGCCTGACACCGGTGCCCGAGGACCACCTCGCCGACCCCTGGGTCGGGCACGCGTGGACGTACAAGCCGTCCGTCGTCCCGGCCGGGAGCCAGGTGCTCCAGCAGGTGCTCGCGCAGGTCGCCAGGGCGCGCCAGGAGTGGAAGCGCTGAGCCGGGCGAGACCCGCGTCAAGCACTAGTAAAGGCCGCTGAACAGCGCACTTGGAGATTGCTTTACCGATCCCTTTACCTTCCCTTGGTGTTTCGAGTACTCTTTTCCGTACGGAGGGGAGTACTCCCTACCTATTGCGGCGTACCCGTCAATACGGATCAGACCTGATCCCGGGGCGTCGGCCCGCGGCACCGGGCGCCTTGCGCGCCGCAGGAGCCCCGGGTGGAAGAGACCTCCGGTAGCGACGACGCTGGTTCTTGCCGTTACGTACTGCCGGAGGCGCAGTGGATGTTTCCGTGACCCTGTGGGTCCTGACCATCGTGGGCCTGGCCGCCCTGATCGCGGTCGACTTCTTCATCGGCCGCAAACCGCACGACGTGAGCATCAAGGAAGCCGGGATCTGGACCGTGGTCTGGATCGCCTTGGCCGCCCTGTTCGGACTCGGCCTGCTCCTCTTCTCCGGCGGCGCACCCGCCGGCGAGTTCTTCGCGGGCTACATCACCGAGAAATCGCTGAGCGTCGACAACCTCTTCGTCTTCGTCCTGATCATGACGAAGTTCGCGGTGCCCTCGCAGTACCAGCAGCGGGTGCTGCTGGTCGGTGTGCTGATCGCGCTCGTGCTGCGGGCGATATTCATCGCCGCCGGCGCCGCGATCCTCGCCAGCTTCTCGTGGGTCTTCTACATCTTCGGCGCGTTCCTCATCTACACCGCCTGGAAGCTGATCCAGGAGGCGCGGGCCGACGAGGACGACGAGGAGTTCGAGGAGAACCGGCTGCTCAAAGCCGCCGAACGACGCTTCGGCGTGGCCGACCGGTACCACGGCACCAAGCTCTGGATAGAGCAGCACGGCAAGCGCGTCATGACGCCGATGCTCGTGGTGATGCTGGCGATCGGCACCACCGACGTGCTCTTCGCGCTCGACTCGATCCCCGCGATCTTCGGTCTCACACAGGACCCGTACATCGTCTTCACGGCCAACGCGTTCGCCCTGATGGGGCTGCGGCAGCTCTACTTCCTCATCGGCGGCCTGCTCAAGAAGCTGGTCCACCTCAGCTACGGGCTGTCGGTCATCCTCGGCTTCATCGGCGTCAAGCTGGTGCTGCACGCGCTGCACGAGTCGGGGGTCCACGTCCCCGAGATCTCCATACCGGTCTCGCTCGGCGTCATCTGCGCCGTCCTGATCGTCACCACCGTCACCAGCCTGATCGCCTCGAAGAAGCAGGCCGCGGAAGAGGCCGGAAAGGACAGCGTCGACGTCTGACCCGGAGCAGAGGAGCAAGCCGTAGGGAGCGGACCCCAAAGCGGTGGGCGGCGGACAGCCGGCCACCGCGGCCCGCGGGCCCGCCCCGGTCCGGAGCGTGCCGGTCCCGACCGCGGGACCGGATGGAGGTACCTGTGCAGATCATGCAGAACAAGACCGAGTGGCCCGGCGCCCGCGCCGTGCCATGGCGGGTCCCGTCGTCCAGCCCCGGTCCCCGTGCCACCGGAGTGCGGGCCCCGAGTGTGTCTGGGACGATCGCTGCATGATCGTCAGGCTCCGGTCACTCACGACGCAGTGGACGGCCGTCGTGCCGGTCCTCGCCGTCGTCCTGCTCGTCTTCACCTGGGGACGCGATCTGCCGGGCCTCGTCGTGGCGGTCGTCACGCTGGTCCTCGCGGGCTCCGTCCTGTCCGCGGTGCACCACGCGGAGGTGGTCGCGCACCGCGTCGGGGAACCCTTCGGCTCACTGGTCCTCGCCGTCGCGGTCACGATCATCGAGGTGGCGCTGATCGTCACGCTGATGGCGGACGGCGGCGACAAGAGCTCCACCCTGGCCCGCGACACGGTCTTCGCCGCCGTCATGATCACGTGTAACGGCGTCGTCGGTCTCAGCCTGCTCGTCGCCTCCCTGCGCCACAGACTCGCGGTGTTCAACGCCGAGGGCACCGGCGCCGCGCTCGCGACGGTCGCGACACTGGCCACGCTCAGCCTGGTGCTGCCCACGTTCACCACCAGCAAGACCGGCCGGGAGTTCTCCACGGCGCAGCTCACCTTCGCCGCGATCTCCTCACTCGTCCTGTACGGGCTGTTCGTCGCCACCCAGACCGTGCGGCACCGTGACTACTTCCTGCCGATCACCCGGCAGGGCGAGGTCATCGACGTGGACGACCACGCGGACGCCCCGTCGGGCCGTACGGCCGCCGTCAGCCTGGGCCTGCTCGGCCTGGCCCTGGTCGGTGTGGTGGGCCTGGCCAAGGGAGTGTCGCCCACCATCGAGTCCGCGGTGCAGGCGGCGGGGATGCCGCAGGCCGTGGTCGGTGTGGTCATCGCGCTCCTCGTGCTGCTCCCCGAGACCATCGCCGCACTGCGCTCGGCCCGCCGCGACAGAGTCCAGACCAGTCTCAACCTCGCGCTAGGCTCGGCGATGGCGAGCATCGGCCTGACCATCCCCGCGGTCGCCCTGGCGTCCGTCTGGCTCTCCGGACCGCTCGTGCTGGGCCTCGACTCCCTGCACATGGTGCTGCTCGCGCTGACCGTGGTGGTCAGTTCCCTCACTGTCGTGCCGGGCCGCGCCACCCTGCTCCAGGGCGGCGTCCACCTGGTGCTGTTCGCGGCGTATCTGGAACTCGCGGTCAACCCGTAGGGGCGGCGGGGAGCCAGTGATCCGCCCTGCTGGTCAGCCTCTGGCGGCCGGTCGCTCGGCGGCCGGCGTGACGGGGGCGGCCAGCACCGGCCGCGTCTCGGGCAGCAGCGCGAAACAGCCCAGGCTCAGCAGCGCGACACCCGTCAGATAGGCGGCCACGCCCCAGGGCACCCGCTCGCCGTGTGCCACCGCGGTCGCCACGATCGGGGTGAGGGCGCCGCCGAGGACGCCGCCCAGGTTGTAGCCGACCGCGGCGCCCGTGCAGCGGACCCTGGGCTCGTACAGCTCCGGCAGATAGGCGGCGATCACGGCGAACATCGTGATGAAGGCGAGCAGCGCCACCAGGAAGCCGAGGAACATCAGCAGCGGCTCGCCGGTCGACAGCAGCGCGATCATCGGGAACATCCACAGCGCGGTGGCGGCACAGCCCGCCAGACACAGCGGGCGCCGCCCGTAGCGGTCGCCGAGCACCGCCACCACGGGCGTCAGCGCCCCCTTCACCACGACGGCGGCCATGATGCAGGCCAGCATGACGGTACGGCCGACTCCGAGCTGTTCGACGCCGTAGGCGAGGCCCCAGGTCGTCACCGCGTAGAAGACCGCGTAGCCGACCGACAGGCCGCCGGCCGTCAGCAGGACGAGACGCCAGTGGCCGCGCACCACCTCGGCGAGCGGCACGCGCGCGTGCTCGCGCAGTTCCAGGAAGCGCGGGCTCTCCGCGAGCGAACCGCGCAGCCACAGCCCCGCCGCGGCCAGCACCCCCGCCGCCCAGAAGGGCACCCGCCAGCCCCAGGAGGCGAACTGCGCCTCGGTCAGGGCAGCCGACAGAACCAGCATCACGCCGTTGGCCAGGAGGAACCCGAGGGAAGGGCCGATCTGCGGGAAGCTCGACCACAGCCCGCGCCGGTGGTCGGGCGCGTGCTCCGCGGTCAGCAGCACCGCTCCGCCCCACTCCCCGCCGAGCCCCAGCCCCTGGAGGAAGCGCAGCACCAGGAGGAGCACGGGAGCGGCGATCCCGATCGACCCGTAGGTCGGCACGCAGCCGACGGCGACCGTCGAGGCGCCCGTCAGCAGCAACGAGACGATGAGCACCGGCCGCCGGCCGCGCCGGTCCCCGATGTGCCCGAAGAGCACGGAACCGAGCGGGCGGGCGATGAAGCCGACCCCGAACGTGCCGAAGGCGGCCAGGGTCCCCGCCAGGGGCGAGAACGTCGGGAAGAACAGCGGTCCGAGGACCAGCGCGGCGGCGGTCCCGTAGACGAAGAAGTCGTAGAACTCGACGGCCGTGCCGACGAGGGACGCAGTGGCGAGCCGGAACATGGAGGGTGCCCTCACGGAGCGTGCGTCGTGCATGCTGCCTCAACTACCCACAGTGACGGCCGGTTACGGGGGCGCGTGGAGGTGCGTGTGAGCCGGCCCGTACGACGATTGCACCGTGCCGAAGCCGGGGCCGAACGGGCGTGCGCACCGTGATAGACCGGACGCTGAGCAGCGGTCCATCCAGGGCCGGCAGATCCCGCAAGGACCGGAGGAACCGTGCCCCGCACCCTCGCCAACGCCCCGATCATGATCCTCAACGGGCCCAACCTGAACCTCCTCGGGCAGCGCCAGCCGGAGATCTACGGCTCCGACACCCTCGCCGACATCGAGGCGCTGTGCGTCAAGGCGGCGGCCGCGCACGGCGGCACGGTCGACTTCCGTCAGTCCAATCACGAGGGCGAGCTGGTGGACTGGATCCACGAGGCCCGCCTGAACCACGCCGGGATCGTCATCAACCCCGCCGCCTACTCGCACACCTCCGTGGCGATCCTGGACGCGCTCAACACCTGCGACGGGCTGCCCGTGATCGAGGTGCACATCTCCAACATCCACCGGCGCGAGGAGTTCCGGCACCACTCGTACGTCTCGGCCCGCGCCGACGGAGTCATCGCGGGATGCGGCGTGCAGGGGTACGTGTTCGGGGTGGAGCGGGTGGCGGCCCTGGCGGGACCGGCTCGGGCGGACACCTGACCGGCAGCGGTACCAGGGCAGAACCCTGACCGGCAGCGGTACCAGGGCGGACACCTGACCGGCAGCGGCTCCGGGACGGGGCGGCCGGGCTCGCGGCCGGTGCTCGAACGACCGGCGTCCAGGCACCGGCGCACGCTCTCAGAGCCGTCCCGTCTCCACGACGCGCCGCAGGAAGCGTCGCGTCCGCTCGTGCCGCGGCCGACCGAGCACCTGCTCGGCGGTGCCGTGCTCGACGACCACCCCGCCCTCCAGGAAGCAGACCTGGTCCGCCACCTCGCGGGCGAAGCCCATCTCGTGCGTAGCGAGCACCATCGTCATGCCGTCGTCCTTCAAGTCACGGACGACGGCGAGGACTTCGCCCACCAGTTCGGGATCGAGCGCGGCGGTGATCTCGTCCAGGAGCAGCAGCCGGGGCCGCACCGCCAGGGCGCGCACGATCGCCGCCCGCTGCTGCTGGCCCCCGCTCAGCCGGTCCGGGTACTCGCCCGCCTTGGTGCCGAGCCCGAGCCGGTCGAGCAGCTCACGGGCCCGCTCCTCCGCCTCCGGGCGGCTCACCCCGTGCACGCGGCGCGGGGCGAGCGTGACGTTCTCCAGCACGGTCATGTGCGGGAAGAGGTTGTACGCCTGGAAGACCACGCCGATCCGGCGGCGTACCGCGTCCTGGTCGGCCCGTGGGTCGGTGATCTCCTCGTCGTCCAGCCAGATCGCGCCGTCGTCGATCTCCTCCAGGAGGTTCGCGCAGCGCAGCAGCGTCGACTTGCCGGACCCGGAGGCGCCGATCAGGGCGGTCACCGTGTGCGGGGCGACCGACAGTTCGACGTCACGCAGCACGACCGACGCGCCGAACGTCTTGCGGACCGATTCCATCCGGAGTACTGGTGTGCCGCTCACAGGGCCCCTCCCTGGGCACGCTGCCGGTCCATCCGGGCGGTCACCCAGTCCGTGAAGCGGGTCATCGGAATGGTCAGTGCGACGAAGACCAGCCCCGCGACGATGTACGGCGTGTAGTTGAGGCTGCGGCCGACGATGATGTCGGCGGCGCGCACGGCGTCGACGGCGCCGCCGATGGACACGAGCCCGGTGTCCTTCTGGAGCGACACCAGGTCGTTGAGGAGCGGCGGCACCTGACGGCGTACGGCCTGGGGCAGGACCACGTAGCGCAGGGCCTGCCGGTTGGTGAGGCCGAGCGAGCGTGCCGCGGCGCGCTGCGAGGGGTGCACGGACTCGATGCCGGCCCGGAACACCTCGGCCACGTACGCCGAGTACGTCAGCGTCAGCGCCGTGCCGCCCAGCAGCACCGGGTCCACGGTCACGCCCTGGAGGCGCAGCGCGGGGACGCCCAGGACCACGATCATCAGGTTGATGATCAGCGGCAGCCCCCGGAAGAAGTCCGTGTACGCGGCGGCCAGCGCCCGCACGGGGAAGAACACCGGGCCACGCAGGGTACGGGCCACCGCGATCAGCATGCCGAGGACGAGGACCGCGGCGCCGCAGACGAGGAGCAGCCGGACGTTCAGCCAGAGCCCTTCGAGGACCTTGGGCAGTGCCTCGCGCGCGTAGTGCGCGTCGAAGAAGGTCTCCCTGGTGCGCGGCCAGCCGGGCGCGTTGACGACCACGAGGTAGAGGACGACGCCGGTGACGAGGGTGGACAGCGCGGCGAGGGCCGTCGCGCGGCGGGCCCGGGCCCGCTTGTACCGTTCCCGCTCGATCCGCCGCTGGGAGGGGACGTACGCGTCGCGCGCATCTCCTGAACCGGAGTCCCCGCCGCCGGAATCCTCGGTGAACTCGTCCTTCAGCGAGGTCACTTCAGCACCGGCGCGTCCACGGCGTCAGACAGCCAGCGCTTCTCGATGCCCGCCAGCGTGCCGTCCTCGCGCAGGCCCTTCACGGCGTCCGACACGCAGGAGGTCAGCGCGCTGCCCTTGTCGAGGACGAGCCCGAACTGCTCGGCCGCGTCGCCCCGGTTCTCGAACTGTCCGACGATCTCCGCGTCCGTCACCTCGGTCGCGGTGATGTAGAAGGCGGTGGGCAGGTCCACGACGATGGCGTCGACCTGGCCGTTCTTGAGCGCCGACTTGGCCTGGTCGTTCTTGGCGTACGCGGCGGGCTCCTCGGCCGGCTTCACCACGTCGTCGATGTAGTCGAGGCTGGTGGTGCCGACCTGGGCGCCCAGCTTGACGCCTTTGAGGTCCGCGACGTCCGTCGCCTTCGCGGCCTTGGAACCCTTCAGCGCGATGACGGCCTGGCGCACGTCGTAGTAGCCGGCGGAGAAGTCGACCGCCTTCTTGCGCTCGTCGCTGATCGACACCTGGTTGATGTCGACATCGAAGGTCTTCTCGCCGGGCGCGAACGCCTTGTTGAAGGGGACGGTCTGCCAGACGACGTCTCCCTGGGCGTAGCCGAGCCGCTTCGCCACGGCGTATGCGACCGCTGACTCGAAGCCCTTGCCGTTGGCCGGTTCGTCGTCCTGGAACCAGGGCTCGTAGGCCGGTTCGTCGGTGGCGATCGTCAGCTTGCCGCTGGTCCGGGTCGCCAACTCGCCCTTCGTGCACGCCGCACCGGTCGTCCCGGCGGTGGCATCGGCCTGCTTCTGCTCCGGTTGCGGAGCGCAGCCCACGGCGAGTGCGAGCAGGGCGACGGTGGCGGTGGACGCGGCGCGGCGCAGAACGCGCGGGGCGGAAGGCATGGCCGGAGAGTGACAGCGCCGTGTCCCGTTTGTCGAGGTCATTTGGGCAACTGTCCGCATGATGGGAACGGGTGTTGCACGCGTGTGAACACGGCGGCGGGCAGGGGCCCATGAGTCCGGCCAGGGCGTTCGCGGGGCCGCCGGCCGGGGCGGGGATCGAATGGCCGGCGGCCCGCTCCGCGCAGGAGCCGTCGTTCCCGAGCGGAACCGTCCCCAGTGGACCGCATCGGCGGGCGGTGCGGGAGGGCGCGCAGGGCACAGGAGTGTGCGTTTGTTTCACACGGGGCGCGTGGTGATGAGCGGGCATGGGATGCGTATTGGCGCACGGGCAGGGGCGCGCAACGGTGCACGGGCAGGGGAGCGGCGCGTATTGGTGCACGGGCAGGGGAGCGGCGCGTAATGGTGCACGGGCAGGGGAGCGGCGCGTATTGGTGCACGGGCAGGGGAGCGGCGCGTAATGGTGCACAGGCGGGGGTGCGTCATGGTGAACGGCAAGCGGTGCGTAGTGGTGAACGGGCGGCGGGAGGCGTCCGGTTGACCGGCTCGCCTCCCACCTGCCCGTGCGTGTCACCTGCCCATGCGTGTCACCAGCCGCGCGCGTGCCACTCCGGCAGGTGGGGACGCTCGGCGCCCAGTGTTGTGTCGTTGCCGTGTCCCGGGTAGACCCAGGTCTCGTCCGGCAGCACGTCGAAGATCTTCGTCTCCACGTCGTGGATCAGACTGGCGAAGGCATTGGGGTCCTTACGTGTGTTGCCCACACCACCCGGGAAGAGACAGTCCCCCGTGAACACATGGGGATGCCCGTGCGGGTCGTCGTAGACGAGGGCGATCGACCCCGGCGTGTGCCCGACCAGGTGCCGTGCGGTAAGGGTCACCCGGCCGATCCGGACGGTGTCGCCGTCGTCCAGGGGGACGTCGGTCGGTACGGGGATGCCGGCGGCGTCTTCGCGGCCCGCGTAGGTACGCGCACCCGTGGCCGCCACGACCTCCGCGAGCGCCTGCCAGTGGTCGCCGTGCTGGTGCGTGGTGACGACGGACGCGATGCCGTCGGCGCCGATCATGGAGAGCAGCGTCGAGGCGTCGTTCGCCGCGTCGATCAGCAGTTGCTCGTCCGTGGCCCGGCAGCGCAGCAGATAGGCATTGTTGTCCATCGGCCCGACCGCGATCTTGGATATGATCAGATCCTGCAGCTCGTGCACGTCGGCCGGACCACCGACCTTCACCGCTCCGCTGTACGTCATGACGGCAGCCTATAGCGGCGGGAGGCCGGGCAGCAGGCCGCCGTCGACGGTCAGTCCGGCCCCGTCCCGGCGCCCCGACAGCCAGCCGAGGAGCGCGGGGGCCGGGCCGGTCACCGTGATCTCGGCGGCGCCCTGGACGTCGCGTCCCGTGCGCCACGCGCGCGTGGAGTCGGTGATGCGCGTGGCGGGCACCTCGGGGTGGCCCGTGAAGCGCTCGGCGAGGAAGCCGATCTCCCGCTCCGTGAACTCCGCGGGAAGGTCTTCGAGCTCGTACCCGATGCCCAGGTCCACGTGGTGCAGCTCGACCTCGATCCACCGCCGGAACGGCACCCGGGACGCCGCGTCCGTGACGCCGTTGCGCAGCTCGACGGTCCGTGACCAGTCCGCGGGTGCGGCCCCCGCCTCCTGGAAGCGGGCCGAGCTCTCACGCAGATCGGCGAGCTGCACGTCCAGGGGGCGCGGTCCGTCCCGCTCGATGTCGGCGTCCCGGGTGGCGGGGGAGGCGTACATGGGGCGCCCGGCAAGCACCTCCACGAGCGCGTCCGCGTTGCGGGCGAGGTGGGCGAGGACATGGCCGCGGCTCCAGCCGGGCAGCCGTGACGACTCGGTCACTGATCCGTTGTCCAGATGTGCGGCTGCGCTGAGCAGCCGCTCGGTCGCGTCACGTACAGACGCCAGGTCGCGCACATGATCGTTCATGGGTCCGACGATAGTCCCGCCATACGAACGGGTGAAGGTGGCCGAGCCGGTCCGCAAATCGAATGCGCGTGCTATAAGGTCGGGTGCGGCGTCGGGCATGCTGGATGGGCCGGGATTGTTACCACCCAGGGAAAGCGACCGGCGTTGTCAGTGGCTCCCCCTAGTCTGAAGAAGACGGGGCCTCGCCCCTGTCATCTCTCTCAAGAAAGGTGCGGACCGGCGTGGCCGACCGTCTCATCGTCCGTGGAGCGCGCGAGCACAACCTGAAGAATGTCTCGCTCGATCTTCCGCGCGACTCGCTCATCGTTTTCACGGGCCTGTCGGGGTCGGGCAAGTCCTCCCTCGCCTTCGACACGATCTTCGCCGAGGGGCAGCGCCGTTACGTCGAGTCCCTCTCGTCGTACGCCCGGCAGTTCCTCGGCCAGATGGACAAGCCGGACGTCGACTTCATCGAGGGTCTCTCCCCGGCCGTCTCCATCGACCAGAAGTCGACCTCGCGCAACCCGCGCTCGACGGTCGGCACCATCACCGAGGTCTACGACTACCTGCGTCTGCTCTTCGCGCGCATCGGCAAGCCGCACTGTCCCGAGTGCGGGCGCCCGATCTCCCGCCAGTCCCCGCAGGCCATCGTCGACAAGGTCCTGGAGCTGCCCGAGGGAAGCCGCTTCCAGGTGCTGTCGCCGCTGGTCCGCGAGCGCAAGGGCGAGTTCGTCGACCTCTTCTCCGACCTCCAGACCAAGGGATACAGCCGGGCCCGGGTCGACGGCGAGACGATCCAGCTCACCGAGCCGCCGAAGCTGAAGAAGCAGGAGAAGCACACCATTGAGGTGGTCGTCGACCGCCTCACGGTCAAGGAGGGCGCCAAGCGCCGCCTGACCGACTCCGTGGAGACGGCCCTCGGGCTCTCCGGCGGCATGGTCGTCCTCGACTTCGTCGACCTCCCCGCCGACGACCCCGAGCGCGAGCGCATGTACTCGGAGCACCTGTACTGCGCGTACGACGACCTGTCGTTCGAGGAGCTGGAGCCCCGCTCCTTCTCCTTCAACTCGCCCTTCGGTGCCTGCCCCGACTGCACCGGCATCGGCACGCGCATGGAGGTCGACCCCGAGCTGATCGTCCCCGACGAGGACAAGTCGCTCGACGAGGGCGCCATCCACCCGTGGTCCCATGGGCACACGAAGGAATACTTCGGGCGGCTCGTCGGGGCCCTCGCGGACGCGCTGGGCTTCCGCACCGACATCCCCTTCGCGGGCCTGCCGCAGCGCGCCAGGAAGGCTCTGCTGTACGGCCACAAGACCCAGATCGAGGTGCGCTACCGCAACCGGTACGGGCGCGAGCGCGTCTACACGACGCCCTTCGAGGGCGCCGTCCCGTTCGTGAAGCGGCGGCACAGCGAGGCCGAGAGCGACGCCAGCCGCGAGCGCTTCGAGGGCTACATGCGCGAGGTGCCCTGCCCCACCTGTGAGGGCACGCGGCTGAAGCCGATCGTCCTCGCGGTCACGGTCATGGACAAGTCCATCGCCGAGGTCTCCGCCATGTCCATCAGCGACTGCGCGGACTTCCTGGGCGAGCTGACGCTGAACGCCCGTGACAAGAAAATCGCCGAGCGCGTCCTGAAGGAGGTCAACGAGCGGCTGCGCTTCCTGGTCGACGTCGGCCTCGACTACCTGTCGCTCAACCGCGCGGCCGGCACCCTCTCCGGCGGCGAGGCCCAGCGCATCCGCCTGGCCACCCAGATCGGCTCCGGACTCGTCGGCGTCCTGTACGTTCTGGACGAGCCCTCCATCGGCCTGCACCAGCGCGACAACCACCGTCTGATCGAGACCCTGGTCCGGCTCCGTGACATGGGCAACACGCTGATCGTGGTCGAGCACGACGAGGACACGATCAAGGTCGCCGACTGGGTGGTCGACATCGGCCCCGGCGCCGGCGAGCACGGCGGCAAGGTCGTGCACAGCGGCTCCCTGAAGGAGCTGCTCGACAACGACGACTCGATGACCGGCCAGTACCTGGCGGGCAAGAAGGAGATTGCGCTCCCGGACGTCCGCCGCCCGGTCGACCCGGGCCGCAGACTCACGGTGCACGGCGCCCGGGAGAACAACCTCCGGGACATCGACGTGTCGTTCCCGCTGGGCGTGCTCACGGCCGTCACCGGCGTCTCCGGCTCCGGCAAGTCGACCATGGTCAACGACATCCTGTACACGCACCTGGCCCGCGAGCTGAACGGTGCGCGCAGTGTCCCCGGCCGGCACACGCGCGTGGACGGCGACGACCTCGTCGACAAGGTCGTGCACGTCGACCAGTCGCCCATCGGTCGCACACCGCGCTCGAACCCGGCGACGTACACCGGAGTCTTCGACCACGTCCGCAGGCTGTTCGCCGAGACGACCGAGGCGAAGGTGCGGGGCTACCAGCCCGGCCGCTTCTCCTTCAACGTCAAGGGCGGCCGCTGCGAGAACTGCTCCGGTGACGGCACCATCAAGATCGAGATGAACTTCCTGCCGGACGTGTACGTCCCCTGCGAGGTCTGCCACGGGGCGCGCTACAACCGGGAGACCCTGGAGGTCCACTACAAGGGCAAGAACATCGCCGAGGTCCTCGACATGCCGATCGAGGAGGGCCTCGACTTCTTCGAGGCCGTCCCGGCGATCGCCCGTCACCTGAGGACGCTGAACGACGTCGGCCTCGGCTACGTCCGGCTCGGCCAGTCCGCGCCGACGCTGTCCGGCGGTGAGGCACAGCGCGTCAAGCTCGCCAGCGAGCTCCAGAAGCGCTCCACGGGACGCACGGTGTACGTGCTCGACGAGCCGACCACGGGTCTGCACTTCGAGGACATCAGCAAGCTGATCAAGGTGCTCTCGGGCCTGGTCGACAAGGGCAACTCGGTCATCGTGATCGAGCACAACCTCGACGTCATCAAGACCGCCGACTGGGTCGTCGACATGGGTCCCGAGGGCGGCAGCGGCGGCGGCCTCGTCATCGCCGAGGGCACGCCCGAGGAGGTCGCGGCGGTTCCGGCCAGCCACACCGGCAAGTTCCTGCGCGAGGTCCTGGGCGCCGACCGGGTCAGCGACGGCGCGCCCGTGAAGGCCACGCGCAAGAAGGCCGCCAAGACGGTGGCCGCCGGCGCGACGGCGAAGGAGACGGCCACCAAGGCCATCGCCACCGCCAAGAAGACGGCGTCGGCCAAGAACACGGCCAAGAAGGCGGCTCCCGCGAAGAAGACCACGCGGGCACGCAAGGCCTGACGGGCCCGGTCACCGACCGGGTTCGGCACGCACGGCGCCCCACGGGAACTTCCCGTGGGGCGC
>NZ_JBHWHV010000076.1:0-44267 GCF_042732375.1 Streptomyces sp. NPDC059785
CTTCGGCTACCTCACCCCGGCCGAGACCCGACGGCGACACCGACACGCCCTCGCGGCATAACCATCAAGTGTCCAAGATCACGGGGAAGCTTCACATGCCACACAAACGATGGGCCACGGATCGGCTGTCCGTCTCGTACTGCCAGTACTACCTCCAAGGTGACGATTTTCTTGACGCCTACGAGGACAGCGACACCGTGCAGCGGATCTTGGAGGGCAACAGCCTGGCGGCGGGTGGCCCGGAGCACCTCACCGTGTTCGCCGGTACGCACACCGGGTGGATCCGTCTGACCACGGAACAGCGTGCGGACATGCCTCCTCCCGTGGGGGATGACTGGGAGACGGCGGTGGATGTGAGCATCTACAGCAGCAGCGGCAGGCTGCGGCTGTTCCGGTGGGGCGGGGATGTGGTGGACGAAGCCGGCGACTTCGCAACGGCCGGGCCCGGCTGGTACCGGGTCCGTGTTCAGGCCAGAGGACGGGACGCGGGCCGATCCGGCGCGGGGGAAGACGCTGTGGAAGAGCACTCTCTGACCACCTGGCCAGCGCCTCCGGAACCGGATGTCGTGCACCGGGCCGATGACGACTTCGCCCGAGAGCATTTCAACCCCGAGCGTTCACCGGGCCTGCCGGTTGACCCGGACGACCCCGCTTCCTTCCTCGACCTGTCATGAGGAACTGCGGTTCATCCGTCGCGACTTCCGGTGATCAGGGTTGATTTCGCATTCCGCCTGGCTGGATGCGGGACAGAGGCGCTGGTGCTCCCGGGCGAGATGAAAGTCCCAGTACTCGTCGAGGCCGCCGTTGTCGTCCAGAGCCTGGAGTTTGAGGACGGCTTCGGCGCCCGGCAGGCCCCAGCGGGCGCCGTCGACGAGCACGCCTCAGGTCCAGGTGTGGCCGGGGTCAGGGGCTTCGGCCCGGTCGAAGGAGGCGGCGATCGAGTCCTCGGGCGGGTGGACGACCGATCCGGTCAGCCACTTCGCCGTGGCGGTCGGCCCCGGCCGGGGAGTCCTGGCGGGGCTGCGGCCGTCGGGCGGGGCGATGATGTCGTGCGGCCGGCGGGGTACCGGATCAGCATCGAAGACACAGGCCAGGGTGGCCATCCGTTGGCGGTGCGGTTTCTCGCCCGGGGCGAGCCGGGTGCGCATCGCCCGCCGGGCGGCCCGGTGCGCCCTGAGGGTGGCGGGCCGCAGCGCTTCGGGCCGCATCACGATGCCCTTCCCGTCGACCTGCAGGACCAGGAGCGTGTCGGCGGTCGCCGGTAGCGGGATGTGCTGGCGGTAGAAAGCGTCAATGTCCCGGGCAGCCTGCATGACGAGGTGTTCGGCCTGGCGCTTGCCGAAGACTCCCTCGCAGCGGCGGTCGATCGCCGCCTCGGCCTGGTCATAGGAGTTGCGGACGGCCTTCATGGCGGCGAGCCGACGCAGACCGTGGGAGTGCCGGCCCGCGGGCAGGGACAGCGAGGCGTCCGCGGGACGGATGCTGCTCAGCCCTTTCTGCCGCCAGGCGCACCGGTTACGGTGCCGAACACGCAGGCCGGCTCGCGGTGATGGCCCGTCTCGCGATAGGGACGGACCAGCCCGTCCGCCCCCGAAAGGCGGTTCGTCGGCGGTGACGCTTCCAGGGACGGAGAGGTGACGGCCCCTCCACGCCCGTGTGGGCACACTGCGTCAGGGGCCCGGGGGCACCGAGCCCCTGTCGTCACCGACATGCTGGGGGTGGTCCCGCCCGATGCCAGCGCCGAAGACTTTCGCGGTGCGGCCGGCAGTGTCGACGGTGATGTCCGCGCCGACGAAGCGGCGGCCGGAGACACCCGGTGGCGCACCGTCCACGGCAGCTCCCTTGTCCACGGCAGCCTCCTTGTCCACGGCAGCTCCCTCGAACGCGCTGGTGACGGCCGCCCTGGCGGGCGGTGGCATACCGGCGAGCGGTCCGGCGAGCGGTGGCATCCCGGCGATCGGCCCGGCCGGCCGTGGCGTACCCGCACCGGCTGCTCCGCCTGCGCCGGGTCGCTTCCCGCCTGCCGTGCAGGACATGTTCGGCAACAGCGCCGTGGCGGCGGCCGGCCGCCGGGAGGCAGGCGCCGCCCCGGCGACGGCCGCCGTACAGCCGGCGCAGGAGACGCAGGCGGCGCCGACGGCCCCCGACGGCGGGCCGGAGGTGCGGGCGCGGCCCGGTCCGAAGGCGGATCCGAAGTTCGCGGCGCTGAAGGAGGACGTCGGGCGGAAGAAGACTGCGTTGGCGGCGTCGCATCCGCCGCCGCGGACCGAGGCGAGTGCCGCGCAGGACGCCGCGCTGCCGCCCGCGGACGACGCCGAGGCGCAGGGCAAGACCGCCAACGCGCAGGAGATGAACGAGGCCGAGCCGAAGGAGTTCGACAAGGACGCGTTCATCCGGGCGGTGGAGAAGGCGATCGCCGACAAGGCGCCCAAGAACCTGGACGAGGCGGACAAGTTCGCCGGCTCCGGCAAGGCCGACGAGGTCCGCGCCGAGGTGCACGGCAAGGTCGGTGAGGGCAAGGCGGCCTCCGCCGAGCAGATCGCCACCACCACCAACGCCCCGCCCAACACCGCCGCCGCCGTGCCCAAGAAGGTCGTCCCGATGACCGCGGACCGGCCGCCCGGCACCCCGGGGGCACCGAATGCCGCCCAGGCCGTGCCCGACCGGCTCCCCGCCTCGGCCACCGACCTGTCCGCCGGGCCCGCCGGCCTCAAACGCCGGATGGACGGCGCGAAAGTCACCGAAGTCCAGCTCCGGAACTCCAACGAACCCGCCTTCAAAAAGGCCCTGAGCGAGAAGAGGACCGCCGAACAGCATTCTGCGGCGGCCACCGGCCGGATGCGCGGGCACGAGCAGAAGGAACTCACCGCCGCCACCGCCCAGGCCAGACGCCTCGGCACCGCCGCGATGGGCGCGATGGGTGCGCAGCGGGTGCTGACCGGCCGCCACGTCGATACGGGCAAGGGCGGGGCGAAGGGCCGCGACGAGGACAAGCGGGCCACGGTCACCAAGCTCCTCCAGGGTGTCTTCGACACCATGCAGAAGGACGTCCAGGGCATCCTGGACGGGCTGGACAAGCTGGTCGACGACCAGTTCGGCCGGGGTGAGAAGGCCGCCCGGGACGCCTTCACCGCCGAGCACAAACGGAAGATGGAGGAGTACAAGGACCGCCGGTACTCGGGCTGGGCGGGCAAGGCACGCTGGGTGCGGGACCTGTTCGCCGGACTGCCCGCCGAGGCCGACACCATCTTCGAAACGGCCCGCACCAACTATGTGCGCCGGATGCGGCAGGTCATCTCCGACGTCGCCGACACCATCGGCGCCGAGCTGAACCGGGCCAAGCGGCGCATCGCCGAGGGCCGCACCCAGATGACCAACGCGGTGCAGAAGCTGCCCGCCGACCTGCGGGGCATCGGCCGGGAGGCGGCCGCGGAGTTCAGCGACAAGTTCGACGAACTCACCACGTCCGTGGACGACAAGGGCACCGAACTCGTCGACACCCTGGCCACCAAGTACACCGACGCCCTCACATCCGTGGACGACGAGATCGCCGCGGAGAAGGAGAAGAACAAGGGCCTGGTCGCCAAGGCCACCGACGCCATCAAGGGCGTCATCGGCACCATCATCGAGCTGAAGAACCTGCTGCTGGCGGTGCTGGCCAAGGCCGCCCAAGCGGTCCTGCTCATCCTGAAGGACCCGATCGGTTTCCTGAAGAACCTGGTCACCGCGGTCGGGGCGGGGCTGAAGCTGTTCCTCGCGCACATCGGCCGGCACCTGCAACAGGGCATCATGTCCTGGCTGCTGGGCAAGACCACCGAGGCCGGCCTCCAGCTGCCCGCCAGGTTCGACACCCAGGGCATCGTCACGATGCTCGCCTCACTGCTCGGACTGACCTGGCAGAACATCCGCGCCCGGATCGTGCGCAAGGTGCCGGGGACGGAGCCCGCCGTCACCGCGGCCGAGACCGCGGTCCCGCTGGTCGCCGACGTCCGCAAACGCGGCGTCGCCGGCATGTGGAACGACCTCAAGACCCGCGTCGGCGACCTGAAGAAGGACCTCCTCGACAAGGTCATCACATACGTCACCCCCACGATCGTCCAGGCCGGGATCATGTGGGTGCTCTCGCTGCTCAACCCCGCTTCCGCGTTCGTCCGCGCGGTCAAACTCATCATCGACATCGTCACGTTCGTCGTCACCCGGGCCCGCCAGATCGTCGAGTTCGTGGGCGCGGTCCTCGACGCGGTCATCGCCATCGCCCGCGGCGGCACCGGCGGCGTCCCCGCCCTGATCGAACGCGCCCTGGCCCGCTCCATCCCCGTCCTGCTCGGCTTCCTCGCCGCCCTCCTCGGCATCGGCGGCATCGCCGCCAAGATCAAACAGATCGTCCAGACCCTCAGCAAACCCGTGAACCGGGCCGTCGACTGGGTCATCGACAAAATCGTCGGCCTGGTCAAGAAGCTCGCGGCCAAGCTCAAAGCCAGACTCGACGCGCGGAAGAAGCAGAAGAAGCCGAAGAAGCCCCGGCGGGCGGCCGACCGCGACCGGCCCGGACGGCGCCGCGGACCAGGCCGACGCCGCGGGCGCAGGCGCCGTAGGGACGACGGGCGACGTCCCCGAAGGAGCGACGAAGACCGTAAACGCGATCGCCGGTCCCCGAAGCAGCAGCAGCGCGACCTCATGGCGGCGCTGCACGAGGCCGCGGCGCTGGCCAAGAAGCACGGCGACGAGGAAGAGGTGCGGCGCGGTCTGCCCGCGATCAAAGCCCGGCACCGGCTCACCGGCCTGGCCGTGACCGTGCGCGAACAGGGCGCGGACAAGGAGCTGTTCCACTTCGAGGCGACGGTCAACCCGCGTGCCACCTTCGACCAGCTCGCGGAGAACTGGTATCTGCACCACGCGATCGAGACCTACGGGGACAACCCGGCCCGGAAGCCTCCCATCGCCTTCGCCATCAGCGCCGAGATCGTCGACACCACGGGCCACCGGGCTCCGGCGCTGACGGCGACGCTGCGTCTGGGCGCCACCCAGGCCCGCAAGTACGCCGATCAATGGGTCAAGCAGGGCAAGCTGAACCGCTTGCCGGGGACCACGGCGTCGGGTGGCCACACGCTCTACAGCTTCGTACCGTGGCCGGTCACCGCGAACCTGGCCGCGCCGCTGCTCCACCCGGAGTACCCCAAGTGGATGTCCGGGGCTTCGAAGGTACCGATCCCGGACGCGGAGGCCCGGCGGCTGTGGTTCCTGATCATCGAGGGGCTCCGGGACTCAAGGCCCGGCAACTTCGACATCGTCGCGGACACCCTCATGGCGGGGATGACGGTACTGCCCGGCCAGGGGGCTCTGTGGTCGAAGGGCGAGGACCTCAGCGACTACGCCCGGAGCCTGGGGTACACGACCCTGGAGGCACAGGACTTCTACAAGATCACCCAGGGTCTGCGGCTGCACAACGACTGGGGCCGGGTCCGCCCCGTGTGGGTGGCGTTCTCAGAGCGCTACGCGCAGAAGCTCCGTCGCGACATCAATATCTTCGCGCGCCAGATCAGTCACGGTTCCGTGCTGGTCGACATCGAACTGCCCGCGGTGAAGGAGATCGAGCGGACTCTGAGGATCACCATCGAGCTGAAATTCCACGGCATGGCGTGGGGCGACGACTCGCGCCGCGTCCTGAGCGACCCTCTTCCGAAATACTGGCGGGAGCTGACCCCGGGCGGCGATGAACTGCCCGCGGGCGGACAGCAAGTGCTTTCCCAGTCCGAGGCCGACGCCGCCACCCGAATCGCCAGGCAGCGTTTCTCGGACAGCCAGGCCGCGAAGAAGAGGGCGAGAGGGATTCCGTAAATGGGGCATCGGCCCGAGCGTTCACCGCTGTTCGAGATGTTCCTGGCCGGGGTGCACACACCGGCCGGACTGTCCCGGGACCTGCTCGACGAGCTTCCCGGGAGCTGGGCGCTTTCGCGGCTCACCGGCGACGAGCGGACCGAGGCCGAGGACATCCTCATCGCCGGACTCGCCGAGAACGACGGCCGCGCCGCGACCGCGCTGGCCGACGCCGGGGCCGTGCGCGCGATCCCCGCGCTGATCGAGCGGACCACCCCCTCGGCGCCTCCCGTCATGCGGGTCTTCGCGGCGCGTGCCCTGCTGAGGCTGGGCGACCTCTCGGGCCGGGACGCGCTTCTCGACCTGCTGCGCAGCGGTGCCGGAAGCCACATCGACCGGTCCACCGCGGTCACCCTGCTGTCCCAATTCCCCGATACGGAGCGAGAGTTCACTCGGCCGGTCATCCTCGAAACCGCATTGCGCGACGCGAGTGGCCTGGTCCGCTCCCAGGCGATCTCCGCGCTGTTCAGCGTCCACGGCCTCGCCGGCGAGGAGATGGAGGGGAGCGAGCTGCTGGGCAGTATCCACAGTCGGCTGCTGTCGCCACTGGCCTCGCTCCGGGACGAGGCCGAGGCCGAACTGCGGGTGCTGCTGGACCGGATCGGGGCCGAGGGGACCCCGGGGCCCCAGCGGAGCGAGGAGGCCGAGGGGGCCGGGCCTCGGCAGCCGGATACGGATCTGATGTGGCGCCCCGACCCGCGGGCGGAACCGCTCCGGAGCCTCTTCGCCGCGGCCGAGCCGGACGAAGGCCCCGGCCGGGTGCCCGAGTACCCGCTGGAGGGGCTGGCCGGGCTGACCGGTCGCGAGCGTCGCGCGGCGGAGGACTTCCTGCTCGTCCGCCTGCCTTTCGACGACCGGGCGGTACGGGCGGTGGGCCGGCTCGGCGTGCGCCGGGCGGTCGAGCCGCTGCGCGAACTGCTGCGCACCACCGCCGCGGACGCCACCGTACGGGACGACGCCCTGGCCGCCCTGCGCGTCCTGACGGGGGACGACGGGACGGCCGCGGACACGGAGAATCAAGGGCGCCCGGAGGATCAGAGGCGTCAGGATGGCTGAGGGATCACTCAACACCGCGTACAGCCTGGGCGGATGACCGGTGTCCTGACCCGGGAGAGGCCGACCGGACGGGCAGCCGTGGTGGGCCGGGCGGGCAGGCCACCGGGGCAGCGTTGGGCGGGCGCGGGACCATGGTCACCGAGGGCCCGCCGGGAGGCCGTAGGGTGCCCGTCGATCCCCGGTCGCCGGGGATATGACACAGGCTCTGAGCTTGTTCTTCAGCCTCCGGCCGTCCTGGCTCTTCGGTACCTGATCAGTTCATGAACGGTGATTGTGGTCGTTTACATCGCTCTGAGGAGCTCCTCATGCGCCCAGGGGGAGGAACTGGCGGACGCCGCGCAACGTGGTGTGCAGCTGGTGCTGGGTTGTGTGACTGTCGAGGCGCACGTCGAGCGCCCCTGGAAGTTCGCTATCGGCCCGCAGCCCGACAGGAAGCCGCGAAACGTCGAGCCCGTCACACTTGGCGATGAGGATCCCGAGTTCATGACGGCTCATAGCGTCGGCTCCTGCCAGATGGTGAACCCCGTTCGCCTCGCCGGAGGCGAGTTCCAGCAGTGCCGCGGCCAGGTCGGCGACATGCACAGGACAGCGGATGTCATCGGTGAACAGGACACCGTTTCGGCTGCCGGCCCATCCACACATAGACCACGCCCCGAAGACTGAATGCGGGTGCCTGATCGCGCAAGGCGACGATGGTGGGGATGGATCCGGTATCGGTGGGGCTGCTGGCGGCGCTGGCCGGCGGGGCCGGCGGAGAAGTCGGCCGGCAGGCCTGGGCGGGGCTGAGTGCACTGGTGCGGCGCCCGTTCAGCCGGGACGGCGACGGGCAGACCCGGCGGCCAGTTCGAGGGAGGCGGAACTGATGCGCCTGGCCAGAAATCCTGATGACCAGGGCCAGGCGCAGGCGCTGAGCACCGCTCTGGCGGTGCGGGCCGCACCCATCACACCGGCCACGCCCACGAAGGCCTTCTGGCGATAACCAGGTGATACCCGTCATTTTCGCCACTGTCGGCTCGTCGGTGATCTTCATAGGCTCCTGGTGCCGATTCCCCCCTAGAGAAGGCAATTCCCATGTCTGACAAGAGCAATGACGATGTCACGACCCACGTCACCCGGCGCTCGGTGCTGCGGCGCAGCACCGGAGTCGCCGCGATCGGCGCGGCCTCCCTGCTCGCCTCCCCGATATCCGCTTCCCCCGCCGGCGCCGCACCGCTCGACGGCGCATCGGCTTCAGGAGGCGACGCGCTGCCGGGATCGGTGGCGGGAATCCGTATACCCGACAGCGCACTGGCACGGGAGACGGTGAGGTTCGCACGAGGCGTGTCCTCCGTGACGCTTTTCAACCACGTCATGCGGACGTACCTGTACAGCGCGCTGCTCTTCGACCGCCGCGGCGTCCGGTACGACTGTGAACTGGCGTTCGTCGCCGCGGTTCTGCACGACCTCGGGCTACTGGAGGCGTACCAGGTCCCGGCCGAGCGTTTCGAGGTCGGCGGCGCGGACGCCGCGGAGCGGTTCCTCAAGAAGCAGCACATGTCTGACGAACGGGTGGCGGTCGTTTGGGACGCGATCGCGCTGCACACGAACATGGGCATAGCAAGCCGGAAGAGGCCGGAGATCGCCATGGTCTCCGTCGGCTCGGCGGCCGATTTCGCCGGGCAGGACCTCCAGCAGATTCCGTCCGACGCCCTCGAGGAGATACTCGACGCGTTCCCCCGGGAGGGATTCAAGCAGGACGCCCTCGACAACATCCTCTCGATATGCCGCACGAATCCCATGTCCGTGGCGATGCACCCCTTCGCCGAGGTCGGCCGCCGACACATACCCGAGTTCCCGGTGCCCACCGTCGAAGACATGCTGCTCGCCGCGCCGTTCGAGGAGTGACGGGTCACCGCGTGTGACTCCCGCCCCACCGGGACGGGACCTTCTTCGACCCAGGCCGACCCCGTGCGTCCCTTCTGTGAGCCGCGTTGACTTACAGCCAGGCCGCACATGGGGGCGGGCCGACGCGGCCGCGATTGCCTGGCGTGGCCGCGTCGGCCCCGACGAGGTTCCGCGGGGTGCTCACGTGTTCCCGTCCGGAAGCGAGTTCGCCCGCCGCGATCAAGACACGAACCGGTCGACGCGTCCGGGCCGACCAGGATCGCCTTCGCCGGCCGTGCGCCGGCCTGTGGCGGTGTCAGGGATTCAGCCGTGTGACCGGTGGTGTGTCCGGGCACACGGCCGGACGCGTACTCCCCCGACGATCTCCGCCCCATCGGCGACGGCTGTGGTCCGCGTCCTGTCGGGACTACAAGTGGGCGTTTGGCCTGTAATGGAAACAAATGGGCCATCTGTGCGCCGCTTTTTTAAGAGCGTTGAGTTGTGTGGCGCACCCGTCATACGAATGGTCGTCCGAGCTGCCCTGAATGCCCGTCTCCCGGTTCCTCGCCTGTCTCATGCCACGATGCCGGCCCGCCGGGAACGCCGGGCCGACGTCCTCTTCGCGATGCCCCGCGACGGAACTTTCTACGAATCTCGGCCAGCCTCAGTTGCCTGACCATAAGCAGCCTCGCCACACACCGGGCAGTCACGCTCGTCGGCCGAGTCCATCACGACCGGGTGACCACAGAAGTCGCACGGACGCACGCCTTCGCCCGTCGACTCCCGAACAGGCACGTCATCACTCATGACAGCCACACCGCCACCCGGCCACCTTGACCGAAGGCATATGGGCACCTCCCGGCGGGCAGCGTCGTGCTTCGGTGCCCACCGGCACGTTCCGCTGCGCGTGGCCCTGCCGCCGGCCGCGGTGGCGGGCATCTGGGTCGCCGCGGCCGACAGGCAGCGCGCGGATCATGCAAGTGCGCGCCACCGCCCGCACCGCACTGCCGGGCCGGCCACACGGCGGTACGGGCCGGGGCGGGCACCTCGTCGACGGCCCGGTGCCGGCCCCAGCTACCGGGAGCCGGCCGCGGGGCGCGACGCGTAGAAGGACTCCTCCAGGTAGACGGCCGCGTGCGGCTGGTAGGGCTCCTGAAGGTAGGCGGCCTCGTCGTCGTCGAGTTCGACGTCCACCGCGGCGAGGGCGTCGGCCAACTGGGCCGGCTTGGTGACTCCGACGATGGGTGAGGTCACCGCCGGGTTGCGCATGACCCAGGCCAGGGCGACCTGCGCCGGGGACAGACCCCGCCTCCCCGCGATCTCGTGGACCCGCCCGGCCACTGCCTGGTCCTCGTCGCGGTAGAGGATTCCTGGGCCCGCATCGGTCCCGGCACGCGCCGTGGCCATGTCCCAGGCCCGGGTCAGCCTGCCCCGTGCCAGCGGGCTCCATGGGATCACGCCGATGCCCTGGTCGGCGCAGAGCGGGAGCATCTCGCGCTCCGCCTCCCGGTGGATGAGGTTGTAGTGGTCCTGCATCGACACGAACCGGGTCCAGCCGTTGAGGTCGGCCAGGTACAGGGCCTTGGCGAACTGCCAGGCGTACATGGAAGAGGCCCCGATGTAGCGGACCTTCCCCGACCTGACCGCGTCGTGCAGCGCCTCCAGGGTTTCCTCGATCGGAATGTCGTAGTCCCAGCGGTGAATCTGGTACAGGTCGATGTAGTCGGTCCCCAGCCGCTTCAAGGAGGCGTCCAGTTCGGCGAAGATCGCCTTGCGGGACAGCCCCGCCCCGTTCGGACCCGGGCGCATCCGCATCCAGACCTTGGTGGCCAGGACCACCTCCTCGCGCCGGGCGAAGTCTTTGACGGCCCGGCCGACGATCTCCTCGCTGCTGCCGGCGCTGTAGCCGTTGGCCGTGTCCAGGAAGTTGACGCCGGCCTCGAGGGCCTGCTTGATGATGTCCCGGCTGGCGTCCGCGCCCAGGGACCAGGGCTCGCCGCCCCGGTCCGGCTCGCCGAAACTCATGCAGCCAAGGGTGATGGCGGAGACGTCCAGTCCGGTCGTGCCCAGCTTGATGTATCGCATGCCGCCGAACCTAGGAGCTGGAGTGCGCTTCAGCGCAAACACACCCCGGCCCGCATCCCGCAGGCACAGAGCCCGCACCATCAGCTCCGCGCCGAACGCACGGGATACCGCCAAGCCCCCCCCCCGGCAGCACACCGCCCTCGCGAAACCGCCGCCACGACCGGTCAACGCCCGACCACCAAGAGACTCCGCCGGCCCGGGCAACGGCACCACGGCGCTCACGACGGCGGCTTTCTCGTAGGCGGTATGGATCAGGCCAAGGCGGCTGCGGCGGATGTCGATGCCATAGTGCGCAGCCGCCGCGGAGAGGAAGCCACCGCCAAAGTCGCCGTGTAGTGCAAAGGAATGGATCATCGTCCCTGCGCCAGCGGGGATGCTCCCCCACCGGCGAGGAAGTCCCGATGCGCTTTGACCGGTCAGGGAGCCTTGAGTCTGGCCGGTGGAGACACCGGCATCGCCATTGACCAGCGCACAGGCCGCCGACCGACAGCCGGACCACCGGGCGGCCGGCACGCGGCTCCCGGGCATGAAGTGCGGCGGCCCGGCGGCTGCTCACGCCCGCACGGGGTGTCCGTCCAGCAGGGCGTCGCCGGCGTGGCGCCGGACGGGCACCATTGTCATGCGAGCCATGCGGATTCCTTGTGACGTATGCGTGGGGAGACGTCCGAGTGGGCCGCGACAGCGGACGTGCCCGTGGTGCCGGGTACGGCCGAGTGCCCAAGGTGACGGTGCACGAAGTGGATGGCCATCGCGCCCTCCCCGGCCGCGGAGGCCACCCGCTTCACCGAGCCGCTGCGGACGTCCCCCACCGCGAACACCCCGGGCAGGCTGGCCTCCAGCGTCATGCACGAGCGCCCGCGGCCGTGCCACAACTCGGGGTAGTCGCAAGCTTCCTGGGCCTCCGGCCCGGTGAGGACGAAGCCGCGGGAGTCGAGGGCGACGGCGTCGGCGAGCCACTCGGTGTGGGGCTCGGCTCCGGTGAAGACGAACAGGCTTCGTACCGCGAGCCGGCGGTGCCCGCCCGTGCGGTTGTCGACCACGTCGAGCTCCTCAAGGACTTCCTGGCCGAACACTTCGGTGACCTCGGTGTGCAGCATGACCTCCACCCGTGGATGGCGCTCCACCTGGTCGACCAGGTAGCGGGACATGTTGGCCTCAAGACTGGCTCCTCGGACCAGCAGGTGCACCTGCGGGGCGTACCCGGCGAGGAACAGCACCGCCTGGCCCGCCGAGTTGCCTCCGCCGACGACGGCCACCGGGTCGCTGCCGCACTGCTGGGCCTCGTAGACGGTCGCCGAGTAGTGCACGCTCGTGCCCTCCAGGTGTTCGATGCCGGGCACCTGGAGCCGGCGGTAGTGGGCACCCACGGCCAGGACGACGGCGCGGGCGGCGATCTCGCTGCCGTCGGCGAACGTCACCTCGTAGTGGTCCTCGTCCTTCGGATGGAGACCGGTCGCCTCCAGCGGAAGGCTGATCCTGGCGCCGAACTTGTCGGCCTGGAGCACGGCGCGTTCGGTGAGTTCGGCGCCGGAGATGCCGGACGGGAAGCCTAGGAGATTCTCGATGCGGGACGACGTGCCGGCCTGGCCGCCGGTGGCCATCGCCTCCACCACCGTGGTGCTCAGGCCCTCGGAGGCGGCGTACACCGCGGCAGCGAGGCCGGCGGGCCCGGAGCCTACGATGAGGACGTCGCCGTGACGGTTTCCGGCGGGTAGGGACGGCAGGCCGATGAGCCGGGCCAGTTCCGCGTTGCTGGGGTTGCGCAACAAGGTGGTGTCCCGCCAGATGACGAGTGGTGTCTCCGCCGGGCCGACGCCGAAGCGGCGCAGCAGTTCCTCGGCCTCCTTGTCGGTCTCCAGGTCGATCCAGCGGTGCGGCAGCCGGTTGCGGACGGCGAACTCGCGCAGCCGTCTGGTGTCGGGCGAGTAGCGCGAGCCGATGATGCGGAAGCCGGCGCCCTGTCCGACGAGCAACGCGCGACGGCACAGACAGGCGCGCAGCACGGTGTCCCCGATGGTGGAGTCCTGGGACACCAGGTGGCGCAACTGGTCCAAGGAGACGACGAGGACCTCGCCCGGCTCTCTGGCGACAGCGGTGTAGAAAGCCACTTGTCCGTGCAGCAGGCCGAGTTCGCCGATGAAGCGACCAGGGCCGTGCACGCGCAGCACATGTTCCTGCGGAGTGCCGTAGTCCTCGAAGACGGCGACGGTACCGCTGAGGACGACGTAGAACGTCTCGCAGCGCTCCCCCTCCCGGATCAGCACGTCGTTCGGAGCCATGTTCCGGCGTTGCCCGTGCTCCGCCAGACGTGCTGTCTGCTCCTCCGTGAGGCGCGGGTAGGCGCCGTAGGTGTCAGGGGTCTCCCAGAAGGCGGCCTCGTCCGCTTTGTCCGGCACCGGTTCTTCGCCCGGCAGCGGCTGGTCGCCGGACATCAGACGTACGCCTCGTGGAGGTAGCACCAGCGCCAGTCCTCGCCGGGTTGGAACGACTGCACGATCGGATGGGCCTCGGCAGCCGCGTGCTTGCGCGCGTGTGTGTTCGGCGAGGAGTCGCAGCAGCCGACGTGCCCGCAGGTCAGGCAGAGCCTCAGGTGGACCCAGGGGGCGCCGAGCACCAGACACTCCTGACAGCCTTCTGGGGTCAGCGGCTGGACCGGCCGGACAAGCGCGAGGTGGGGGTCTGTGTGCAGGGTCATCCGGATCACCCTTTCCGGGTGGTGATCGACTGTTCCACCCATTGGCGCAGAGCGGGGGCGGGCGCCGCCCCCGCCTGCCGGGCGACTGTCTCGCCCTGGTCGAGAATCAGCAATGTCGGTACGGCCTGGACCGCGAAACGCTGCGACAGCCGCGGGTTGTTGTCGACGTCGACCTTGACGAGTTTGATGCGGCCGGCGAGATCGGTGGCGACCTTCTCCAGTGCGGGGCTGACCATGCGGCAGGGGCCGCACCAGGTGGCCCACAGGTCGACCACGACGGGGACGTCGGCCCGCTCGGCGACCTCGGTGAAGTCGTCGTCGCCCGCGTCCACCATCCACGGCAGGAGCTGCTTGCAGTGGCCGCATTTGGGGCGGCCCTCCGCGGCCGCGGGCACCCGGTTGGTGCGCCCGCAGTGGGGACATGTGACGGTCGTCGTCTGCATCGTGCTCATGCCGCCTGCGCTCCCTTGGCGTCCTCGGGCTGGTCGTAGGTGACCACCAGCTCTCCGTGTTCGGCGTCGACGCGGACCGTCCCGCCGTCCTGGACGTCACCGCGCAGCAGGGCGCGCCCGACCATCGTCTCGACCTCGTGGGAGATGTAGCGGCGCAGCGGGCGGGCCCCGTACACCGGGTCGTAGCCCTGGTGGGCGATCAGCTCCCGGGCCGCTTCGGTGAGCTCCACGGTGATGCGGCGTTCGGCGAGTCGGCGGCGCAGCTCGTCGAACTGCAACTCCACGATCCGCTCGATCTGGCGCTCACCGAGCGGCTTGAACAGCACGATGTCGTCGACGCGGTTGAGGAACTCCGGGCGGAAGTGCCCGCGCAGCTCGCCCATCACCAGGGCGCGGGCGTCGGGCTTGAGCTCGCCCTCGGTGGTGGCGCCGTCGAGGAGGTGCTCGGAGCCGATGTTGGACGTCATGATGATCACGGTGTTGCGGAAGTCGACGGTGCGGCCCTGGGAGTCGGTGATGCGGCCGTCGTCGAGGACCTGCAGCAGGGTGTTGAAGACATCGGTGTGTGCCTTCTCGATCTCGTCGAACAGCACGACCGAGTACGGTTTGCGGCGTACGGCCTCGGTGAGCTGGCCACCTTCCTCGTAGCCGACGTATCCGGGCGGTGCGCCCATGAGCCGGCTGACGGTGTGCCGCTCCTGGTACTCACTCATGTCGAGGCGGACCATGTTCTCCTCGGAGTCGAACAGGGCCGCCGCGAGGGTCTTGGCCAGCTCGGTCTTCCCGACGCCGGTGGGACCGAGGAAGATGAACGAGCCGATGGGGCGGCGCGGGTCGCGGATGCCGGAGCGGGCGCGGATGATGGCGTCGGCGACGAGTTCGACGGCCTCGTCCTGGCCGATCACGCGCTCGCGCAGGATTTCATCGAGGCGCAGCAGTTTCTCACGTTCGCCCTCCTGGAGACGGGCGACGGGGATGCCGGTCCAGGCTGCGACGATCTCGGCTATCTCCTCCTCGGTGACCACCTCGCGCAGCAGCCGGTCCTGCCCCTGTTTGACAGCCAGTTGCTCCTCCTCTGCCTTCAGCCGGCGCTCCAGGTCCTGGAGCCGGCCGTAGCGGAGTTCGGCGGCCCGGTTGAGGTCGTAGGCGCGTTCGGCCTCCTCCGCCTCGTGACGGACCTGCTCGAGTTCCTGGCGCAGTTCCTGTACGCGGCGGATGGCCTGCCGCTCGGCCTCCCACTGGGCGTGTTTGGCGTCGGCCTCGCCGCGCAGGTCGGCCAGTTCCCTGCGCAGCTCCTCCAGACGGGCTTTGCTGGCGGCGTCGGTCTCCTTGGACAGGGCCGCCTCCTCGATCTCCAGGCGGGTGACGCGGCGGGTGATCTCGTCGAGTTCGGCGGGCATCGAGTCGATCTCGGTACGCAGCCGGGCGCACGCCTCGTCGACGAGGTCGATGGCCTTGTCGGGCAGGAACCGGTCGGTGATGTAGCGGTGGCTGAGGGTGGCCGCGGAGACCAGTGCCGTGTCCTGGATCTTCACGCCGTGGAAAACCTCCAGACGTTCGCGCAGTCCGCGCAGGATGGAGATGGTGTCCTCCACGCTCGGCTCGTCGACCAGCACCTGCTGGAAGCGGCGTTCGAGGGCGGCGTCCTTCTCGATGTGCTTGCGGAACTCGTCGAGGGTGGTGGCGCCGATCAGGTGAAGTTCGCCGCGGGCGAGCATCGGTTTGAGCATGTTGCCCGCGTCCATGGCCCCTTCGGCGGCACCCGCGCCCACGACGGTGTGGAGTTCGTCGATGAAGAGCAGGATGCGCCCCTGGGCGGCCTTCACCTCGGACAGCACGGCCTTGAGGCGTTCCTCGAACTCGCCGCGGTACTTGGCGCCGGCGACGAGAGAGCCCATGTCGAGAGCGAACACCGTCTTGTCGCGCAGGCCCTCGGGGACGTCGCCGCGAACGATGCGCTGGGCCAGGCCCTCGACGATGGCGGTCTTGCCGACGCCGGGATCGCCGATGAGGACGGGGTTGTTCTTGGTCTTGCGGCTGAGGATCTGGGTGACGCGGCGGATCTCCGCATCACGGCCGATGACCGGGTCGAGGCGCCCGGACCGGGCCTCGAGGACCAGGTCGCGGCCGTACTTCTCCAGAGCCTCGTAGGCCACTTCGGGGTTGGCGGAGGTGACGCGCTGGTTGCCGCGGATCTGGGTGAGCGCGCTCAGGAACGAGTCCCGGGTCACACCGTGTTCCTTGAGCAGGCGTCCGGCGGCGGTCGCCGGCCCCTCCTCGGCCAGGGCGAGCAGGAGGTGCTCCACGGACACGTACTCGTCCTTGAGGCGTTTGGCCTCCCGCTCGGCGGCGTCGAGCAGCCGGGACAGCCGCTGGGTGACGAAGACCTGGCCGGGTGCCGCGCCGGGACCGGTGACCTTCGGGCGGCGGGAGAGTTCCTCGCGCACGGTCGCGCGCAGCTCCGCCGGGTCGGTGCCGGCCTGTTGCAGCAACCGCGGGATCAGACCGTCCTCCTGATCGAGAAGCGCGAGCAGCAGGTGTTCCCCGTCGACCTCGGTGTGCCCCATGCCGACGGCCGCGCTCTGGGCCTCCTGGAGGGCTTCCTGTGACTTCTGGGTGAGACGGTTCATGTCCATGGGGGTGTTTCACTCCTCGTGCCGCGGCCGCGCAGGGCGGCTTCGAGCAGGCTGATGCGGTCGAGCAGGTCGAGCACCAGGCCGATGGATGCGTAGTTGAGGCAGAGCCCGGTGCGCAGCCGCTGGATGCGGGCGAGAACCGCCGGGGCCGTGGGGTCGAACACCAGTCGCCCCGCGGAGTCGCGTTCGGCGTCGACCAGGCCGAGGGCGACGAACCGGCGGATCAGATCGGGGTGGAGGCCCGAGCGAAGGGCCACGGCGGCCAGGGAGAGCCTGGGGACGGGCACGAGCGCGTACCGGACTGCCGTCGCGGCGGTGATGTCGGCGCCCGTTCGTACCGGACGGGCGCCCTTGCCGGCCCGGCCGATGCCTCCCGCTCCCGCGGGTCGGTCGTTCATCGCGTCCTCCTGGGGTCGAACGAGGAAGTGGCGGCAAGTTCCTCGAACAGTTCGCGCTCCCGGTCGCCGAGGACGGGAGGCACCATGATGCGGAGTTCGGCGTACAGGTCGCCGTTCGCGCCCCGCGGGTTCGGCATGCCCTCGCCGCGCAGCCGCAGCCGCCGGCCGCTGGACGAGCCCGCGGGCACCGTGACCTTCGCCGTGCCGCCGCCGGGTGTGGGCACCGGTACGGTCGCACCCAGGGCCGCCTCCCACGGGGCGACCGGGACCTGGACGTGCACGTCACGGCCGTCCAGCCGGAACCGGGGGTGGGGCTGGATACGCGCCCGCAGGTACAGGTCGCCCGCGGCCGCGTCACCACTGCCCTGGCCGCCCTCGCCCGCCAGCCGGATGCGCTGCCCGTCGGTGACACCTGGCGGCACGTCGACCTCGTACCGCCGCGGCTGCCCGGCGGGGCCGGCGAGTGTGACGGTGCGACGGCCGCCCCGGTAGGCCTCCTCCACGGTGAGCGGCAGTTCGGCCTCCTGGTCCGCTCCGGGGACGCCGCCCCGGGCGGCACCGGTTCCGAACATGGAGCCGAGCAGGTCCTCGATGTCGATGCCCTCCGCTGCGAAGTCGTCGCCGAAGCCGGTGGTGTAACGGACGCGGGGGCCGCCCGCGCCCGCGGTCCGCCGACCGCGGAAGCCGCCGCCCGATCCGGCCGCGACCCGTTCGTCGAAGTCCTCGGGGATCTTGCGGAAGTCCTCGCCGAAGCGGTCGTAGCGGGCCCGGGTCTTGGGATCGGACAGAACGCTGTATGCCTCGTTGAGGTCCTTGAAGTGCTCCTCCGCCCCGGGGTCCTTGTTGACGTCCGGGTGGTACTTACGGGCGAGTTTGCGATATGCCTGCTGGATCTCGTCCTGGCTCGCGGTCCGCGGCACACCCAGCACCTCGTAGAAGTCGCGTGCCATCACCGGTCACTCCCGCTTGGCGACGGTCACGGCGGCCGGCCTGAGCTGCCGCTCACCGTCCCCGTAGCCGGGGCGCAGCACCTCGACGACCGTGCCCGGTGGGGCGTCGGGGTCCTGGACGACACCGACCACCTCGTGCCGGGCCGGGTCGAAGGCGACACCGCTCTCCGCGTGCCGCGGGTAGCCGAGCAGATCGAGGACGTTGACCGCCTGGTCGCGTACGGCCCGGACGCCCTCCACGATCGCATCCGGATCGGCGCCGGCATGGGTCAGGGCGAGTTCGAGGTTGTCGAGGACGGGCAGGAAGGCGGCGGCCGTGCGGGACCGCTCGACCGCCCGCTCGCGCTCCAGTTCCCTGGCGTGACGCTTGCGAAGGTTGTCGAGGTCGGCGAGCGCGCGCCGCCAGCGGTCCTCCAGTTCCTGGATCGCGGTCGTGTACTCGTCCTCGGCAGGCGCGGGGCCGGCGGCGTCGGGCCCCGCTTCGCCGCTCGCCGCTTCGGGCGGGGGCGGGCCCGGTCGGGGCGCATCCCCGTGGGGAGCGGGTCCGGCGCCTTCCGGGGCCCGGGCGCCCGGATCGGACGCAGGCCGGTCGGGTTCCTGGGGGTGGATGGGCATGGCGCGCCTCAGCCCTTGTCGAACTCGGCGTCGATGACATCATCGTCACCGTCGCTCGTGGGACCGCCGGTGGCGGTGTCCTGGCCGGGACCGCCGTCCGTGGCGGCGCCCTGATGGGCCGTCAGCCCGGCGAGTACCTGCTGGAGTTCGGAGGTCAGAGGCCGCACGCGCTCCACACCCGCCTCCTCCTCGACCGCCGCCCGGGCGTCGGACACGAGCATCTCCGCACGTGCCTTCTCGTGCGCGGGCGCCGCGTCTCCCAGTTCGGCGAGACGCTTCTCGACCTGGTACGCGACGGCGTCGAGTTCGTTGCGGGCGTCGACGGCCTCGCGGAGTGCCTGGTCCTGGCCCCGGTTGCGTTCGGCCTCCTGAACCATGCGTTCGACCTCACCGCGGTCCAGATTGGAGCTCTCGCTGATGGTGATGCCTTGTTCCTTGCCGGTGTCCTTGTCCCGTGCGGTGACGTTGAGGATGCCGTTGGCGTCGATGTCGAAGGTGACTTCGATCTGCGCTTCGCCTCGCGGCGCCGGCCGGATGTCCGTGAGCTGGAACCGGCCAAGGACCCGGTTGTCGGCGGCCCGCTCGCGCTCGCCCTGGAGGACCACCACATCGACGGCCGGCTGGTTGTCCTCGGCGGTGGAGAAGGTCTCGCTGCGGCGCACCGGAATGGTGGTGTTCCGCTCGATGATCTTCGTCATCACTCCGCCGCGCGTCTCCACGCCCAGCGACAAGGGTGTCACGTCGAGCAGCAGGACGTCCTTGACCTCGCCCTTGAGCACCCCGGCCTGGATCGCGGCGCCCAGGGCCACGACCTCGTCGGGGTTGACGCTCATGTTGGGGTCCTTGCCGCCGGTCAGCCGGCGGACCAGAGTCTGGACGGCGGGAATGCGGGTGGAACCGCCGACGAGGATGACCTCGTCGATGTCGCTCTCGCCGACCTTCGCGTCGGCCATCGCCTGCTGCACCGGTCCGAGGCAGCGCTCCACCAGGTCGCTGGTTATCTGCTCGAAGGTGGACCGCATGATCGAGTCGGTGAGGTGCTTGGGGCCCGAGGCGTCGGCGGTGATGAATGGCAGGCTGACCTGCGTCTGCGTCACAGAACTGAGCTCGGTCTTGGCCTTCTCCGCCGCCTCGAACAGTCGTTGCAGCGCCTGCGGGTCCTTGCGCAGGTCGATGCCGTTCTCCTTCTGGAAGTCGTCCGCGAGGTAGTCCACCAGACGCCGGTCGAAGTCGTCGCCGCCCAGGTGGCTGTCACCGGCGGTGGAGCGCACCTCCACCACGCCGTCGCCGACGTCGAGGATGCTCACGTCGAAGGTGCCGCCGCCCAGGTCGAAGACGAGGACGGTCTCGTGCTCCTTCTTGTCCATGCCGTACGCGAGGGCGGCCGCCGTCGGCTCGTTGATGATCCGCAGCACCTCCAGTCCGGCGATCCGTCCGGCGTCCTTGGTGGCGGTGCGCTGAGCGTCGTTGAAGTAGGCGGGCACCGTGATGACCGCCTCCGTGACCCGCTCCCCCAGCTGCTTGGACGCGTCGTCGGCCAGTTTGCGCAGCACCTGTGCGCTGATCTCCTCAGGCGCGTACAGCTTGTCGCGCACTTTGAAACGGGCCGCCCCGCCGTCGCCCTCGACGACGTCGTACGCCACCGCCCTGGCCTCGTCGGAAATCTCGTCGAAGTGCCGGCCGATGAACCGCTTGGCCGAGTAGATGGTGCCCTTGGGGTTGAGGATCGCCTGGCGCCGGGCCAGCTGGCCCACCAGACGTTCCCCGGTGTCGGTGAAGGCCACCACGGACGGCGTCGTGCGGTTGCCCTCGCTGTTGGGCACGACGGACGGCTCGCCGCCCTCCCACACAGCGATCACCGAGTTGGTGGTGCCCAGGTCGATGCCCACTGCCTTGGCCATGAGGAATTCCTCCCGGTACAGCGATTGCGTCGACTCTCCGGAGCACGTTCGGTCAGACAGAAGTGGACTTGCACAATGTCCCACCGGTGTGCACGGAGGGTCTCGAGCACGTCCCAGGGTGACGAACCGGGCGGCTCCACGCCTGCACCTGGCAAGTCAGGAATACACGGGTCCGATCACCCCACGAGGACGAGAGAGAGAACCCGCACATATCGGGTAGCCCGCCCGGGAGCGGGTACGCGAGAAAGCCGTTAACCTCCGCAGGACGGAGTGATCCCATGGCCGGCAGTCGGGCGTACGGCCCGTACCACCACTTCTCCGACCGGAAGGGCAGCCTGCCGCGGGCCGGCGCCGAGCGGCACCCCAGGGCCGCGCACAGCGGGCCCCGCCTGCCCGCTCGGCCCCCGGCCGACCATGCCCTGCACGAACTGGCCGCGCTCTCCCGTGCCCAGTTCGATGCTCCGGACGAAGGCGAGATCCTGCGCCTGGCCATGGACCACATGGCCGCCGCGGGGCCGTACAGAGCCGAGGCCGGATACCTCGAGGTGGCCGGCGACCTGGTCCCCAGCCCGGGGAACAGGCAGCCGCATGCCTCGGCCGTGAACCGAAGGGTGCGGGAGCTGGCCGGGCAGGACGGCATCGTGACCGTAGCCGGCAGGCCCTGGGGCCGGGCCCTGGGGCTCCGCGGACCTGGGGCCCTCCACGGCTACCTCGTGGTCACCTCCCGCTCCCGGCCCACCAGGATCGAGCAATCCCTGCTCGCCATGCTCGTCCGGCACACCGCTGCCGCGTTGTCGGTCGCCTCCGCACACCGCCGCCGACGCGAGGACGCGCTGGAGGCGCGCCGGCTGAGGGAGGAACGCACAGCCCTCCAGCACAAGCTGATCTCCGTGAGGGCCGAGCTGGGCTACGAGCGAGCCGTTCACGCTCTCATGGCCGACGTCGCCGCCTCGGGCGGCGGCGAGGAAGCTGTCACCCGTGCACTGCACGGACTCACAGGACTTCCCGCGCTGGTCGAGGACCGCTTCGGCCGACTGAGGTCCTGGACCGGTCCCGGCCGCCCCGTCCCCTATCCCGAACCGGACCCCGTACGCCAGGAAGACATGCTGCACGCCGCCGCCAAAGAGGCAGGGCCGGTACGGATAAGGGATCGGCTGCTCACCCTCGTCCGCCCGCACGGCGAGATCCTGGGCGTGCTGGCCCTGGTCGACACCCGGGACGAGGCCGACGAGCACACCGTCCTCGCGCTCGGACACGCCGCCACGTCGCTCGCCCTGGAGCTGACGCACCTGCGCAATCTGGCCGAAGTGGAGCTGAGGCTGCACCGCGAGCTGGCCGACGACCTCCTGGCCGGGACGGACGAGCCGAGCGCCTACGCCCGGTCCGAGGCAGTCGGACACGACCTGCACGGCAGCCACTACATAGTCGTGGTGCGGTGGTCGGACCGGACAGCGGACGATTCCTTCGCGCAGACCGTGGGCCGGGCGGCCGCTGCGGTGGGCATGCGCTCGCTGCTGGCCCGCCGCTCCGACCATGTCGCCCTCATCACCAGCGACAGGCCGCACGCCCGCGCGTTGTACGAGGCGCTCGCCCGGGAGAGCGGGACACGGGCCGGGACGATCGGAGTGAGCGCCCCTTGCGACTCCGTGGACGACATCCCCCAGCACTACCTGGAGGCGCAGCGTGCCCTGGACGTGCGCCGCCGCTCCCGCGAGCGCTACGGCACGTCGTTCTTCGACGAGCTCGGTCTCTACCGCATCCTGGGCCCCGGCAGCGGTCAGCGGGAACTGGAGACGTTCGTCCAGGAGTGGCTCGGGCAGCTCATCGACTACGACTTGCGGCACCACGCGACCATGGTGGAGACCCTGTCCCGGTACTTCGACTGCGGCGGCAACTACGACGAGACCGCCGACTCCCTCACGATCCACCGCAGCACGCTGCGCTATCGGCTCCAGCGCATCCGCAACATCAGCGGCCACGACCTGACGAACGTCGAGGACCGGCTGAACCTCCAGGTGGCGACCCGAGTGTGGAAGATCGTGCTGGGTGGACCGGGCTGATGCCTCACTTCGGCTCTTGCGCGAGCGGTGTCAGTGGAAGTCGGGCAGGCTGCCCTGTTGCACCTCGAGGGCACTGTCCGCCACAAGCCGGAATGCCGCATGGCGACGCGCGCGACGATGCGCCCGCAGCCGGCTGACCGGTACACAGCCCCTCACGCTGTCGTCAGGAGCGCGCGAGCCGGGCCGCGAGATAGGGCGCGGTGGCGCTGCGGCGGGCCCTCGCCACCTTGGCCGGCGGTCCCGCCGCGACCACCCGCCCGCCCGCGTCGCCGCCGCCCGGACCGAGGTCGATGACCCAGTCGGCGGTGGCGATCGTGTCCAGGTCGTGCTCGACGAGGACGACCGTGTTGCCCGCGTCGACGAGCCGGTGCAGCTGTCGCAGCAGCAGCGCGATGTCCGAGGGGTGCAGCCCCGCCGTCGGCTCGTCGAGCAGGTAGAGCGCGTGCCCGCGGCGGGCTCGTTGCAGTTCGGTGGCCAGTTTGATGCGTTGCGCCTCACCGCCGCTGAGTTCCGTCGCGGGCTGGCCCAGCCGCAGGTACCCCAGCCCCACCTCGCGCAAGGTCTCCAGACTGCGGAAGGCCGCCGGGACGGCGGACAGGAACTCGGCGGCGGCGTCGACGGACAGCGCCAGCACTTCCGCGATGTTCCTGCCGCGATAGGTGACCTCCAGCGTTTCGGCGTTGTACCGAGCGCCTTCGCAGGTCGGACACGGCGCGTAGGTGCCGGGCAGGAACAGCAGTTCCACCGCGACGAATCCTTCGCCCTGGCAGGTCTCGCACCGCCCTTCGGGCACGTTGAAGGAGAACCGCCCGGCCGAGTAGCCGCGCGCCCTGGCCTCGTCCGTCGCCGCGTACAGCTTGCGTACCGCGTCGAACATCCCGGTGTACGTGGCCAGATTGGACCGGGGTGTCCGGCCGATGGGCCGTTGGTCCACCCGGACCAGCCGGTCGAACGACTCGACCCCCGACGCGTCCTGGACGTCGACCTCCAGCTGCGCCTCGTCGGGCTCCTCGGGTACGAGTCCGAGGTGGCCGCGGACGACCTCGGCGAGCACCTGCGTCACCAGCGTCGACTTCCCCGAACCGGACACGCCCGTCACCGCGGTCAGCACGCAGAGCGGTACGTCGACGGACACGTCGCGCAGATTGTGGCGGGAGACGCCGCGCAGGTGCAGCCAGCCGTGCGGTGCGCGCGGGCGGTGGTCGGGCGGCTGGGCGCGCCCGAACAGGTACTGGCCCGTCGCCGACTCCCCGACCCGCTCGAGACCGGCGACCGGGCCGCTGTACAGCACGCGTCCGCCCCCCTCGCCCGCACCGGGGCCGATGTCGACCACCCAGTCCGCCCGCCGTACGACGTCCATGTCGTGCTCCACGACGAACAGTGAGTTGCCCGCCGCCTTGAGGCGGTCCAGTACCTCCAGCAGCGGTTCCGCGTCAGCCGGGTGCAGGCCCGCGGAGGGTTCGTCGAGGACGTAGACGACGCCGAACAGCCCCGAGCGCAGCTGGGTGGCGATCCGCAGGCGCTGCGCCTCGCCCGGCGACAGGGTCGTCGAGCGGCGCCCGAGGCTGAGATATCCGAGGCCCAGGTCGAGCAGCACATCGATCCGCGCGACCAGATCGCCGCAGATCCGGACCGCGACCTCGGTCGTCTCCCCGGATCGGGCGGTCGAGGTGGTGGCGTCGGCCTCGGACCGCCCCGCGACGGGCCGCAGCAGCGCCAGGACCTCGGTGAGCGGCATCGCGTTGATCTCGGCGATGGAACGTCCGGCGAAGGTCACGGCGAGCGCCTCGGGCCGTAGTCCGCTGCCGTGGCACTCGGGGCAGGGGACGCTCCTGACGAACCGGAGCGCCCGTTCGCGCATCTTCTCGCTCTTGGAGTCGGCGAGGACGTGCATGACGTGCTTGCGGGCGCTCCAGAACTTGCCCTGGTAGCCGTAGTCGACGCGGTCCTCCTCCGACTCGATGTACACGGAGGGCTGCTCGTCCGTGTACAGCAGCCAGTCCCGGTCCCTTTTCCTGAGCCTGCGCCACGGTCGGTCGATGTCGATGCCCAGGCCGCGCACGACACTGCGCAGGTTGGCGCCCTGCCAGGCGCCCGGCCAGGCGGCGATCGCCCCCTCGCGGATGCTCAGCGAGGGGTCCGGGACGAGCAGGTCCTCGGCGACGTCGTGCACGACGCCCAGGCCGTGGCACTGCGGGCAGGCGCCGGCCGTGGTGTTGGGTGAGAACGACTCGGCTTCCAGCCGTGCGGCCCGGGGCGGATAGGTGCCGGCGCGGGAGTACAGGATGCGCAGCAGATTGGACAGCGTGGTGATGGTGCCGACCGTCGAGCGCGAGCTGGCCGCCCCGCGTCGCTGCTGCAGGGCTACGGCGGGTGGCAGTCCGGTGATTTCCTGCACGTGCGGTGCGCCGACCTGTTGCAACAGCCTGCGGGCGTACGGTGCCACGGACTCGAAGTAGCGCCGCTGGGCCTCCGCGTAGAGCGTGCCGAACGCGAGCGAGGACTTGCCCGAGCCGGAGACGCCGGTGAAGGCGACCATCGCGTCCCGCGGAACGTCGACGTCGATGTTCCGCAGGTTGTTCTCACCGGCGCCCCGGACATGTACGAAGGGGTCGGTCGCGTCCTTGTTCACCGTTCCTGACTACCCGATCACGCCGCGAACCGCGCGACAGGAGCCGTCACCGGATCCGACCGTACCGCCCGCGCCTGCCGGCGGGGGGCCTGTGTGTCACGCGGCGTCGGCGTTACTCCGGGGCATCCTGTGGGCACTCGCGATCGCGGAGTAGCCGACGCGAGGAGGCATGCGGGTGTCGCCACAGGACGTTATGGTCGTGGCTCTTCTGGCGGATCCGGATGCGCCGACGGAGATCGCGAGGCGCATGGCCCGGATCCTTCCTGACCGGCTCGCCGACAGGTCGGGCCAGGGACGACGGTTCGCCGTCGAGGTGGTCAGTGAGCCCTTCACCGCGGGGACCGAGGACCTGTCCACATTGACGCGCCGGATCATGGACCGCGGAAGTGAGGAGAACTGGGACGTCGTCGTGGCCCTCACCGACCTTCCGCTGCACTCGCACGGGCGCAAGCTCGTGGTGGATCTGAGTCACGAACACGGCCTGGCGCTGCTGTCCCTTCCCACGCTGGGAGGCTTCCGGCTGCAGACAAGGGCCCGGCAGGCCGTGGAAGAAGCCGTGCTCAGCTTGGCGGGCCCACAGGCCACTGGACCTGAGGAGCCTCCGGGAAGCCAGCCGCTGCGGGGGCCCTTCATCGGTCGTCTAGCACCCATCCGTCCAGGCCGGGTCGGTGAGGAGGAGATCGCTGATCTGCGGTACGTCGTCAGGGGGCCGCGCGGTTACCTGAGGGTGCTCGGCGGTATGGTCCGCGCCAACCGGCCGTGGCGCTTGGTGCCGGGCTTGTCGAAAGCCCTGGCCGCCGCACTCGCCACGGGAGCAGTCGCCACGGTGAACTCCACCGTCTGGGCCCTGGCCACTTCCCTGAGCACGCCACGCCTGGTGATCGCCATGGTCGGATCCGTCGCGCTCATGATCGGCTGGCTGATCGTGGACGCGAACCTGTGGCATCGAGCGGATGAGGTTTCGCCGGAGGCGAGGAAGAGGGCGGCTCTCTACAACGCCTCGACGGTTGTGACCGTAGGTATCGGGGTGATCGTCTGCTACGCGGGTCTGGTGCTCATCAACTTGGTGTGGGCGCTGTTCATCCTCAACGACCGGCTGTTCGCTTCCATGACACGAAGCCCGCTGCACGCCACGGACTACTGGACGTTGTCCTGGTTCGTCGCTTCGGTCGCCACGGTGGGCGGCGCGCTGGGATCGGGCCTGGAGAGCGACGAGGCGATCCGGGCAGCCGCCTACTCAAAGCGCGAGCAGGAGCGTCGCAGCATGCTGCGAGACGACCGCGGTGACTAGCCGGTGACCTCAGTCGGAGATGTGCCGCCGGCCGGTGGTCGTCCGGGCCCGGAGATTCCGCTGATCGGTCGGTGCCTGGTTGTTTCGCCCCGGGGGCCGACGGGGACCCGGATGCAACGCCGTCGGAGCGCCGAGCTCCGCCTGGCGAGGGCGGCGGCAAAACGACCGTTCCGCCTGACGAAGGTGGACGGCCCATGAAGGCGTGCCGGAGCCCCGGACCCGTCGCAGCACTCCCGGTGATCAGGCTCTTCGCGCCCTCTCCAGCATCGCCCTGCCGCGACATCAAGGGGAGTCATCATGAGAGCAGCAGTATACGAAGGCCCGCGCACGGTCACGGTGAAGGACGTACCGGACGCGAAGATCGAGCACCCCTGCGACATCATCGTCAAGATCACCACCACCAACATCTGCGGTTCGGACCTGCACATGTACGAGGGGCGCACCTCGTTCGAGTCCGGCCGCACCCTGGGACACGAGAACATGGGCCAGGTGGTGGAGGTCGGCTCGGCCGTCCGAAAGGTCCAGGTCGGCGAGTACGTGGTCCTGCCCTTCAACATCGCCTGCGGCTTCTGCAAGCAGTGCGAGCGGGGTCTGACCAATTACTGCCTGACCATGCAGCCGGAACCGGCCCTCGCGGGAGCCGCCTACGGATTCGCCGAGATGGGCCCCTACCAGGGCGGCCAGGCGGAACTGCTGCGCGTGCCCTACGGGGACTTCAACGCACTGCGCCTGGGCGAGGACGCCGCCGAGCGGCAGAGCGACTACGTGATGCTCGCCGACATCTTCCCCACCGGCTATCACGCCACCGAGATGGCCCACGTCAAGCCGGGTGACCAGACCATCGTCTTCGGGGCCGGTCCCGTCGGGCTGATGGCGACCTACTCCGCCCTCCTCAAGGGGGCGGGCCGCGTCTGGACGGCCGACCACCAGCCCGACCGGCTGCGCAAGGCGGAGGAGCTCGGGGCCATCCCGATCAACACCGCCGAACAGGACCCGGCGGAGGTCGTCAAGGAGGCCACCCTCGGTCTGGGCGCCGACAACGGCTGCGAATGCGTCGGCTACCAGGCACACGACCCCCAGGGGCACGAGGACGCCAGCCTCACGCTCAACGGCCTGATCGACTCGGTCAGGTTCACGGGCGACATCGGCGTGGTGGGCGTGTTCCTGCCCCAGGACCCCGGCGGCGCGGAGGCCCAGGGCGAGCTGGAGGCCCAGGGCAAAGTCCCGATCGACTTCGGCCTGATGTGGTTCAAGGGCCAGCGCATGGGAACCGGGCAGGCACCGGTGAAAAGGTACAACCGGGCCCTGCGGGACCTGATCGCCGGCGGGAAGGCCAAGCCGAGCTTCGTGGTCTCCCACGAACTCAGCCTGGACGAGGCCCCCACCGCCTACGAGCACTTCGACGCCCGCGACGACGGCTGGACCAAGGTGGTCCTGCACCCGGACGGGCACGGCAATGGCCACAAGCGGTAAGAGACCCGGGGCCGCCGCGCCCCCTGTCCCCCCTGGACCGGTCCGAGGGACGGGTGAAAAGCCGCCCGTCCCCCGGACGGGGCCGGGGGCGATCGCCGTGCTCCGGCCGGAACTGCACCAACGGCGATTGCCCGCGCTCCGGCCCGGGGGAAGGACGCCGGACGCGGAGCAGAGTTCGCAGTGGCAGCACCCCGTCCAGCGGCTGCGGGCCCCGGCCGGTTCGCGGGCCGTGTGGGAGGCTCTCCTGCCCGACGCTTGCCGCACCCCGACCAGGCCGACGCGTCATGGCAGGGCGTTCCGACCGGGCGGACACCCGTGACGTGGTTGCGGGCCTTCGGGGAGGTCGTACGATCCGGGCTCACGATCGAGGAGACCCGGCTGGAGCCCCTGCTCGCGCTGCGTGCGGCCGCTGGAATAGCAATCGTGGTCGGACCGGCCCTGTGGCTGGTCTCCCCCGCGTATGCCGCGTCCGCCGCCCTCGGCGCCTACTCCGCGGGTGGGGCCACCTTCCAGCGCAGCTGGCGTCCACGCAAGGTGATCGCGCTCGGCGCGGGCGCGGGTCTGGCGCTCAGCACCTTCGTGGGCTACCTGGCGGCGGGACGACTCCTGACATTCCTGCCGCTGCTGGCCGTATGGGCCTTCGCCGCGGGAACGGCGTGGGCCGTCGGATCGACCGCTGGGACCGTCGCAGCGACGACCGTGGGCAGCATGCTGGTGACCATCACCTTGCCCACGAGCACCGGGCGAGCCCTGGAGCACGCCGGGGTCATCGCACTCGGGGGCGTGACGCAGGCCGTGTTGATCTTGCTGTTCCCGATCCGTCGCTGGGGAGCGCATCGTGACGCGCTCGCCGACGCCCTGGCCGCCGTCGCGGACTACGCCCGCCGGCTGCGGCACGACCCGACCGCACCGTTCGACGCAGAACCGTTGATGACGGCCCGGGACGCGGCCGCTGTCACACCGTCGCAGGCCCGCACCCGTCCCCCCGTCCTGCACGGTCCCCGGGGACTCGCCGAGCGCATTCTGCCGGTGGTCGCGGCGCTCGCCGACCCGGACGTGGGCGCCCCGGCGGAAGGACCGGGGCGGGACCGCGCGCGGGAGTTGCTCGATGCGGCCGCCGACGTCCTGGATGCCGCCGCCCGTTCGATCCGACGCGGCACTCCCGCCGAGGTGCGGCCCGAGAGCACGGACGTCCTGCGCGTCGACGAGGAGCACGAGGTGCTGGAGGGCCCCGCGCGGCAAGCCGCCGAGCGGCTCGTGGAACTGCTCGGCGAGGCGTTGGAGATCGCCGGGAGCGGCTGCGCGCAGGGGAGAAAACCCACGCCGCCCGGCCCCGCCGACGCTCAGTTCCTGGTACGCCCGACACTGCTCCGGCTGGTCCCGGTCGTCGTCCGGGCGGTCCGCCGTGAGGTCCGCGGGGACTCGCCCGTGTTCCGGCACGCCGTCCGCCTGGCGGCGGTGGCCACACTCGGTGATCTGATCGCCACCCGGCTGCCCCTGGGCCACGGCTACTGGGCGCCCATCGCCTCGGTGATGGTGATGCGGCCGGACTTCCACCGGACGTACGCGCGTGCGGTGGCCCGTCTCGCCGGGACCCTGGCGGGGGTCGCACTCGCCACCGGCGTGGTGCGGGCCCTGGGCACGGACGCCCATGTGTCCGGCGCGCTGGCGGTGGTCTCGGCGGGCCTGTCGTACACGCTGAACCGTACCGGCTACGCCTACTCCCAGTGCTTCACCGCCGCGTACGTCGTCTTCCTGCTCGGCATGGGCGGCCAGGCATGGGAACAGACAGTCCCGGAGCGGGTCGTGCTCACCCTGCTGGGCGGGGCCCTGGCAATGCTGGCGTACGTGGTCTTTCCCGCATGGGAGACACCCCGGCTGCCGAGTCGGCTCGCGGACTGGCTCGCCGCCGACGGCCGCTACGCGGCCGCGGTGCTCCGCAACTACGCCGAACCGACCCGTGAGCATCAAGCCGGCATGCGCAGGGCGCTGCTGGAGAGCAGGGAGGCACATGCCGCCTGGCAGGAGGCATACGACCGGGCAAGGCAGGAACCGGTCCGACCCAGGGGTCTGACGTCACGCGAGGCGCACGAGGCGCAGGAGGCACTCAAGGGGTTCGGCCGGGCAGCGATGCTCGTGGAGAGTCACGTCCCGCGGGCCGACAGCCATTTCGCCCCCGAGGCGGAGCGATTCGCCGAGGCCCTGGAGACGGACACCGCGAAGGCAGCAGCCGCCGTGCGCGAGCACAGGAATCCGGACTGGGGACGCCTGGAAGAGGCGCTCCACGCGTGGGAGGACGCCGCCGCCGGCAACGGGAGCCCGGTCTTGCGGCGCGAGGCGCAACTCCAGAAACGGGCCTTGGAGGACCTCGCGACAGCCGTGAGCCGCACGCCCCTGGAACAGGACGTCGGCCCCGCTCGCGAGGAGCAGCGGGTGCGGGCCGCCCTGACGACGGAAGGCGACGCATCAGGACCCGCGCACCGGGACGGGTGACGATGTCGGCCATGGGGAGCGCCTCGCGTCCTGAAGCGACAAGCAGTCTCCCCGACACGTCGGGCGCCGCCACACATACGCCGCTGTCGTCATCACGAGGATCGAGTCCAGCCAGGTGCTGCGGCGGTGATGCAGTTCCAGCGGCGGGGCGAGCGGTTGTCGGCGGTGGGCCGTCAAGGATAGGGGCCTCCTCGCCGCGCACGTGGACTTCACCGCTCGCTACAGCCGGACGATCGAGTTGCCCCCTGTTGCTCCCACTTCTCTGCCGTCCGCCCGTCGCCTCGGTCCTTGGAAGTGATCTCATTGGGCTGCTGCTGCGATGAGGGCGGTGGTGGCCCCTCACATGCCGCGGTCTGGGGCCGTACCAAGGTTTGGGGCGTTCGTCAGCGGACATCGGAAGCTGCTGCAACTGCACGGGGCCGGGGTAGAAAGCTGCGCTGTTGGGCCCGCTCATGTCTTCGCCGATGAGGTAGCGGTAGAGCCATTCCGCGAAACTCATGTGGTGTTCTGCCCAGGTTTCGTGGTAGCTCACCAGGAGCATCGGGGTCAGCGACAAGGAAGATGGTTTCGCCCCGGTCGGTACTCGCGATCGGCCACAGACCATTGCGGGTGCCGAAGGTCAACTCGTCGAGTCCGAAGAGCTGGCGGGGGTCCTCGTCCGCGTCGAGGTCGTCCCACGACTCATGCTCGAAGTATACGTTTTTGTATTCATAGTTCATGGAAATGGTTACGAGCGCCGCCGCGGTGCTTCCACCTGCGGCCACGTCTCCTTCACCCAGCCGGTGACGGCCTCCTCGTTGCGCTCCACCGCCCGCCGGGCGGGAAGTCGGTGGCTGAAGCCGTGCCGGTGCGGCATCTGCGCGGTCACCGACAGGTCATGGTCTTGTGGAACCGGCTCCCGGTCTGCGATGCGCTGCCAAAGCCTGGAAAGGCCTACCGGCCCGCGGTGGGAGTCTCGGCGAACCGTTTCTTGTACGCCTTGACGAAATGGCTGCTGTCGGTGAAGTGCCAGCGAGCGGCGATCTCGGACACGGTCAGACGTGTCGAGAGCAACTCTGCCCTGGCGCGTTCGAGACGGCGTTCGCGCACGTATCCCATGACCGACGACGTGCCCCCCTGACCGAATGCGCGGTAGAGGGTGCGGACGGACACGTTCAGGGCCGCCGCTATCCCCCGGGGGTTGAGGTCGGAATCGGCGAGCAGCCGGGTCTCGATGTGGTCCATCGCCGCCCTGAGGAGCGCCGGTGCGAACTCCGCGTCGTCGATGACCTGCTCGTTCATCAGCCCTCTGAACAGCTCCAGAGCCGCGTTGCGGGCGGCTCCGGCGGCGGCACCGAGTCCGTCCGCCAGTTCCGCCCAGAGACGGAGCTGAGCGAGCAGAAGAGCCGCGGCGGGCGACGCCTGTGCTGCGGTGACCGCCCGCGTGTTCACGGGGAACCGGATTTCGCTGGCGGGAAGGACCAGGGTGATCGCCCGGGTGCCCCGGGCGACCTCGAAGTCCCACGGGTCCTCGTTCCTTCGCACGCACAGCATTCCGGCCGCCGCCGTGGCTCGCTGGCTCCGGGTGGCGAAGCGCCACTCACCACTGAGCGTCACGCTCGTCACGATCCGGTCCTCGAGGTGCCCGCCCGGGCCCCCGGTGCTCCCCGCGACCGCGTCGCTGTACTGGTCCTCGAGGAAGAAGTCGAGGAGGTTCTGCTTCCAGATGCGAGCGCGGTAGGTCCCTTCGCTGTGCCGCGGCAGCCGCATGGGCGGCGCCGGCACCCGCTCGCCGCCCTGACGCCGCCACTCCGAGAGCAGCACACGGTTCCGGTTCTCGCGCGCGTACGGCACGGTGATGTCGAGCACGGGTGTCGAGGGGTCCCCGACCCGCCAGGGAGACAGGCTGGCTTCGGTGTTCATCCAGTTCAAGCTACTCCGCCCCGGCCCACCGCCTCCGGCCAGGCTCACCGTGCGGCCCGGCCCCCGGGTGGCACGGAAGTACAACGCACGCGGCCGGCCGGTACAAGCCGCCGGCGTCCGGGCCCTGTGATCATGAACGGACGGCACCCGCCCTCCCGGGGGACGAGCGGGTCCCGCGGGACCTTCGGGTCCTGATTCCGACTGCCTGGGCGCTGATCCGCCTGTCCAGGTCCGTTCCACTCACCGACTGGAGTTTTCGGTGTCCGAATCCGTGGTGACTCTCTTCGAGAGTCTTGTCGACGCTGAGCCGCCGCACGACGCACCTGTCCTGTTCGACACTGCGTGCGTGATGGGTGGGAGCATCGCGGGGCTTTTCGCGGCACGGGTGCTTTCCGACCGCGCGCGCAAGGTCGTCATCGTCGAGCCCGACGACATATCGGCACAGGCCCAGTCGCGCTCCGGGGTGCCCCAGGACCAGCAGGTGCACACACTGCTGCCGGCCGGCCGGCGGTGGATCGAGCGGTGGCTTCCCGGCGTTTCACAGGAGGCACAGGACCGGGGCGCCTCGCTCGTCGGACCCGACAAACAGTTCGTCGGCTACGACGACATCCGGCAGGCGCCGGACGGCGTGGACCACCAATTCCTCGCGGTCGGGCGTCCTCTGCTGGAGACTCTCGTCCGGGACCGGGTCACCGCCCTGCCCCATGTGTCGGTCCTGCGGGCGCAGGCGACGGGGCTGCGGTACGGCGACGGTGCCGTCACCGGCGTGCGCTTCGCCGAAGCCGCAACAGACGATCAGGGCACGCGGACGGAGGGTGTCCTCGCAGCGGACTTCGTCGTGGACGCGATGGGACGCTCCAGCAAGCTTTCGCACTGGCTCGGGCAGGACGGTTACGACCAGCCCCGACTCGAACGGCTCGCAGTCCCGGTCAACTACGCGACCGCCCTGTTCGAGCGCCCGGCGAAGTTCCCGGAGCTGGAAGTGGCGACCGTGCTGCAACTGTTCACACCCCAGTACCCGTCGGGCGGAGTGTCCGTCGCGGCGGCGACCGCGATCGAAGGGCAGCAGTGGCTCGTCATGCTGATGGGCTACGGCGACAACCGGCCTGGCAGGACGATCGACGAGTTTCGCGCGAAGTGCGCCACACTGCCCCCGAACTTCAGCGAGATCACCAGCGGCGACGTCACTCGTGACGTGGTGACGTACCACCAGGCGGAGACCAGGCGGCGTCACTTCACCGAGGCCGGCCGCCTGCCGGCGCGTCTGGTCAGCATGGGGGACGCCGTGGCGTCCTTCAACCCGGTCTACGGCCAGGGCATGAGCTCCGCCGCTCTGCACGCCTCCTGCCTGGCCTCCTATCTCGACAGCAGCGCCGACCTCGACGAGGCGGCCACGGAGTTCCTCCGCCTGCAGCAGGTGGTCGTCGACGCGGCCTGGGCCGTGTCCGCGGGAGGCGACGCCGCCCGCATCGACGCCGAGAACGGGACCGAGGTGCCAGAAGAAATGCGGCAGCAGCGCCGGGCCATGGAACAGATCACCGGTGCAGCCCTCATCGACGCGGAAGTGTCGGGAGCATTCAACAAAGTGTCCTACATGCTGCGCCACCCCTCCACGCTGTTCGATCCAGCACTCCTGGCAAAGGCGGCAGCCGCCGCCGAAGGAGCCACCGCCACCTGACCGACACCAAGATCGACCGGTACACCGGAGATGCTGACGCTGTTCGCCCCTGACGCCGGTGGGCAGTGATCCGATCACCGCACGGTGGTCAACGGGGTGGAGTTCCGGGCCCGGACGGGGGTGCCCTGGCCGGACTTGGCGGAGCGGTACGGCCCTGGCGGACCGTCTACGAGCGGTATCACCGCTGGTCAGCGGACGGCACCTGGCAGCTCGCCGATTCGGTGCTGATGGTGCGCGAAAATCTGCGCAAGGTGACACCTTCGTGATCCATACTCTGTGGCGGCAGCTTCGGGGAGGGCACGTCCTTGCAACACAGCAGTGGGGTTACACGAGCAGTCAAGCGGGCAGCAGCGGTTGTCACTGCCGCTGTCCTGATGAGCGGTTGTTCATCCGACGATCCAGCGCAGGCCAAGGACTGGCAACGGGATTACTGCACCAAGCTGGGGTCCTGGCAGGACGCGGCGCACACCACGGCAAGCGGTGAGGCAGACGCCGATGCCGGTGACGGACAGAGTCTCCAGTCGCCCGGGGCCGATAACACCGTATCGGCAGCACATGCGGTCATAGAGGCCTCGAAAAAGCTCGACCGGGCGGGCCTGGAACACGGTGGCACCAACATCCTCGATGACACCGCCAACGCGGTCGGCGGCGACATCGGGGCTGAGGGCCGTGCAGTGTCTTACTGCGATAGCTCAGGCTTCGAGACCTTGGTCAGTTCGGCTGGCTAGTGCTGTGAGCGCATGGGTTCGCCGGGTCGTTCGGACCGCGGCGGCGACGGGGCGTCCGCCCCAGCGCAGGTAGGCGTGCAAGGCTCATGCCTGGACAGTGTGGTTGGGACGCATGCAGTTGGCGGTGGTGAACTGCCGCAGTGGGACGCAGTGGGCCTCGTGCAAGCGGACTCGTGATGGCGGTGCGCACAGCCTGACGACCAGGACCGACCGCGGTCCCGAGCCGTGCCGCGGGCACGTTCCGCGGCCCATGGAGCCCAGCACGGCATTGGCCGATGCCCGCGCGGCGGGGCTGTGACGGCGTAGGGCCACTGCTGACGCGAGGGGCCCGGACGGTGCCGCTGATCCCCTGTCAGGCCTGCACTTCGACGGCCTACCGCATGGTGGTGTGCCGCACCAGGATCACGTCCAGGGCTGACCCTCAGTGAGCACACCGATGGATAAGCCGGTCTGCATCACCCGAGCCATTCACTGACGGGACGGGACGGGACGGAAGGGGTTACGGGCTGCGGCGCGGGGCGTCGGACGTGGCGGCGGACGACCGCTCGGGCAGGAACCAGGTCAGGGCGGCGGCCCACACACAGATGCCTGCGGCAATCCACAGCACCAGGGTGTAGCCGCCGGCCGTCGGTGCGCCGTCGCCGCCGATCTGAGCGTCCAGGACGCCGGCGGGCGGCGCGCTGCCCGTCGAGAAGCCGGTGAAGCGGACCACCTGACAACAACCCAGGGCGCTCCCCGTCCGGGCGGGGACGGCCCGGACGATCGAACCGGGGACCGCGGCAAAGGCGGTGCCCAGCGCCGCCGGACACGCGCTACGGGAACCGTGCCACCCCCCAAGCCTCCTCCCGATCCGGGCCGGCTCCCCTTCCAGGGCTGCCCACGCGACAACTGGGCTGATTGCACGCACCCCCTTTCGAGCCCCGCACTACGGAAACAGAAGCGGCTGCACGGCCCGCGGAGCCGAGTCCGGCTCCGCTCCGCACGGCCAGGCGCAAACCGTCCGGCGTTGATAGGGTCCCAAGGGAGGTGGGGAGATGAGTTCTCGGCTGGCGGCCTACGCCGTCTGCATCCAGGACGGGAAAGTGCTGCTGGCCCGTCACGCACCACCGGGAGGCACCAGCACCTGGACCCTCCCGGGCGGCCGGGTCGAACACGGCGAAGACCCCTTCGACACGGTGATCCGCGAGGTGGCCGAGGAAACCGGCTGCACCGCCCTCACCGAGCGCCTGCTGGGGGTGGACTCCCGGCTCATCCCCGCCAGCGCCGCACGCGCCGGAACCGAGCACCACAACGTCGGCATCTTCTACCGGGTCCGTATCACCGGCGGCCGCCTCCGGCCCGAACCGAACGGCGACATCGCCGAATCGGCCTGGACCTCCCTCTCCGGTGTCGTCGGCCTGCGCCGCTCCTCCCTGGTCGACATCGGCCTCGCTCTGGCACAGACCCTTCCGGCCACCGGCCACACCGCCTCCGTCCCGGTCGGCGGCCTGATCCAGCACTGACACACCCCCACCGCTCACCCGCCTCACCCGTCCGCCCCGCGGACGCCGCAGCCAAGCAGCCGGACACGGGCGCGGTCAGCCGACCGGCGGGCCGGTGCCGGCCAGAGCCTCCACGGCGGTGGCCGCGCAGGCCAGGTCGAGCATCGAGTCGACTGGCACGCTCAGCGGGCCCACGACCGGCAAGCGGGGGTACGCCGAGGCGGTCAGCGCCGCGGAGATCGAGGTGCAGGCCGGGACGATGACCTCTGCTCCCCTCCCCCGACACCGGTCCGCGACCGCGGGAGGCCCAAGGTCACAGAGCGATCAGTCCTGCCGCCGTCTCTCTGAAGCCGCAGGCATCGAAACAGAACGATCGCAGGTGCTCTTCGAAGTCGACATGCAGCCACTCGCACCCCGCAGCACGACACCCCTCAGCAGCTGCCCTGACCAGCTCGGCTCCCACCCCGCTCGAACGATCGCGCCGAGCTACGACCGTGTCCAGAACGAACGCATGGACGCCGCCGTCCCAGGCGACGTTGACGAAGCCGACCAAACGATCAGCTTTCCAGGCGCAGACCCAGCCGAGGCTGTGACGTTGAAGTCTCCCGGCTGCCGTCGCAACCGCTGGACAACGAACGCACCGAAGATCGATAAGTCCTGCCCCGACTCATCGACAACTGCTGCCGCTACAGAAGAGTTCTGCCAGCGGCAGAGCACCGGCCGGACCGGGCTCGACGCTCACTACAGTCCGGACCCATGACAACGATCACGACGCGTACGGTCGAGTATCCGGCCGACGGTTTGACGATGACTGGGCACCTGGCGCTCCCGGCCGGTGCCGACCGCCGGCCCGCGGTGCTGGTCGGACCAGAGGGCGTGGGGCTCAGCGACGTCGAGCGCCGCAGGGCCGATGCGCTCGCCGAGCTGGGATATGTGGCGCTGGCCTTCGACCTTCACGGCGGGCGCTACTTGAGTGACCCCGAAGAGATGCTGGCCCGTTGCATGCCGCTGCTCGCGGATCCCGACCGGATGAGAGGCATCGGCCATGCGGCGCTCGACGTGTTGCGCACCGAACCGCGGGCCGACCCCGACCGGACAGCCGCCGTCGGCTACGGCACCGGGGGTGCCATCGGGCTGGAACTCGGGCGCGACGGCGTCAGCCTGCGCGCGATCGCGACAGTCAACGCAACTACCACAGGCCGACCGGGCGAAGCGGCGCGCATTCGCTGCCCCGTGTGGGCCGGGGTCGGGTCGGAAGACCCCATCATGCCGCCCGCGCAACGGAACGCGTTCACCGCTGAGATGCAGGCCGCGGGCATCGACTGGCGCCTCACGGTCTACGGCGGCGCCTTGCACGCCTTCCACCACCCGTCGGTCGACCACCCCGTGGTCCCCGGCGTCGGCTACCACCCACAGCACGCGCAGCGAGCCTGGCGCGACGTCGTCGACCTGCTCGCCGAGTGCCTGCCCGTGACGGAGGACCTCAGTGGATGACCCGGGCAGACATGCTGACACCAGGCCTGGTCGGCACCGGGCACTGACAGTCCCCTCCCCTCAAGCCCGCACGGCAGAATCGCATGCGGGCAGAGGCTCGATCGGTGACCCGCGGCGGACCATTCCGGCCGCGCCGCCGAGGCAAGGTATACGCATTCAGAGGGTGTCTCAGTTGGCGCCCGGAATGAGTACACCTACTCAGGCGCACCTGTTGTGGTGGCGGGAACACTGGCGGGCATGCAACGGCGTTCGGTGTGGTTGGATCTCGGGCTCGCGGTGGCCCTTCTTCCGGTGTCGGCCATGCTCGTCGTCTGGCTCGGGATGCATGTGTTTTTCTCAGGTGATGACTTCGGATCTCCCGGTGTTCGCACGGCCCGGGCTGCCCGTCGTGGGGTGTGGATCAGCGGTTGCGTAGCGGTGGTGGCGGGTGGCGGGTTGATGGGACTGCGGTTGTGGATCGCCGGATCCCTTCACCTACTCGTTCTCGGCGTGGCGGCTGTCCTGTTCGCCGCCGTGGCTGGTCAGCATGGTTGATCAGCGGAGTCGTCGGTAGGAGACGAGGGCAGCGACGAAGGCGAGGAAGTGTTCGGCCTTGCGTTCGTAGCGGCGATGGAGCCGTCGGACGAAAAAGTCAGCCCGCTGACTTGCAGGACTGGTGCTTCCAGCAGCTGAACAACACCTGTGCGAGCCTCCTGCCACTCCTGCGAAGAGACGAATACGTCGACCTGGTCGCCCACGCACCCTGCCCTGCGCCAGGAAAAACGTCCACCGGCTCGCACTGGCCGACCGCAGCAAGGGGTCGGGCCCCGACCTGTTCCCCCAAAGCCGCGCCGACCTCATCGTCTGCAACCCGCCGGGCTCATCCTGTCCGACCTGGCAGAACACCTCGGCCTCCGCACCCGTCAGCAACTGCTCGATGTCGTCCAGGCAGCACGGCTTCGTGTCATGGACAGAATCGATACCAAGCCCCGTCACCCAGACGCCAAGGACGCCGCCAACCCACTCAGAAATACCTATTGAGCACGGCCTCCGCCCGTGGACCGCCGCCCCGGTCCGCTGCTCAGTCGGGTGGGGCTCCTGGGCCGATGATCCGATACCCCACGCCGGGTGTGGTGGCGATGACCGGGGGGTCGCCGAGTTTGCGGCGCAGGCGGCTGATGGTCACCGCGACGGTGTTGGTGAACGGGTCGGCGTGCTCGTCCCAGACCTGTTCGAGGAGGTTCTCCGTGCTGAGGAAGGCGGGGCTCGCGTCAAGGAGGGCTTCGAGTACCGCGAATTCCTTGACTGAGAGGCCGAGTTGGTGACCGTCGCGGCTGGCGGTGCGGCGCATCGGGTCGAGCTCGATGCCCGCCGTGCTCAGGGTGCGGGACCGAGCGGCGGGGCGGCGGCGGGCCAGGGCGCGGATGCGCAGGACGAGTTCGGGAAAGTGGAAGGGCTTGGCGAGGTAGTCATCGGCGCCCAGGGTCAGGCCGCTGACACGGTCGCCGGGTGAACCGGCGGCGGTCAGCATCAGGACCATCACGCGGCCGTCCCGCTCGGTGATCATCCGGCAGAGGACGTCGCCGTGGATGCCCGGCAGGTCGCGGTCGAGCACAACGACGTCGTACGCGTTGACGTCCAGCCTGGCCGCGGCGTCGAGCCCGTCGTGGGCCACGTCCACGGCCATGCCCTGGTCACGCAGCCCCTCGGCGATGACTTCGGCGAGGGGGCGGGCGTCCTCGACCACCAGGACTCTCAATGCGCCACGCCCGTCTCCGAGTTGGGAGCTTCCACCGTCGCCCTGCCGTCCGTACGGGGCAGGGTGATGGTGACGCGCAGGCCGCCGTCGGGGCGGGCGCGCAGGTCAAGGGTGCCGTGGTGGGCCTGGGTGATGGCCGCGACGATGGAGAGGCCCAGGCCGCTGCCCTGGCCGGTGCCGGTCCGGTCGGCGCCAAGGCGGCGGAAGGGCTGCGCGAGGTCCGCCACCCGCCGCTGGTCGAGGACCGGTCCGCCGGACTCGACGACGAGGGACACCGCGCCCGGATCATCTCCTTCGGCCCGTACCGCGACACTGATCCGGCCCCCGGGGTCGTTGTACGCGATCGCGTTGTCGACCACGTTGTCGACCGCGCGGCGCAACAGCGTCCGGCTGCCCCACACCCACGCGGAGTCGTCGATCCGGTTTTCGCGCACGGTCAGGCCCTTGGCCGCAATGTCCTTTGCCCGCCCGGTCAGGGCGGTCAGCGCGAGTCGGCCGAGGGTGAGGCGCGCCGCGTCGGTGAACTCGCCGTGCTGGGTGCGAGCCAGGACGAGGAGACTCTCCAGCAGCCGGTCCACCTGGTCGAGTCCGGCGCGCATCCGGGTGGCCAGCGTGGCCGTGGTCTCGGATACCGGGCCCGGCTTGGCGAGGGCCACGTCGAGGGAGGCCCGCATCGTGGTGAGCGGGGTGCGCAGCTCGTGGGAGGCGTTGGCGACGAAGAGGCGCTGGGCGTCGAAGGAGTGCTCCAGGCGACCGAGGAGGTCGTCGATGGTGTCGGCCAGGTCCTTCACCTCGTCGCCGGGCCCGTCGATGGCCAGGCGTTCGTGCAGGCTGTCGGCGGTGATCCGGCGGGTTGCCGCTGTCATCACCCGGAGCGGGCGCAGCACCCGGCCGGCGACGAACCAGCCGAGCCCGACCGAGATCACCGCCATGACGCCGAGGGCGATCGCGGAGCCGAGCAGAATCTGCCGGGACTGGATATCGTGCGCCCGGGCCAGCTGCTGCAACTCGTCGATGCGGCCCTGAGCCTGTGCCGCCGTGACGGGCTGATCGGTACCGCCATCGGGGGCGGTCCGGCTGGCACGCGATCCGCCGGATGCCACCACGGCCGCGATGGCCAGCAGCGCCGTTCCCGACAGCAGGAACAGAGTCACGTACCAGGCGGTGAAGCGGGTGCGGGCTGTGCCACGGCGCAGGCCGAGCCGGGCAGTCAGGCCCGCGAGCCGTCGGCGCCAACCCCATTTCATTCGCATGCTCCCCTCTCGCCACCGCACCAGGACGCGTACCGGGCCAGGCTAAGCCGAGGGGCCTAACAGCGAGATGACAGTGGCCGTTCGGCCCCTGTAACGCGCTCCGTCACAGGGTGGGCCCATGAGCGATGAGAGTACGAAGGCGACGATCGAGGTCATCGGTGTGCGTAAACACTTCGGGTCCCAACTGGTCCTGGCCGGGATGACGTTCACCGTGCGGCCCGGACGGGTTACCGGCTTCGTCGGCCCGAACGGCGCGGGCAAGTCCACCACCATGCGCGTGATCCTGGGCCTTGACGCGGCCGAGGAGGGAAAGGCCCTGGTCGGCGGGGTGCCGTACCGCACCTTGCATCGCCCGCTCAGGCATCTGGGGGCATTGCTGGACGCCTCCGCGCTCCAGCCGAGCCGCACCGCCCGTAACCACCTGCTGTGGCTGGCCCACTCACAGGGCGTGCCGCCCCGGCGCGTGGACGAGGTCATCGAACAGGCCGGCCTGGCCACGGCGGCCCGGCGCAAGGCCGGCGGCTTCTCGCTGGGCATGCGCCAGCGCCTGGGGATCGCGGCGGCGCTGCTCGGTGAGCCGCCGGTGGTCATGCTGGACGAGCCGTTCAACGGCCTCGACCCCGACGGCATCGTGTGGATGCGCCACTTCCTGGCGGAGCTGGCCCGGCAGGGCCGCGCCGTCCTGGTCTCCAGCCACCTGATGAGCGAACTCGAAGACACCGCGGACCATGTCGTGGTGATCGGTCGCGGCCGGGTCGTCGCGGACACCAGTGTGTCGGAGCTGCTCGCCCAGGCGTCCGGCGGCCGGGTCACCCTGCGTACCTCCGCGACCGAGCGCGCCGCCCAGGTCCTGCACGGCGCGGGCGCCACCGTCCTCGCCACCGGCCCCGACACCCTCGGCGTCACGGGCCTGCCCGACGAGGAGATCGTGGCCCTGCTGGCCCGGAACGGGGTGCCGTTCTCCCAGGTGTCCGCGCACCGGGCGACGCTCGAAGAGGCGTACATGGAGGTCACCCGGGACAAGGTGGAGTACCGGGGCATCCCGGCAGGAGAGGCCGCACGATGACAGCCACCCTCACCCCTCGGCCCCCGGCCACGAGGCGCGCCGGGTTCCTCAGGACGCTGCACGCCGAGTGGACGAAGTTCCGTACGGTACGCGGCTGGGTCCTCGCCATGGCGGGGGCGCTCCTGGTGACGATCGTGGTCGGCCTGCTCGGCACGGCCGCCCCCGCCCCCGGCTCTCGCGGTGCCGGCTCCGCCTCGTATCCGACGGGCCCCGACGGCGAGGCCGTCAACGACAGCTTCTACTTCGTCCACAAGACGCTCACCGGCGACGGCGCCCTCACCGTCGCCCTGCGGTCCCTGACCGGTGTGGCCGACACCGGGACCGGCAAGACGGCCCGGGGCGCCCAGCCCTGGGCGAAGGCAGGGATCATCGTGAAGGAAAGCCTCACCCAGGGATCCCCGTACGCGGCGGTCATGGCCACCGGCGGTCACGGCGTGCGCATGCAGTACGACTACACGCACGACACGGCGGGCCCGTCCGGCAAGGTCACCCAGGAGTCCCCGCGCCGGCTGCGCCTGGTCCGCTCCGGCGACAGCCTCACCGGTTACACCTCTACCGACGGCTCCCACTGGACCGAGGTCGGCCATGCGAAGCTGCCCGGGCTTGCGCGCACCGTGCGCGCCGGGCTCTTCGCCACGTCACCGGAGGCCAAGCAGGACACCGCGGCGGGCACGGGCTTCAGCCCCGCCGCGGCCACCGGCACCTTCGGCCGTCCCGGCCTCACCGGTGGCTGGTCCCGGAGCGCGTGGAACAGCACGCAGGTGGGCGGCGACGCGGGCACCTCCGGCAGCTACCCGAACACCACCAGGGGCGGCTTCACCCGGTCCGACGACGGCGGGTTCACCGTGACCGGGGCCGGTGACATCGCGCCGGTCGTCGGCGGGCCCGCCATGGGCGTCGGCTTCTCCGTCGAGAACTTCCTCGTCGGCACCTTCGCCGGGCTGATCGTGGTGATCGCTGTAAGCACGGTGTTCATCACCGGCGAGTACCGGCGTGGTCTGCTGCGTACGACCATGGCTGCAACGCCCCTGCGAGGCCGGGTGCTTGCCGCCAAGGCGCTGGTGGCCGGGGGCACCGCGTGCGCCATCGGCCTGGTCGCCGCCGCGATCACCATTCCCGTCGGAGAACGCGGCGCGCGTGGCAGAGGCTTCCATGTCTTCCCCGTCACGCCGGCGACCGAAGCGCGCGTCATGGCCGGAACCGCTCTGCTCTGCGCGGCCGCCGCTGTGCTGGCCCTCGGCACCGGCGCCCTGCTGCGGCGCGGCGGCACGGCGGTCGCCCTGGTCATCGCGTCGATCGTGCTGCCCTTCCTGCTTGCCGCCTCCGGCGTACTGCCCCCGGGCGTCTCACAGTGGCTGCTGCGGGTGACCCCGGCCGCGGGCTTCGCCATCCAGCAGACCCTGCCCAGGTACACGCAGGTGCTCAGCGTGTACGAGCCGTCGACCGGCTACTACCCACTGGCGCCCTGGGCCGGCCTCGCCGTGCTGTGCGGATACGCCGCGCTCGCCTTCACCCTGGCCGTGGTGCGGCTGCGCGGGAGGGACGTATGAGTCTCCTGAGCGGTGCACGACCCACGAGCACGGCGGACGGCGCCTGGCGAGGGGACTTCGGCCGCGCCCTGCGCGCGGAGTGGACAAAGCTGCGCACCACAGGGGACATGGGCAGGTTGCTCCTGCTCGCCGTCGCGCTGACCGTGGCCGTCGGCTGCGGCACCGCCAAGGCCGTGAAGTGCCCGGACGCGAGGTGCGGTCAGGACGCCGTCAAGCTCGCCCTGACCGGCGTCACCGTCGGGCAGGCGGTCATCGCCGTCTTCGCGGTGCTGGCCGTCAGCGGCGAGTACACCACCGGGATGATCCGCACCACGCTCATGGCGGTGCCGAACCGGATCACCGTCCTCACCGCCAAGGCGACGGTCCTCACCACGGTCGTCCTCGCCTCCGGGACGACTGCCGTCCTGGCCTGCCTGCTCGCCGGCCGCTGCATCCTGCCCGGCAACGGATTCACCGAGGCGCACGGTTACGCGCCGCTCTCCCTGGCCGACGGCCCGACCCTGCGGGCGGCCGCGGGCTCGGTCCTCTACCTCGTCCTGATCGCCCTGCTCGGACTCGGCGTGGCGACCGCGGTACGGGACGCGGCGAGCGCCATCGGGATCGTGCTCGGGCTGCTCTACCTCTTCCCGGTCGTCACCCGGGTGGTCAACGACCCGGAGTGGCAGCGCCACCTCCAGCAGATCTCGCCCATGACCGCCGGGCTCGCGATCCAAGCCACCGTCCAGCTGCCCGAGCTGCCCATCGGCCCATGGGCCGGCCTGGGCGTGCTCGCCGCGTGGGCCGCGGCCGCGCTGCTGCTCGGCGGCCTGCTGCTGTACAGGCGCGACGCGTAGCCGCATCGAGCCGTCCGTGAACACGGTGGCCCCGGGCCCCTCCCCGGCCCGCTGCCCGGACCGGCAG
>NZ_JBHWHV010000077.1:0-43070 GCF_042732375.1 Streptomyces sp. NPDC059785
CCGCTACGACAAACTCGCCGTCCGCTACGAGGCAACCGTGCTGGTCGCGGCCATCAACGAGTGGCTATGAGCGGCACATTGAAAACACTCCCTAGGTGACGCTCCGGCCCGGCAGGTGCGCACCGGCCTCGCCCGGAGACGGCGGACAGTGCTCCGATGTGTCATGGACGCCGCCGGGCCCGGCGCCTCAACACCGTCCTGTTGGACGCCGGACTGGTCCAGACCCTCGTGAGCGGGCGCGGGCAGTCAGGGAGGCGGGCCGACCGGCACGTGCGCCACGGCGCTCAACGGAGCCGCACGGTCCGTATGGCTGCACCACCCGGCAGGGCACCACCGCAGTGGGCCGACGGTCCGCCCCGCCGCAGGTGCCGCATCACGCGACGGCCTCCCTACCGCACTCGCTCACATATGCCCGGTACCACCGGAAGGCACGGCCGTCGGCAGGGTTTCGATCACGCCGCCGCCTGCGACCGGGGCACGATCATGAACCTGTCTCCGCGTGAGCTGTAGACGACCTGCACGTCCTCCCCCGCCGCATTGCGGCCCGCTGCCTCGGCGTCCAGCCTCGGCAACGACCGCGAGTCCCCCGCCGGCAGCCACCGTCGTCCGGTGCCCCACGTGGAAGCGGTACCGTTCGGCGGCTCTCCCCCGGCCGCGGCCCGGGACATCGTTGTGTCGCTCATGAAGTACCCCCGTGTGTTGCGATCGACGAACCCTGCGCCCGAGGCCCGGTGGGCCGTCGCCTCCTGCCGCAACCGGTGAGACGACCCCGGCTCCCCCGGCAGAGGGGTACGGACCGCCACCCCGGCTCTCAGGAGCAGGCGCTGCAGTCAAGTACAGCGTCCAGGACATTGATTGGCAGCCCCGGACCACACCACCGGTCAAGGACGGCGGCAGCGGCGGCAGGACACCCTCCCGGCTCCCGGCGATTTCGGATTGACCGGCAACCCCTTTCCGCCGTACCGACCAACAGTGCGCTGCCCGGGCCGGACGGATTACCGGGCCGTCTCGCGCTTCGTGGGAGCTGTGATGCTCCGCGGCCGCCCTCGTCCACCTCGCGGGGCCCCGGATGGCGGACCCTCGCTCTCGCCCGCGACCTGCACGCGCTGCCCCGTTTCAGCACCCACGTGCCCACTGCCGTGAGCCGCCATCACGGCGGGACGACCGCGACCCCGACGGCCCGGACAAGTCGAGGACGGAGGAGTCCACCGCCGTCGGCGGCCGCGGCACGAACCTGCCCGTCCTGCCGGCCCGGTCAGGTGGTGCCGTGGACGCCGTTCGGGTGCAGCGGGTGCAGCGGGTGCAGCGGGTGCAGCGGGTGCAGCGGGTGCAGCAGTGATGATCAGCACTGTTCGGTGTTCGGGTACCCGTGGCCACCTCATCGGCTACAGCCTCGGCGGCCTCGCCGTCCGCTACGCCGTCCAGCAGCTCGGCCGGCACATCCGACACCAGGACCGCCACCACCGCGGTGGCTGTTCCTCTACAGCGACTGCGACCCCTTCGTCCCGCCCGCCAGCGCCACCGCCGGTCACCTCGCCCACGCGGTCCGCGTCCCCGGACACACAGACACACGGACACCTCAGCCTGCTCACCTCTCCTCGAACAGCACGAGCCTCCACTATCCACCTGCAACACGCCGGAACCGCCGCAGCCGGCCGCGGCAACCGGTGTCTGCCCGACGCGGCCTGACACCGGGCGGGACCGCGTTGATCGGCAGCCCGAACGAAGCTGCCAATCAACGGCCCGACTGCTGGACTCGGTGTCGGCACAGCCTCCGCGAAGGAAGGTTCCGAGATGCCCGAAGCCCTATCGACCCGATTCGCTCACGACGACGCCGCCGGCGCAGACACGGCTGCCGGGCGCAGCTCGGAGGCGACTGACATGCTGCTGCGACAGTTGGTACTCGCCACGGGCCCCCTGCACGTGCTGGTATACGGTCCCGCGGGAATGTCCAGACTGATGCCCGTCGCCGTGGCCCTGCGCGACAGCGGCGGCCGGGTCGTCGCTTGTGAGCCGGACGCGAGGCGGGCGCCTGCCATCGCCGCCGCGATCGAGGAAGCGGGCTTGTCGAGGTACGCCGAGGTGTCACGGAAAGGCATTCGGCAGGTGCTGCGCGAATTGCCGTGGCCGATCGACCTTCTGGTGCTCGGCTGTCCCGGTGAGGAGCTTCTCCCGGTTCTCAGGGCGGCGGAACCCCGGTTGCCGCCCGCATCAGTGATCCTGATCTGCGGGGACCACGGCTTCGGGGAACAGCTGGCGGAAGCTTCGCCCCTGGTCGACAGCTACGTCTGGTCCTTGCCGCTCAGAGATGGATCGGTGCTGGCTGTCCGTAAGTTCTGACCGGTCTGCGCAGGGCGGCACTGCGGACAGCCAGACGGTCCAGCAGGCTCATGACTGCCCACGCGTACGCGTAGTCAGCCGGAGGCACACGCTCGGTGGTGCGGTTGGCCGGGCAGGTAGGTGCTGTACTGCTCGGACGTGAGGTCGCGGCGCACGGCACGGCAGATCGTACGTATGGCATCGCCCGGCTCGGTGGGCAGATCGGTGTCCCACAGCCGGACCGCCGTGTCGGTGCCGACCGCCAGAGAGCGACCGTCCGGACTGAACATCAGCGCATAGACGCTACCCCTGTCGGTCAGCACGGTGCGCGGTCGGCCGGTGGCTGTGTCCCACAGGAAGATCTGGCCGTCGTCGTTACTGACGGCCAGGATCCGGCCGTCCGGACTGAACGCCATGTAGGCCGAGTCGTCGGCGTCCAGGCGGGCCCGCGTCCTGCCCGTGGTCACGTCCCAGAGCTGTACATGGTCCGCGTCGTTGATACCCATGGCAGCCAGAACACGGCTGTTGTCCGGGCTGAATGCCAGATACAACCCGAACTTGGTGTCGTCGGCCAGCGTGACGGCCCGAGCCTTGGCAGTGGTCGTGTCCCACAGCCGGATGCCCTTGTCGCTGCCTGTGGCCAGGACGCGGCCGTCCGGGCTGAATGCCACTGACCAGATCTCGTTCTTGTCGGTCAATGTGGCCCGGAGGTCACCGGTGGCCGCGTCCCACAGCCGGGTCGGGGACTCGTAGCCGGCGATGGCCACGGTGCGACCGTCCGGACTGAATGCCACGTCCACCACCCCCTTGCCGGCATCGAGGGTGGTGCGGATGCTTCGAGTCGCCACATCCCACAACTGGAGACCGCTCCGCTCCTCGACAGCCAGAGTCCGCCCGTCCGGACTGAGTCTGATCCGGCCCGCGGCGCGGCTCTTCACCACGACGCGGGATTCACCGGACCGCTCGTGCCACAGCCGGACACCCTGGGAGTCGAGGGTGACCAGGGTGTTCGCGTCACGGCCGTACGCCACCTCGAAATAGCCGTCCCGATGTTTGGTCAGACGGTGCTGGTGACGCAGGGCAGCGGCGGCACGGAGACTCATCACGGCATCGGTGGTCGGGTAGGCCCGGTAGGCGTGCAGTGCCAGCAGGGAGCCCAGCTCCGCATCGGTACGCAGGAGAGCGGTGGCTTTGGCCGCGAGTTTCCGGGACAGGGCGGTCTGTTCCAGGAGCGTGCTCCTGCGGCCCTCTTCCTCGCTCCTGCGGTGCTGCTGCCAGGCGAGGAGGCCCGCGACGACCACGACGGCCAGCAGGGCGGAGAGAACGACGCCGAACCGGCGCTGGCGTCGGGCCATGCGCACGGCGATGCGCTGTTCGCGATGGCGGGCGGTGGTGCCGGCGGTCAGGAAGTCACGTTCCAGATCGGTGAGTTCGCACGGGCGGTCGGCCGGCGGGAAGGCGTCCTCGGCGGCGGTGAGCAGGGCGCCGCGGTACAGGGCGCCCGGGTCGCGGTGCAGGTCGTGCCAGGCGATGGCGGCATCGGTGAGCCGACGGTGGATGCGCAGCCGGTCGCGGTCGGTGTCCAGCCAGCCGTCCAGGCGCGGCCAGGCGGTGATGAGCGCCTCGTGAGCGAGGTCGACGACGCCGTCGTCGACGGTGATCAGGCGGGCACGGGTCAGACGCTCGAGGACCGCAGCGGTGTCGGCGGGAGCACCGAGGCCGAGTTGGGCGTGAGGGGTGGGGCACCGGGTGTCGGGAGTACCGTCGCCGGGGGTGATCAGTCGCAGCAAAATGGTGCGGGCGAGGCCGGTCTGGTCGGAGGTGAGGCCGGCATAACAGTCCTCGGCGGTGCGGGCGATGGAGCCGTGCAGCCCGCCGGTCGACTCGTAGGCCACTTCCGTCAGGGTGCGGCCCTGGCGGCGGCGCCAGGTCTCCAGCAGGGCGTGCGACAGCAGCGGCAGAGCGCCGGGCTGGCCCTCGGCCTCGGCGAGCAGCCGCGCGGTCAGGGACCGCTCCACCATCAGTCCGGCGGCCTGGGCCGGGCCGGTGATCGTCTGCCTCAGTTCGTCCCGGCTCATCGGTCCGACGAGCAGCAGCGTGCCGCGCAGCGCGGCGGCCAGCTCCGGGTGGTCGGCGCAGCGGCCCAGGAAGTCGGCGCGCACCGCGATGACCACACGCAGCCGGCTGTCCGGCTCCCGCGCAGCCAGCAAACGCCGCAGGAATTCCGTGCGTTCACTGACGTCGGTGCACAGGGTGAACAGTTCCTCGAACTGGTCCACGACGATCACGGTGTCCCCGGCCGTGTCCTCCCTCGCGCTCAGCGCCGTGGCGTGAATGTGGACCGGTCGCGGGCCCGGGGTGAGGATGCGCAGCGCGGCCGGCCGCAGCTCGAGTGTGTTCTCGTGCTGGAGGGCGGGCAGCAGCCCGGCCCGGAGCAGTGAGGTCTTGCCGCTGCCCGAGGGGCCGGACAGGGCGGTGAACCGGTGCTCGCGCACCAGTTCCAGCAGGGCTCCGGTGAGCTGGTCACGGCCGAAGAACACGGCCGCGTCACCGGTCTCGTAGCGAGCCAGACCCCGGTACGGCGCCTCGGTCGCGTCGTCCACCGGCGCGCTGACGGCGCCGGCGACGGCCGCGGCACGCCAGCGGTCCTCCCATCCGTCCGAAGCAGCGCCGCAGGCGGCGACATAGGCGAGCGCGACCGGCAGGGACGGCAGCCGTTCTCCGGCCGCCGCCTCGGACAGGGTGCTGGCCGAGTATCCGGCCTTCTGCGCCAGCGCCCGGTACGTCGGCTGCCCGGCCTCCCTGCGTGCTTCTCGCAACGCGACCGCGAACGCCTGCACCGGTCCGGCATCCGGGTCCAGCGGCTTCTCCCGACGCGCCATGCCCGCCTCCCCATGCAAGCGGCACGCCTCCGCCTGCCACGCTAGTCAGCAGTGCCCGGCATCGGCAAGACATGTGCGGCGGTGCGCTGAGAGGCGATCCGGCCAGGCTCGCCGCACCTCTGCGGCGGTCCCGTCCCGATCCCGTCGACGGGTGTGGCGCAAGGTCCCCAGGAGGCCACCTGCGGTGCGCTCCCCAGATCTTGTCGATGGCCGCGCGGATTCGGCAGTGTGGCCGATGAGAATGCGGCGGGTGCGGCCGGCAGCGGCCGCCTTTCCTCAGTCCGTCGGATCCGTCGCTCGTATCGCCGCCACAGCCGGTACCCGGCAGAGCCGATCCCCGGCTACGGCGACACCGAGTCCAACAGCTGAGCCGATGATGATTGGCAGCCTGGTCCGAGCCTCCTGTCAATAACGGCGGCGCTGGTGTGGCATCGAGTTGAGGCGCCGCGCGATCTCCGTTCGACCGCGGATACGACTGTTGCCGCCGGCGAGACCTACCTCTCCGATGTCCGGCCGGGCGGCCGTGCGGCACGGCCATGCGAGTACTGTTCAGCAGGTGAGATTGTCTCCCGGCGGCACGCCTAGAATGGCGACGATCCGCTTGTAGGCGCCGACCCGGTGCCGCACCCGGGCGGGAGCGTTTCCGCCGCACTCGCCGCTGTTGATGACGCGGATCGTCTCACCGAAGCCCCGCTGGCCGACCATGGCATCGTGCGGGGTCATGGCGCCACCGCCGGTCTGGGTGTTCCAGAACCACAAGGCGACCTTCCAGGCCACCGCCGCGTCCCGCGCGACCAGGGACGGGTTGCGCAGCAGGTCGATGCCCAAGGCATCGCCCGCCGCCTTGTAGTTGTAGTTCCAGCTCAGCTGCATCGGGCCTCGGCCGTAGTACTCCGCCCGGCCCGCGGGACAGCCGTAGGGCTCGTCACCCTTGCAGTAGTTCGGATAGTTGGCGCGGTCCTGCTCCACCACGTACACGAGCCCGCCTGTTTCATGGTCGACGTTGCCCAGGAAGGCCCCCGCTTCCTGTTTGCGTACGGTGTCGCTTCCCGTGGTCGAGAAGTCCGGGTAGGCACGGAGAGCGGTGACCAGGTCGCCATAAGCGTAGAAGGAGTTGCGCTCCGGGAACATTTCGTCGAACTGCGTCTCGGACACGACGAAAACGGCCATGTCTTCTCCTCGTGCGTGCAGTGCCCGGACCTCTTCGCGGCCTCTGTTCCGTCTTCGCGGATTGCGTCCACCGACCGGTCCGGCCCGCGCCTTCTGCGACAGGCGGCCGAGGCGAATCCGGCCACGGAGGGTGCGGCTTCTTCTCGATTGTTGCGCGACCACAACCGTCGTTCACTTACATGCTCCACAGCTCGAGTCCTCGATGTCAACAGAGCCGATGCGCAGCGGGTGGCGGCCAGGACGCTCGACCGGGAACCCGTGGCACACGACCGACCTGTGTCGTTACCCGCTCGAACATCGCGACGGGGGTCTGGAGACTTCCACTGAGCCGCAGCATGTGCTGTATCGGATGGGCCAGCCGTGCCTGGAGTATCACCAGCACCACGGCCGCCCCCGGCGAGGCCCGCGGCCCGGGCACTCCGCAGTGGCGGAGGATCAGCGGCGGGACGGAGGCGAACGAGGTGCCGATCATCGCGTACGCCGTGACGGGCCATCCGCTCGCGGTACGTCATTTCCTTGGTGCCCTCAGCGGTCCGGACGAAGCGCTCGCGCTGCCGGTCCGTGGGGCACAGTTCGGCCCAGCAGTACTCCGGACCACAAGAGGTTCTCCGCGATATGGCGCAGCACGGTGGTCAGCAGCCCCTGCCGCTCGTGTGCGAGGGCACGGCGACGGTGGGCGACGCGGTGAGGGCTCGCGTGACGCCATGTCACCTCGAACGTCGGCTGTTGCCACGTGAGGGCCGCAACAGCGGCGAGAGACCGTATGTTCAACGTCCGGACGTAGGAGGAGGCTTCGAATACGGCGCGAAGCGGATGACCCGTGTCACTGGTTGGGACAGACTTCTCGGAAGAAGATCCTGCCTCGGCAACCGTACGAAGGAGGTGACCATGACCTTCCCGAGTGACCCGTTGGTCTCCATCCGGCGATGCGACCGGCCCGACACCGTCGACGGCCCCCTGGGCTGGAGTGCCCTCGTCAATGAGAACGAGGTCCTGGTCCAAGGACCACTGGGACGGCTCAAGGGCGAAGAGATACCGATCGATGTGCTGCTGGTGGCCAAGAGCCCGACGATCGCGTGTGCCGGGGGCCGACCCGAAGACGTGGTCGCCCCGGTGTGTCCGACGCACGCTGCCATGTACTCCGACCAACCGGATACGTGGCAGGCCTTCGAGCAGGCCGGTGCTGTACCGGCCGGAATGCGGGAGTCACTCTCGCCTCAGGTGCTCGCTCCTCGCCCGTCGAAGGCGCCCGGGCCCGCGCTCCCACGTCCCACCGTGCACAACGACGTTCTCGTCAACGTCTCACGGGCCGACGGCTGGAATCGCAGGCACCGTCCCAGCCACCGTTGCTAGCGAAGCAGGCTCACATGCCTTTCCCGCGAGTGACCAGTGATGTACGTCGGCGGCGGAGCAGGCGTCTGGATCTCCTGCTCCCGCCCGTGCTGTGTGTGCTGGATCTGACGGCCTTCTGGCACCCCACACCTGGCGGTCCTGCCGACTGGGTTGTGGTCTGCTACGGAACAGCCGGGTTCGTTCCGCTCATCTGGCGCAGACGCTACCCCTTGCCTGTTGTCATGCTGACGGGAGCTCACGTCGCGTTGTCCGTGCGGCTGTTCGCCGCGGCATACCAGCCCACGCTCAATCTGTGGCTCGGTCTCGGCACGGCCGCCCTCTGCTGTTCTCGCCGTACCTCCATGTACGCACTCCTCGTCAGCTTCCTGGCCTTCACACCCTACGTTGCTCACCAGTTCGCCGGCCATGGCTACCGGAGCCTCCTGGCGACGATCATCGTGGGCGGCTCGATCCTGCTCGGGATCTACGGGGCAGGGCGGTGGGCTGCCTGGGTGCTACGGCAGCGGCGTACGGACGCCGAGCGAGCCGCTGCGGACGCCATTGCAACGGAGCGCCGGCTCATCACCCGCGATCTGCACGACATCGTGGCTCATGCGGTCAGTCTCATGCTGCTCCAGGCGGCCGGCGCGACTCGCATTCTGCGGACCGACCCCGAACGCGCCGAGGTGGCGCTCGGGCACGTCGAGGAACTGGGAGAGCAGGCCATCCTGGAACTGCGCCGGATGCTGGGCCTCCTGTCGGCCGAGGCCGACCGCTCTGCCACGCAGCGGCTGCCCGGCTGCCACGATCTCCACAGCTTGGTCGAGCGCACACGGACCGACACCTTCCAGGTGAGCCTCGACACCATGGGTGCTCCGGTGCCGCTGTACCCAGGCACGGACCTGTGCGCCTACCGCATCATCCAAGAAGCCCTCACGAACGCCACTCGCTACGCCGACCAGCACTTCCCGGTGCGGGTGATGCTCGCTTGGCACCCGGCGATACTGGAGGTCCGGGTGTCCAACCGCCTTTCCTCGGCCCGTGGCCCGTTGGCCTGCCGGCTCCCGACCGGCCGGGGCCTGATCGGCATGCGTGAGCGGGCGGCCGCCGTAGGGGGCTCCTGCCAGGCCGGACCGCAGCCGGACGGGACCTTCCGCGTGACGGCCTCCTTCCCCCTGCCACGCCCCGCCTCGCGGCCCTCCGAGCCCGCCGGCAGGGGACGGACCGTCCCATCATCGATCACGGAGCAGTCCCTATGACCGCCCAGAACCGGGTCCCCACACGTGTGCTGCTCGCCGACGACGAACCGCTCGTCCGGGCCGGGCTCGGGATGCTTCTCGAGGCGGAGGGCGACCTCACTGTCGTCGGTGAGTCCGCTGACGGCGAGCAGACCATCGAGGAGGCCCTGCGACTGCGCCCGGACGCCGTCGTGATGGATGTCCGGATGCCAGGGATGGACGGGGTGGAAGCCACGCGGAGGCTCGCCGACGACGGCTTCGCCGACAGGACCGGCTCCACCACCGCCGTACTCATCCTGACCACCTTCAACGATGATGACGCCGTGTATGCCGCGCTGCGCGCGGGCGCGTCCGGCTTCATGCTGAAGAGTGCCGCCCCCAAGGATCTCGCCGCGGCGGTGCGCGCCGTGGCGAGAGGCGATGCCTGGCTCGACCCTGCGGTGGCCCGCAAGCTGCTGACCGACTTCGCGGACCGCCCGGACACCGAGCTGCCGACCCCGGCGGAAATGGAGCGCCTGACTCCCCGCGAGAGGGAGGTGCTGGTACTGGTCGCCCATGGGCTGACCAACCACGACATAGCCGCGCTACTCGTCCTCAGCGTTGCCACGGTCAGAACCCATCTGGGCCGCATCCTCGTCAAACTCGGCCTGCGCGACCGGGCGCAGGCAGTCGCTGCCGCCTATCAGAGCGGTCTGCTCCGGCCCGGTGACCAGCCACCGGGCACGCGTGCCAGGGCGTGACGCGGTACGCGCGCTCTCCACGTCCCCACCGCGGCACTCGCCCTCTCTTCCGCGAGGTCTTCGGTGCAGGCCGGGCGGGAGTGGTCGTCCAGGGCGGTGCGGAGGCGGGCGAGGCCGGTGCCTGTGCGGTTCTTGCGGCCGACCGCGCGGCCCAGCACCCGGTGGCCGCCGCCGTCGAGGATGCGGCCGAGTTTCTTCACGTCGATGCGGAAGAATGCGCCGGGCCGGGCCCGTTCGTAGCGGCGGACGGGCCCGCCGACGATTCGGTCCAGCGTGGCCCAGGCGGGCAGGCCGTGCCGCTGGAGGATGCGGCGGGCCGTCGACGGTGCGACATCGCACCGGGCCGCCGGCCGGAAGGAGCCGATACGGTGCTCCAGCCGCAGGCGTACGACGCGGCCCCCGACCGCGGCGGCCGCCCGGTCGGGCTGGGGACGGCTGGACCGGTCGTACAGCCCGTCGGCCCACGCCTGCCGGTGCCGTCCGGCCCAGCGGACGGCGGCGGTGTGGCCGGCCTGGAAGCGTTCCGCGGCCCGGCGCGGAGGCCATCCGCCCTCGACGACGCACCGGGCCGGACGAAGCTGGGTGTTGTCCAGGGCGTCGCCGACGGTGCCGATCGAAGCATCGGTGCCGGCCCGGCACCAAGTGGCCACGCAGGTGGAGTCCGCCACCCATCGCCGGTTCGGACCCGACGCAGTGACTCGCGTCTGAGCAGGTCAGCAGCCCGCTCGCTGCCGCTGTGCCCTCACGGTGCAGCTGCCGCCGGACGTTCCGCAGGCAGTAGACACCGAAGTTGTCCGTGTGAACGCGGCTGATCTGCGTCTTCAGCTCCGCGTCGCGAGCCGACCGGGCTGCGGGCCCGGTACTCGGCGGCGTAAGAGGTGCTCGTTGCGACCTTCAGCCCGTGGCCGGTCAGGACCCGGCGGATCGGCTCGACCCCGAACACCTGCCGGTGTGCGCCGATGAACGCTGCGAGCGTTCCGACGGCCGGTCGGGCTCGGCCGTGAAGAAGACCGACGCCGCCTCCAAGATCTCGTTGGCCGCCGCGGCTCGGCGTTCTCCGCACGCAGCCGCTTGATCTCCGCAGCCCCTCGGACGTGACGCCGGGCCGCTGGCCGGCGTCGGGCTTGCGGCCCGGGCTCGCACCGTCCCCCGCCGCACCCGTCCCCGGCTTGGCCGCGACTGCCTTTCATCGCGGCCCACTCGGTCGGACAGTCCGGACGGATTCCCGCGGCCATGCGCACCGCGCGCTCACGAAACCCGGGCGGGCAGGGGGACGGACGTGAAACGACTGGATCCTCTCAGGACGAGCCTCCATCAGGCCCGTAGCGGTTCACAGAGACTCGCCCGTCGAAGCCTGACAAAGGGAAGCTGGCCCGGACCAGGAAGCTTCCGTCCGCCTGCAGCCCTGCCTGACAACTGCCCCCGACCGCCGCCGCCCGCTCGCGCATTCCAATCACACCTCGGCCGACCGAGAGCGGGTGCGCCCGGTGCCGCCGGGCGACCGAGACCCGGTTGCACACCTCGATATCCAGTTCCGTCCGGTGCCAGACCACCGTTACTTTCACCGGGAAACGCTCGTCGGCGTATCTGACGGCGTTGGTGAGCGCTTCCTGCACGATGCGGTAGGTGGAAAGATCCACTCCCGGGTCCAACGGCATCGGTGAGCCGGTGATGTCGAGTTCCACCTCGAAGATGTCCGTGCGCGTCCGCTCCACGAGAAGCTGAAGATCATTCAGTGTGGGAAGCCCCTGCCCGGTCCTGCAATCCGCGTCGGGCGAGAGGAGGCCAAGCATCCGGCGCAGTTCGACGACAGCCTGCTGGCCCAGTTCATCGACATGACCAAGAGCCGTCTCAGCGCGGTCGGGACATTTCCTCAGCACTCGCGCCGCACCGGCGGCCTGCAACAGCATCAAACTGACTGCATGCGCCACGATGTCGTGCAGGTCACGCGCGATACGAACGCGCTCCGCTTCCACAGCATCGGCAGCGGCCCCATGCCGTAATTTCACCTGCCAGGCAGCCCACCGCCCCACCAAAAAGAAAGCGAGAAGCAGCATGTACTGCGTTATCACGTACTCGACGTACTGACGCGGAGCATCACAGTTCCAACTGGGTATTCCCGCCGCGGTGAGCAAGTACACGGCCGTGAGCCCGTAAAGGGCGGCGCGACGGTCGCAGTAGAAACCAACGACACCCAGGGCGACCCACGGCGAAAGGGCGGGAGAGTACCCGTTGAACCAGTCCCGACTGAACCAGAGATTGCTGGGCGCGGCGTGCACCACGACGATGAGCAGCACCAGCAGCGGGAAGCGCCTGCGCCACAGAAGCGGCAGATACCCCCCTGCCGCATAGCAGGCGACCACCCACTGCGGGGCATCGGCGTTCGCCGGCTCCCAGTAGACCAGCATCTCGATCAGGTACAGCAGCGCCACAAAGGCGGGATCCGCGCGCTTCACCCATCCATGACAGTAGGCGTTCGCCATCACGGCCGTTTGCGCTTGGGCTTCCTGGGCGGCCTCCTCTGACAGGCGGGGAACGGGCGGCACGTCGATCCGGCAACTTCTGAGATATCCGGCGAGGTATTGTCACGAACCTGGTAGGTGCGCCGCACTTGACGCTCCGCAAGGAATGCGGGCGGCGTCGCCTCCGGCACGGAGCCGAGCACCCGCGCCGGCCGAGTCTCCCGTATACCGGCCGGTACGGCTCCGGCCTGTTCGAGGGCGTGCCAGACGTCGGGATTCTCGGCAAGCGGCGCCACCAGGTCACTTGCGCTGAACTCTTGCATGGTCGGCCGGTGACGGGAAGCACGCGTCAGATGAAGAAGGGCGGCCGCGCCCTTCGGATGTTCCGCGAAGCCAAGAACCGTGGCACTTGCAATCGTTATCCGCTCAACGGCTTCCGGCGCGTCGTCACGGCCGGCGACCGGAACAATCAGCACCTCCGTCGGAATGCCGTCGTCGTGCAACCAATCCAATGGGCCAGGGGCCAGGACCAGGGTATTTGAAGCCAGAACTCCCCAGGCCTCATGGGCCTCCACGGCATCGCGAATGTCGGATCGCTGGATGGAAACTACGGGATCACACATATCGGGCACGGCTGCTTCCTTCTCATCGTGTCGGAGTGTCGCTGTGATTCAGAGTGTGCCCCCATGGCGGGGCGGCTGCCATCCACACCACTGCGTAATTCCGAAGCCCGTATGCGGTGCGGAGATGACGCGGAACCGACGGTCCATGGATGAGTTCCGGACGGGCACTTTCGTCGTCATCGTTCGTTGCGGCGGCAGGTACACCGGGGCAGCGGACCCGGACGTGCCGAGAAGTGCGGAGCAGCGGACGGATGTCGGCCACTCACTGCGGTGACGTCACTGCGCCCGGGATCACGGTGCGACCGATCGGTGGCGCGATGGAAACCGCCGCCGATGACAATGGCCGCCGAAACGAGGATGAGGTTCTTGATGATGAATTGCCCTTCCAGGGTCGGTACGAGAAGCGACTTCCATGTGCGGCCGGGAAAAAGAAGCAGTGGCGTGAAGGTGCCGACCAGCTGTAGCAGCAGGGCGGCCAGGGCCATGCGCAAGAGCCGTCCGAAGAGCAGGCAGAGGCCGATCAGGGTCTCGAGGACGGCCAGCAGGACGCGAGCTGACTCCCCGGTCACGACACCATGGCTGAGGGCGGTGATGGTGTCGGTTGCCAGCCCGTCCATGGCGCTGAGGTGAGGGACGAACTTCGGCAGGCCGAACCAGAGGAACACCACGCCGAAACTGATCTGCAGTAGTCGCGGGCCCGATCGCGCAGCCAGCCCTGTGGCGGTGTCCAGGCAGGCCCTGCGGGCCTGGTGGGCGCGGTGAAAGGAGTAGGCCAAGACAGTGTCCGTTCTTCGCAGCGGCCCCGGGACACGCATGTACGGTGCGGGGCAGGACGGGAGGGTTCGGTGCGATGGCCGACTGGACTCGCAGCGAGCAATGGTGGGATCTGCGCCCACCCGTCGGCACGCCTCGTCCCCGTCCGTCGGACCGAGACGACTCACACCGTCTGCTTCGAGTCTCCTCAGATGGACACTGTCGTGCATCCTCCCCCAGCCGTCACCACCTCGTCGTCGTACCTGCGTAGGCAGCCGCGACTCTGCGCCACCGAGTGGACCGCGTAAAGGGTGTTGACGGGGCACGGAAGGCGTCCGGAACCCGACGGCCCATCGGCTCGTCATGGCTGCCGCCGGTCACGAGCACAGATGGCATGGCGTGTCTGCCGAAACGACTCCTCATGCCGCTGTACGTGCGAGGCCGGTCTGCGGCCGAGTGACGACGGACGGATGACGGCCGTAGCGGGACGACGCTGAAGGCCGGTGCCGCAACACTCGGAGCGTGATGCGGCGCGGTGTGTCCGGCCCGGAAGGACGGGAGGCGCACGGCCGGACTGTCGCGAAACGAAGTGAGAACAACCGGACTTGTGGAGGTGGTTCGCGGTGAGCAGCAAGAGCGGTAGGCGCTGGTCGCTCGGCTCGTACGAGGTTCCTTCCGGGCCCGATGGCGCGACCGGGGGACACGCAGCAGACAGCCGTCCCTCCCCCGGCGGGCTGGAGGGGTTCGTCGTGCCTTCGTCTCCTTCCTTCTCTCCCCCGGCTCCGTCCCTGCATCTGCGGGTGCTGGCCACCTGGGTGGCCGTCTATCCGACGATCACGATCGCTCTGGCCGTGCTGCGCACGCGCATCGGCTCGCTGCCGTTGGCAGCTCAGACTCTCGTACTCACCGCAGTCGTCGTGCCCATCGCGACGTACGGCATCATCCCGCTGCTCCTGCGGCTCGTCGCCGCGTTGTCCACCCGGTCAGTGCCGGGCGAGGGCCCGGTGCCCGGATCGCCGCACCACCGGCCCGGTCTCCGCCGGGGGCGACCAGTCGGTGACGACCGGACAGGCCGCACCGGATCCCGCGAAAGGCACCGTGGATGACCGAGCAGACCGAAGCGGCCTTCTTCGATGTCGACGGCACCCTGACCAGAGGAGCGACTCTCTTCCGGTTCCTCGAGTTCCTCCTCACCGCCGAGGGAGCACCCTCGTCCGTCTACCGCGCCGAGAGGCAGCGGCTGAAGGCCATGACCGCGATGGGCGTGCCCCGGGAGCGGACCAACCGCGCCTATTTCGAGAATTACGCGGGCCGCGGGGCGGCGTACGTGGCACGGCTGGCACAGGAGTGGTACCAGGCCGAGACCAGGCAGGGAGGTCTTTTCCACCCGGCCGTTCTCGAAGCCTGCCGGCGTCATTCCGCGGCCGGCCGGCTCACCGTCCTTGCGTCCGGTTCCTTCCCCGCCCTGCTCGCGCCGATCGCCGCCGGTCTGAAGGCCGACGCTGTGCTGTGCACCCGTCCGGAGATCCGCGGCGGACGCTACACCGGGGCAGTCGTCCGCCCCATGGTGGGCGAGGAGAAGGCACGAGCCGTACGTCGTCTCGCGGAAGACCGCGCGATCGCCCTGGAGCGGTCGTGGGCCTACGGGGATCACGCCTCCGATCTTCCTTTCCTGCAAGTCGTCGGCCATCCGGTCGTGGTCGGCACGGGCGAACCCCGGCTGCTCGCCCCTGCCCTGGCACGGCCCGGCTGGCGTCGGCTGCCCGGTGCCGCGGCCCCGTCCCCCGTACCGGCCGTGCCGTGGGCCGTACGCCGGCGCGCCGCCTGATGCGGAACACTGCCTCTTACGAGCCCACAGGTCCGGATATCGCCGTGACCATCACCGTGACGGTAGAAGGCCCCGTGTCCGGCAGAAGGGGCTGTCGAACGTCTCGTGCTGTGTTCCCATCACCAAGGCTGCTTCGGCCCTCCACTGCGGAAGCTGCGGGAACGCCCGCTGCACGGCAGTCCCGTCCAGGGTGTTGTGCTGTCCCCAGTGCACGGTGCCGCCTCGGCGGACAGCGGCGGTCTGGAGCGTGTCCAGGATGGTCTCGCTGCCGCGGATGCCCTTGAGGACGGCCACCTCGATCGAGCAGGTCGGGTCCCAGCGTTGCATGGCGAGCAACGCCGCGGACTTGCGTGTGAAGCGCAGGGAAATGTAGCAGGGCACCGTGACACCTTGGGCTGCCATGCGCTCGAACGCGGGGAAAAGGTCCTCGCAGACGAAGCGGACGTGCTCGCCCGCCGTGGCGTCGAACGCCACCTCCAGCGAGTCGCCGCGATAGCAGTCGGCACCGGTCCGGCCGAGGTCCATGATGTGGTACCCGACGTCCTGGATTCGCCGGCGCGGACGTGCCTGCCGAAGCACTTGAGCCGTCAGCCGGCGGACCAGCCACGGCTGGTGGGCGCGGTTGGCGGCATTGCACGCGGCCGCCACCAGTCCTCCGACCGTGACCTCGCCGGACACGGGGAGCAGCAGGGCCAGAACAGGCAGAGTCACGGCCTGAGCCCTGATGACGGGTTTCGCCCCGGGCGCCAGCGCTTTCGTGAGCAGAAGAGACGCGGCGTCCCCGGCGAGAAGGGCCAGCACCACCGGCCGCAGGGTGCGATGGCGGCAGATGAACGTGAACGGGGTCTTGCGCGGGGGCGGCAGTCGCGGGCCGTCCGGTCCGCTCCACCGTAGGGTGATGTAACAGACGTGGCGGCCGTCGTCGGCCGCGTAGGGTGACATGACGACCTCTACGAAGTGGGTCCGCTCTGCCGCTGCCGGGCGAGAACCCTTCGGCGGTGGCTGCGTGAAGATCGGGAAGGGGGCCCGCAGTTGGCCCTGACTCTGTTCCCAGGTCGACTGGACAATGATCTGGTCGAGCGAGAACTGCTCGACCACCCTGATGACCAGCGAGTAGATGATGCCCATCCGGCCGACCGCCACCAGCGCTGCGTTGAACAGGCTGGTGGACCTGTGCTGTTCCACAGCGGGCAGCACCTCGGCGAGCAGCTTCGGGTCTGTGATGCCGGGGTCGCGCTCGATCCACAGTTGGCGGCCACCGTTGGTCACCAGGTGGATGGCTTGTACGAAGTCCGCCATCGGCGGCAAGCCGTGATCACCACCGTGGGTTCCGGTCGACATGGCACCCGCCAGCGTCTGGCCGGCCGCCCCGCCCATGGTCGGCAGGGACCACCGCTGCCGGGGATCGGCGTCGAGGCGCTCATTGAGTGCACGGACAGTGATCCCTGCCTGGACGTGGTAGTAGGTGAAGCCCTGGCCGGTACCGGGCGGCCTCCGGGCGATCTCCTCTCGCGCCGACTCGGCGAGCGCGTGCGGAACGACGCTGGTCAGGGTGTCGGTGAGCGCGTCGGTCTCGACGAACCAGTCGGGGCCGGCCGCGACATCGGACAGGGCCCAGTGGCTGCCGCTGGCGCGCACCGTGCGCGGCGGCGTCTGCCGTTCCGCATCGGCAACGATGCCGATCAGGTCGTGCAGTGTCGTCGGGTAGTAGTGCCGTTCGGGCCTGTCGACCACTACGTTGCCGAGCCAGTTCGCCCATGGGCGTCGATCCCAACGCGTCATGGCTTCCTCCGTCTGCCTGCTGGTGGGCGGCTGTTACGGATCCGTCCCCTGCTGCCCCAGGCCGGCTTCCCTGGCCCGCACGATGGCGTCGGCGCGGTCGGTGGCGTGCAGTTTCGCGAAGATGTTGGAGATGTGGTTGCGCACCGTCTTGGGGCTGAGCACGAGCCGGCGGGCGATGTAGGCGTTGTTGCGGCCCTGGGCCATGAGGTCCAGCACCTCGCGTTCTCGATGTGTCAGGGCGGGGAACGCGGCGACCTGGTGCCCGGACGGCGAAGCCGTGAAGAATTGCGTGACCCATACCGCGACGGCGGGGCTGGTGATGAAGCCGCCGTCAGCCACGGTGTGTACGGCGCGCCGAAGCTCGACCGCGCCGGCTTCCTTGAGCAGGTAGCCGCGTGCCCCGGCACGCAGGGCGGCGAAGACGGACTCGCTGTCTTCCACCATGGTGAGTACGAGCACCGCGACGTGAGGGCGTTTCCGGACGATCGTGCGGGTGGCCTCCACTCCTCCGACGCCAGGCATCCGCAGGTCCATCATCACCACGTCGGGCTGCAGATCGACCGCTGCCCCGATCGCCTCCTCACCGTCACCGGCTTCGGCTACCACCTCGATGTTCCCCGCCAGTTCGAGAAGTGTCCGTACGCCCGTCCGCACCAGCGGATGGTCGTCGGCGATGATGACCTTGATCCGCTTCGCGTCCATCAATCGGTCACCGCCTCCCTGATCGGCAGATGTGCCTCGACGACGGTTCCGCCCTGCCGTCCGCGGTGGATACGCCAGGTGCCGCCCAGTTCCTCGGCCCGTTCGCGCATGGATATGAGACCGCCACCGGGTGTGACCCGGTGCGGAAGGCCCCGGCCGTCGTCGCGCACCACGACGGACAACGTCACGCCCCGGGTCAGCTCGATCCGGCACACGGATGCCCGGGCATGCCGTATGGCGTTGTTCACGGCTTCGACACCGATCCAGAACGCGGCGACCTCGACGGCGGCGGGCAGGCCGTCCAGGTCGCCCTGCTGCTCGACCATCACGCGCATCCGGCCCGGGACGTCCGGCTGTGTCAGTCGGTTCGTGCGTTCCCGCAGCGCACAGGCGAGCCCTAGCTGGTCCAGGGCCGGTGGTCTCAGGTTGTAGACGAGGCCCCGGATGTCGCCGACCAGGGAGCGAGTGAGGCTGATCTGCTCGTCCAGATGTCTGATGGCGGCGTCGGGATGGCGTTCGACGAGTTCTCGGGCCGCTTCCATGCGCATGACGCCGGCGGCCAGGTCCGGGCCCAGGCCGTCATGGAGCCGGTGGTGCAGTCGGCGTCGTTCCTCCTCTCGTGCCAGCACGATCTGCTCCCGCGACTGCTGCAGCTCGTTGGTCAGCAGCACGATGGATGCGGCGCCGCTGACCTGGTGGGCCAGCGTGTCCAGCAGCCGGCGGTCGGCCGGGCCGAAGGGTTCCCGGCCCGGGCCGACAGCCAGGATCAGCTGGCCCAGTACGCCGTCGGCCAGCGCCAGGGGCACGATGACCGACCGCCCGGTGTCCTCGCCACAACTGGCCCGGACCGAGAACCGGCTCTGGGCCCGGCGCAGTTCGATGGCGGCGAAGGGCAGACGGAGGGTGCGGGCGAGGGTCTCCGTGACGTGCTGCAGTGCGAGCCGCGGGTCCGCGGCAGCGTCGATCCGGCCCAGCCGGGACAGCACCTTGTAGGGGTTGTCCCGTTCGCCGTAGACCAGCCGGCCGACCCGTCGGCGCAGGAACGAGTGCAACGGCGGAGCGATGAGCCCGATCAGTCCGCCGGTCAGCACGGCTGTCAGCGCGGGCCGGGCGGTGAAGATCCGGCTCAGCATCCAGGCGCCGACCAGGTAGATGCCCACCACCGACGCGGTCAGGCTCCCGTACAGCAGTGAACGGCTGACGATGATTTCGATGTCGAAGAGCCGGTGGCGGAGGATCGCGAGGGCGAGTGCCAGCGTCGGCGGCAGGGACAGCAGTGGCAGCCAGGTCGCGGGCGGGACCGGCCATCCCATCGCCGCGGGGATCGTGAAGACCGTCAGGAAGATCAGGCCGCCCAGCAGGTGTGTGCGCAGCACCCAGCGCATCCGCAGCCGGGACTTGGCATCTTTGGTGGCGCGATAGCTGAGCAGCATCAAGACTGCCGTGGCCGCGGGCAGTACTGAGCTGGGCATGAACGAGACCTGGGCGCCGAGGCCGCGGATCTCCGCGGTGTCGTGGGCCGAGGACAGGGTGAACACGAGGTAGATGCCGTGCAGTAGCAGCGGCAGGCTGTAGACCGCGATGATCCGCCGTCGGGTGGCGGTCAGTCCGGCGCCGGGCACCACCAGGACGAAATGGGCCACCGCGCCCCACACGAAGGCCAGTGACAGCTCACCGGCGGCGTGCAGCAGCGTCGGACCGGAGGCAGCCAGCCGGAACGCCTGGTCACCGAGCAGCCAGGCGGAAGTCCCGCAGAAGGACAGGAACGCGGTCAGCATCAGCGCCTGCGCCCCGGGATCCGCGGCCTGTTTACGGAACACGAAGACGGCCAGTGCGACCAGGGCGGACAGCACCACGATCGACGGCCAGAGCCGAACCAGGAAATTCGTCACCGGGAACTGCCGGAGGCGGACGGTCACCTGTTTCCAGTCGCCGTCACGCAGCACCGTATAGGTGAGGGAGTCACCCGTGCGCAGGTCGCCGTCAAAGACGTAGGACCGCAGTGGCACCCCGTCGATCGCCGTCACCACATCCTTGGCGCGCAGACCGGCCGTGTCGTCCAGGACGAAGTCGACAGTCATCCGGTCGCTGTGGAACGACGTGTTCGACAACTGCACGATGGTGCCGTCCGACGGGCTGACCACGCGGTCTCGCACGATCAGGGCGGTGAGCAGAACGAGTCCTATGCTGATGACGGCGACCAGGCGGCTCGCGGCGGTCACGCTCGGCGCTCCGCCTTGTCCCACAACTCCACGTATCCGGCAGCGGACCGCATCAGCGGGGCCATTTCCGCGGCCGACAGGCCTGCCGCGTCCAGTGCGGCCAGGAAGTCGGGCAGCATGCCGACGTGGGCGACACCGTCATGGTTGATGTCGAACGTCACCTCACCGATGGTGCTCCGGTGCACCGGTCCGCCTCCGAGGGGGTTCGGGAAGGGATAGGCGAGCCCGCCGGGCGGCAGCCGGCCCGGGCGGGGCAGTCCGGCGAAGCCGTTGAAATCCGAGCCGAACGCGCTCCATTCCGTGCCGGCCCGGGCGAGGTTGTAGCGGTGAGCCCGCAGGAAGGTGAGGAGAGTGCCCTGGTCGGCCGCCGCCACATTCATGGTGGACTGGCGGACCAGCGGGGCGACGGCGCCGCCGGTCTTCCGTATCAGCTCGACCTCCGACGGTTGCAACTGGCGTTCGCTGCGCAGCTCGGGGCGGCTGAGTTCGAGGAACTCGGTATGGCTCGCCACCACCGGGTAGTGGGCCGCGGCGGCCATGTCCAGGACGTCGGCCCGGGTCCTGGCCGACATGTGGTCGACGTCGATGATCATTCCCCGGTCCATCAGTTCCTCGACCAACCGACGGCCGGCGGAGGTCAGCCCGCGCACATTGCAGTTGCCGCCCCGGTACCGGTACCCGGCGCCGGAACGGCTCTCGGTCCGCATCCGGTACACCGGCAGCGAGAGCAGCGGATTGGCCGCCGACAGCACCCTGTTGTTACGGGACCACTGCAGCGGCAAGGCGAACGCCGCGCCGCCGAAGGCGTTGTCGGAGAGGTGGAGCGGGATGATGTGACGCACACCCGCCTGGTAGTACTTCTCGACCGTCGCGGTGAGCTGGGCCGGGGACATCCGGCTGCCCGGACGGCCCCCGAACACGTTGTCGACTTCGACACCGAGCACGACCGCCAGGCGTCCCGAGGCGATCACCTCCCGCGCCTGGGCCGGTGACCGTACGATCCGGTACCAGCCCGTGCCGGGGCCGCCGCAGACGGTGTCGATGTGTGCCTCCATGTCGTGGGCGGCCCCGATCTGCAGATCGACCACGTCCATGTCGTCACACGTCGAGGTGCTCCTGCGGGACAGCCGACACAGCACCTCGTTGTGCACGGCTGTGACGACCGCCAGCCGCAGGCCACCGTCGACCGCCCTCTTCAACCACTGTTCGTGGACCGCCTGATGTGTGAAATCGTCCCAGGCGGGCCAGCCGCGGAAGCCCGGGTAGCCGCCGGTGTCGTGGCCCAGCAGGGCCGTCCATCGGGCTCCCGTGGCCATCACCCGGCCGACGTTGCCCACCAGGTCCGTGATGCCGTGCGGCCCGTGCATCTCCCGGCACGGGCGGAGTACTGCTGCCGGGTTTCCCGACGGCTGCCCCCAGAGAACCTTGCCGCCGAAGGCGAGGTTCGCGAACTGGTGCAGATGCAGATCGGCAAATCCTGAAGTCACGTCCTGGGCCGTCATCGCCGACACCCCCGGTCGTCCGGCCACCAACTCAATATGACAGCGTCCAACAGCCGCGGACGGGCTTTCAAGGGCGCCGGGAACATCCATGAAGGGGATAGGACCGCAGTCCCTGCAGAACGGGACAGCGGGTGTCGAACAATCTACGCACCACCGGGGACCCCGTGCTGGTCGCACTCCACTCGAAGTGACCGGCCGTGCCGACCCTCCGAGCCGGGGCTTGCGCTGCCTCTTCACAACGAGAGGCAGCGCACGTCCTTTCCGCTCGGGCCAGTTCAACGCGCGTAGCGCCACATCACGTCCGGCACGACCGACTCGCCCAGCGCATCGGCTTCGACACGGTCATCGTCGCACGGCGCCTGATCGCACCCTCCCCACCCCGCATGAGTAGACACGCCGCCCCCCGCACAGGTCGAAAGGTTCACCATGCGCAAGTCCGCACAGTCGTCCGGCCCGGCTCTTCCACGCCCCGGCTCCGGAGCTGCCGCGCGGCCACTCGGGCAGATGTGTGGGGCGCTGCGGAGGCGGCACGAGGATGTCGACCGGGCCATCGCCAATGCCGTGCAAGCGGACCGCACTCGCATCGCACGGGATCTGCACGACGTCGTGGGCCATGAGGTGAGTCTCATGCTCCTCCAGGCGGCCGGGGCGGCGCGCATCATGCGCACGGACCCCGACCGCGCCGAAACGGCACTCGCACGTGTCGAAGCACTCGGGCAGCAGGCCATCATCGAACTGCGCCGGATGCTCGGCCTGTTGTCACTGGGCGAAGAGTGCACCGCCATGCACCGGCTGTCCGACCCTCACAACCTCCATGCCCTTGTCGAGCGCACACGGACGGACACCTTCCAGGTCAGCCTCGTCTGCACCGGCGATCCGGCACCGCTGCCCCCGGAGGTGGACCTCTGTGCCTACCGCGTCGTGCAGGAGGCGCTCACGAACGCCATTCGCCATGCCGACCAGTGCCACCCGGTGCGGGTGACGGTCGCCTGGCACCCCGCCGAACTCGAGATCCAGGTGAGCAATCGCGTCTCCCAGGACGACGGCACATCGGTCCCCCGGCATTCCGCCGGCTGGGGTCTGATCGGAATGCGCGAGCGGGTGGCTGCCGTCGGTGGCTGCTGCCGGGCCGGACTGCAGGCCGACGGGCATTTCCGCGTCTCGGCCTCCTTTCCGCTGGCGAATCCGGCACCGCAGCCCACCGGACAGCGACAGCCGCCCACGACGCCGAGGACGACGTCACTGCCATGAGCGGGGCCTTTCGGCGGCCCCCGGTTTTCTCCGTCCTCGTTGCAGCGCACACCGGCCATTGCCGTACGTCCGCGCGAGGACAGCCGACTGACGTCAGTGGTGGGACGCCATGCGAATGCCTCACGGCCACACTCGAATTGCAAGCACCGAGTGAAGCGCGAGATACAACGTCAGGAGCCAACCGCGATGCTCAAGCTGGTGACAACGAGCCTGTCATCCGTATGTGCCGCCGCAGCCCTTCCTCTCAAGCTCGCGGCGGGCACGCTGACCGCGATAGGCCGAACCGTGTTCGAGAACGGGTCCGTGCACTCGCACCGGCCTTCGCGTGAGTCCGGTCTGAAACTGTGCGAGGGACACCGTCCGTACCGTACGGACGACACTCCGGTTCTTCTGATCCCTGGATACCTTTCTCCGCACGTTTCCTGGCACTCCCTGGTGCAGGAGCTGCATCTGAACGGCTTCAGCAATGTCGTGTGCCTGCGCTACAACCCTTTCCGGATGGACATCCCGGCCATCGCCTCGATCCTTGCCGCGGAGGCGCGCAGGGCCATGCTCCGCAGCGGCTCCCCCAGGGTCCACCTGGTCGGATACAGCCTCGGTGGGCTGGCAGTACGTTACGCGGTCCAGCGGCTGGGGATGACCGACGAAGTCCTCAGCGCCGTCACCGTCGCGACACCTCACAAAGGAAGCCCCCTGGCTCACCTGGGCGTAGGGCCCGCGGTCAGGCAATTACGGAGCAATTCACCCTTCCTTTCCGCGCTGCCGGACATCGACATGAGCCACAAGGTCCGGTGGTCGCTCATCGGCTCGCGGTCCGACCTCGTCGTTCCCCTCTCCAGTGCGACGGCGGGCCGGCACGTCAGCTCTTCGTCCCTCCCGGGCCCCGGCCACCTTCTCATCATGAACTCCCCGGAACTGGCCGACGCCGTCGTCAGGCGCCTGAAGGACGCCAGGTCCGAGGCCATCGGCGGCCAGGACGTTCGGCGGCGGCCGCTGACGGCGGAGGCCGGCCTCAAGGCGTCGTAGTCCGGGCCGAACGGCGAGCGAGGCCGTGACGACGGTTCCTCGCGGCACCGCAGAAGTGCAGCCGTTCTACCTCCCGGCGACGACGTACGGATGACGGCACCGGTGGGACGACACGACTTCCCGGCACCGCGAGACTCGTAACTCCCCGGCCGATGCGTCCTTCGGAGTCGGCGTCGCAGCTTTCGGCACGACGAGAACCGACGACCGACGGCACGTCGGCCGACGACCATGGAGGTATTCCGTTCATGACACGCGCAAAAGAACCGCAGGGCGGCATGACCGTCGCAAACGGTGCGTCGAGGCGGCGATTACTGATTACCGGCTCAGGCAGTTACCTGCCCGAGCACCGCATCGACATCTCCCGTGCCGTCTCACGTTGTCCGAACCCGGAGGCGCAGCGCATTCTCGCCGGCGACTACCGCAGTGTGTGCGTGGAAGCGGACATGTTTCCGCCGGACATGGCGCTGCTGGCCGCGGAGCGCGCTCTGGCTGCCGCGGCGACACCTGCCTCGGAACTCACCCTGCTGGTGTTCACCTCCGTCCACCGGCACGGCCACCGGCCGTACTGGTCCGTGACGTCATGGCTCCAGGACCGGCTCGGCTGCCGGCAGGCAACGCCCATGGCCGTCTCACAGGGATGCAACGGCCAGATGCTCATGCTTCAAGTGGCTGCCTCCCTGCTGCGCGGGCAAGGCGGTGGAACCGCACTGGTCGTGGCGGCGGACCGGTTCTCGGCCTCCGGTTTCGAGCGTTTCACCGCCGACTACGACATCCTCTTCGGGGACGGAGGCGCTGCGGCGGTACTGACCCTGGAAGGCGACGGTCACCGAACCCGGCAGCGCCCGTGCTGGCACGTGCTGGGTGCCCATACCGTCTCCGCCCCGGAGCTCGAAGCACTGCACCGCGACGCGTCCCCGTGCGCGGCGACACCGGAAACGACCGCCGACGATCACGACATCCGCGCCGTGAAGCGACGCTTCGTCACCGAGCACGGCAAGGACATCATCAGCAAGCGCACGCGGCAGGCCGTGGGCGAGATCCGCGAGGTCCTGCTCCCGTCCGGGTACGACCTGCGGTTGCGCCACATCGCCTACCCGCACCTCGGCCGCCGCCTCCTGGAGGAGAACTACTTCCCCGAACTGCCCCCGACCGCCGATCGAACTCTGCGGACCTTCGGTTCGGAGGTCGGGCATCTCGGCAGCGGCGATCAGATCGCGGGACTCGACCACATCGCACGCACCGGCGGCACAGTCCCGGGCGACCGGGTGCTGCTGCTCGGTGCCGGCGCCGGTTTCACCTGGACCGGAATGCTCCTCGAACGCATCTGATTCCGCCCGAAGGATGCGACACACCAGGCAACTTCCTCACACACGCACCTCTCACCGACACACGGAAGGTTCGACATGACCACCATTGGCATGGACCGCGCACCCGACTTCCCGCGTTCTCCGGCTGAACTGCGTCTGGACTACCGGCGTACCGTGGACCGGCTCCTGGTGCACAGGGAAGCACTCGGCGAGGTGTTCCTCACCGACATGCAGCCGCTCGACGACGGGCGGTACGCCGCCGGAGCTCAGCTGCCCCGTTCACACGCCCACTACGGCGATCACTTACTTCGTCCGGCCAGTCACGATCCCCTGCTGATCCTGGAGGCATGCCGTCAGGCCACGCTGGCCGGGGCACACCGGTTCTTCGCCGTGGCCACCGACAACAAATTCATCCTCACGCATCTGCGGCTTCGCCTGACGGACCATCGGATCACCGAGATCGGCGCCGGCCCGTGCCCCTTGGCCATGGAGGTGGAGGTGGTGCGCCGCAAGGAGCGCCATGGCCGCGTCACCGGCCTGGACTATGCCATCAGGCTCTCCGTGCGCGGTGGCGAGATCGGCACGGCCGAGATCGGTCTGCGTTTCAAGACGCCCGAGGGCTATCGGGCGCTGCGGCTGATCAACCGTGGCGGACGTGCCCTGGTCTCCTCCGACGCCTACAAAACGGCGATGCGCGGTACGCCGACTCCCCCGTACCTGGTGGGACGGGCGCTGCCGGAAAACGTCGTACTCGCCGATGCCGTCAGCCAGGACGGGAGGGCGAAGGCGCTGCTCCGGGTGCCGGCGGACCATCCGAGTCTGTTCGATCACCCGCAGGATCACCTGCCGGGAATGGCCATCACCGAAGGGGCGCGGCAGCTCGCCCTGTTCGCCGCGGTGGACCTGCGAGGCATGTCGGCCGCGAAGACCCTGCTCACCGAGCTCGATGTCACCTTCGTCCGCTTCGGTGAACTCGAGGAGGAAACGGTGCTGAGCGCGGAGCTCAGTGAACGCATACCCGCCGCCCCGGCGGAGGCGCACATCCATTACACGCAGGGCGGTCCGCTGGAGCCGGAGACGGCCGGGCCGGCCACTGGCGACGACCGGGTCCGAGCCCGGATCGAAGCTCACCAGGGAAAGGAGCTCCTCTGTGCCTACACCTTCGTGCTGACGCCGACCTCGTACTGATCCATCCCGCCGACCGACTTGAGACCGGGAGTGACCGACGTGGCGACTTCCGCCGCTTTCTCCGACGTGGACGAGACTCTGATCCGGGCCAAGAGCATGTTCCGGTTCCTCGCCTTCTACCTGCACCAACGAGGTGAGCCGCCGTCCACCTACGACCGGCTGGTCGCCGGCTTGCGCGCGGCCGCGGCGCGTGGCGTTCCCCGCGACCGGATCAATCGCACGTACTACACCTTCTACGCGGGCGAGGAAGCCGACCGGCTCGCGACGGCCGGCCGGGCCTGGTTCGCCGAGGAGTCGCAACAGCGCCACGGCATCTTCATTCCGGAGATCCGGCAGTCGCTCGCGGAGCACCGGGCGGGTGGCGAGCCGGTGATCCTCGTGTCGGGTTCGTTCTTCGCCTGCCTCGATCCGATCGCCGCGGCTTCCCGGGCGGAGTGGGTGCTGGGAACCCGCCCTCTGATCCGCCGGGGCGTTCTCACCGGCGAGGTGCTCGTGCCCATGGTCGGCCGCGCCAAAGGGCGGGCGGTCCGCGCCGCGGCGGCGGTCCGCGGCCTGGACCTGAGCGGGTGCACCGCCTACGGCGACCACATCAGCGATCTGGACATGCTCCGGGCAGTGGGACGCCCCGTCGTGGTGGGCGGGGACCCGCTGCTCGGCAACTACGCGATGCGCGCCGCCTGGCGCCGCATCAGCCCCGCCGCTGTCGGGCCGAACACCGACGCGGCGCCTCAGGTCCGCTCACCCCTGACCGGCTGAAGACAGGACTGGAAGATGACGACGAAATCCGTAGGCATCCTGAGTACCGGCTCCTACCTGCCCAGCACGGTGGTGAGCAATACGGAGATCGCCCGCGACGCAGGTGTCACACCCGAGTGGATCGCACGCAAGACCGGTATCGAAGAACGCAGGCGTGCGGCCGACCACCAGGCCGCTTCCGATCTCGCCGTGTCGGCGGCCCGTGAGGCGCTGGAACAGGCGGGCGTCCACCCTGGCGAACTGTCCTACATCGTTCTGGCGACTTCCACGCCCGACCATCCGCAGCCGGCCACGGCCAGTATCGTGCAGGGCCGCATCGGCGCCACGAAGGCAGCCGCTTTCGACGTCAACGCGGTCTGCAGCGGCTTCGTCTACGCGCTGACCGTGACGGAACGGATGCTCAGCTCCCAGCCCGGCCACGGTTTCGGACTGGTGATAGGAGTGGACGTCTACTCCCGCATCCTTGACTACTCCGACCCCAAGACGTGCATCCTGTTCGGGGACGGCGCCGGTGCGGTGGTATTGGGCCCCGTACCGCGGCATCAGGGAGTACTGGAGAGCAGCCTGGCCACGCATGGTGATCAGCATGCGCTGATCCGGGTGCCCGCGGGCGGCAGCCGCATCCCGCTCACGGCCGCGGCCCTCGAGGCCGGACAGCACTTCTTCCGGATGGACGGCCGACGCGTACGCGACTTCGTGCAGGAGAACCTGCCCGAACACCTGGCCCGCCTCACGAGCGGGACCGACGTGCCCCTCGCCGATGTCGATCATTTCGTCCCGCACCAGGCCAACGGTGTGATGCTGGCCGACGTGTGGCCGAAGCTGAGCCTGAGCAACGCGGCCATGCACCTGACGCTGGAGCGCTACGGCAACACGGGGGCGGCTTCCGTGCCCATCACGCTTGACGAAGTTCACCGGCAGGGTCTGCTGAGCGAGGACGAGGTCGTCCTGCTGTCCGGGTTCGGAGGTGGCATGAACGTCGGTTCGGTTCTGCTGCGCTGGGCGGCCACTGCCCATGCCCGGTACCGGAGTGCTGAGTGCCGGCTGCCGCGCCGGTCTGCCGTCGGCTCCTGTCCGTCGCGCGTCCACTTCCCCGCGCTTCGCCCGGCCGATCCCAATCGTCCGTGAACGCGTTTCGCCGGCGGGTGGCCGGCGAGGCGCCGCCCCCGCTGCAGCGGGGGCGGCTTCCGGCGTTCAGGAGGTCGAGGAGGCCGTGCCTGGCTGCTTGGGCAGCGGGCCGTCGCCGAGGGGGTTGAGCAGTTCCTCGCTGTCCTCAAAGGCGAACAGCATCAGGTCCGTCATGGTGAAGGCCCCCTTCTGGTAGGCAGGTAGGCTCGGCCGCCAGTGCGGGTCCTTCACTATGGAGTAGGTGCTGCCCTCCATGGCGCGGTGGAAGACCTCGGCGACGATGGTGCCGCCCACTCCGGTCAGGCGCCCCGCGCCCCGGGGAGCCGTCTCGGCCTCGCGCAGGATGTAGAACCACAGCGGGGTGTGCGCGACGAGTTCTTCCCGTTCCTCCGCCGTGAGCGTGTCGAGCCGGGCGCCGTCCTCGGCGCCCGTGATGATCTGGTCCTTGGACAGCGCCTTCATCCCCATCTCGTGGGCAAGCTGCGGACCGGTGGCCAGTCCGAGCATCGCGGCGCGGGTGAGGTTGCGGAAGGCCAGGTTCAGCTGCACACCGGACGGTACGTCGGGTTGGTCGATCGCGCCGACGGGCAGCTCGCGCAGGGCCTTGACCAGTCGGGTGTCGATTCGATGAGCGAGGTTGAACTGATCAGGCGGGACCAGCAGGTCCTTGCGGCCCGCTTCCTCTAAGTTGAACAGCCTCCGGAAGTCGGGGATCCACGAACTGGGCAGCCGGAGGTTGGAGCCCGAGTTCCGGTCGTTGATGTCACCGTCGAAGCTGAGGTTCCCCGACCGGCCGCTGAACCGGAACAGTTTCTCCAGAGTGGCAGGGCCCCCGGGAGCGTCCCTGGTGAAGACACGGTTCCATGAGTAGAAACCGCGAACCATGCTGTGTCCCAGCCGGTAGGCGGCGACCGAGAACTCGATCGGCATGGTCGGGCGGTCTCCCGGCCGCGTCGCGTGGCGCGGGTCGCCCCCTCGGAGTGGTTCGAAGAAGCGCCGTTGCCCGTTGAAGACCTGATCGACGATGCCCGGGTCGACGATGCGCGGGAGGAAGTCGGTGCGCAGCATCCACTGGTAGTGCTTGACCACGGTCTCGCGTGCGGAGTCGAACAGCATCGCCGTGGGAAGCCCGTGCTCGGCGAGCCTGCTGTGCACCCGGTTGTGGAAACGCATGAATGCCAGACTGATCTGGGCCACTGCGAGATTCTCGTCATTGCGGGTGTCGGGGATCAGCGGCATCCGCATGTCGCCCCGGCTTCCGATCGCGCTCTCTCCCGCGCGCGGCAGGTCGAAACCCCACTGGTCGGTGTTGACCGCCGGAATACCCGCGGGATCGCTGACGCCAAGTGTGCTTCCCATCTTGAAGCGGCCGCTGGAGTCGAAGTAATTCCGGAAGGTGGCACAGCCGGGACCGAACCCGTACAGGGAGTCGAGGTCCAGTGCCGGGGAATGGCCCTGCATCAACATCTCCAGGGAGACCGGTTCCCCGAACGCCAGCATGGAAGCGGAGGCGTCCATGGTCAGGTCATGGTCCACGAACTGCCCGAGGTAGGTGAACCCCGCCGGTATGCCGGGCTTGGAGTTGGGGTCGATCTCTTCCTTGGTCATCGCATCGGCCAGTTTGCGCCGCAGCCCCTCGCTGATCTGTACACCCTTCTCGCGGCTCAACCGGGAGAAGCGGAATGCCATCTGCTGTTCGGCCGCGCTGGGTATCCGAGAGGTGACCTGCTCGCCTTCGCGTTCGTGGATACACCCTTCGTTCACCACGAAGAAGGTTTCACGATTATGCCGTTGCACCATGCACTCCTCCCCTGCGCAACAACAAAGGAATGGGGATCATTATCGTACTGAGCGAAAGCAGAACCGTCACGACCGTTCGACCCTCACTTTCCTGCCAACGAATGCAACGCGCCTTTATGGATGACTCCTACGGCACTCCGCTTGACAGCCTTCCCCTGTACTCGGACCACTCGCCACCAGCCACTACGCTGCGCTCGATCGACAGCCTCCGGCAGCACCCGGACACCTGTATCCCTGTCCGCCCAGCGGTTCTGCGTAGGGCACACGGTTCCCGCGGCGAAAGTCACGAATCCTCGGGGGCTGCGGCGTAAAAACCAGAGTCGAGAATTCGACATTGAGTTGCGCGGCCGTGCTGTCGTTGAGGCGTGGAGTAGGACGACGCCCTCGGCAGCACATGGGCAGGGCCGTCTCATCGGCATCGAGTTTTCGCGCTCCGCACGGAGACTGACGTCGTCGGCAGTCACCACCTCCTCGCCCCGTCGCACGTGGAACCGCCGGGACAGATGCCGGTTGTCGAGGGCGGTCGACGCGCCGTCCCCCGGACCGCGGTGAGGGCCGCCTCGTACAGTGCGAGGTCGACGATCTCGCCGTCCACGAGCAGGAAGTCACCGATTGGCGCGCGCAGCAGCGTCCCGGTGGAGAGGTCCTCGACGACCGCGCGGACGTCTGCCATCGGGGGCCCGCCTTCTTCAGGAGCATGCCGTAGGCGTCAGTCCGGCGTCGAGGCGCTCGCTTACGGTCGCCGCCGGCGCGGTAGGAGGACGCACGTCGGCGCGGCGTCTGTCCTGTTCGGCCGGTGCCGTTTCCTCCAGCGCCAGGACCAGTTCACCGGAGACGGTGCCGGCCAGTGGCCGGACGTCACGGACCGCCCGGCACAGTTCCAGGAGTGCGGGCGTGAGCCGGAAGCGGTCGGCGGCGCGGACGACGACGGCCTACGGGGGCAGGCCGGTGGCGGTGAGGATCACCGCCACGTCGAGCACGTCCTCGAGGACCGTCCCGGCAGTCTTCGCCTTCCGGCCGAACTACATGCGAGATCGCCTCCTTCCGGGCGGACACCGGGTTGCGCCGCCCCGGCGACGATCATTGTGCGGAGGGATCACGCATACCACCGGAATGTCCGATGCCGCTTGTATGCGCATACGACCTTCCTGACCCTCCCGCACCGCACCGCACCGAGCAGGACATCGGATGTTTAGTATGATGGCTCGCCCCAGGGGACGGTCCGTCAGAGTTGCCGTCCCGTGCCCGGAGGGTGACCGCCTTGGTGCAGCGCCAGATACCCCGCCCCGCCGAGATCCTCGAACTCGCCAGGTTCAAAAAGCCCGAGCTGAACGGGCGCAAGCGTCGCCTCGACGCCGCCCTCACCATCCACGACCTGCGGGTCATCGCCAAGCGCCGCACCCCGCGTGCCGTCTTCGACTACACCGACGGCGCCGCCGAGGGCGAGCTGTCGCTGGCCCGGGCCCGCCAGGCGTTCCAGGACGTGGAGTTCCACCCGTCGATCCTGCGCAGCGTGCCCGGGGTGGACACCAGTACCACCGTGTTCGGCGGCCCCTCGGCGCTGCCGTTCGGGATCGCGCCGACCGGCTTCACCCGGCTCATGCAGACCGAGGGCGAGACCGCGGGCGCCGGCGCGGCAGGCGCCGCCGGTATCCCCTTCACGCTCTCCACCCTCGGCACCGCCTCCATCGAGACCGTCAAGGCCGCCAGCCCCACCGGGCGCAACTGGTTCCAGCTCTATGTCATGCGCGACCGCGAGATCTCCTACGGGCTCACGCGGCGCGCCGCCGAGGCCGGGTTCGACACGCTCTTCTTCACCGTCGACACCCCCGTGGCCGGCGCGCGGCTGCGCGACAAGCGCAACGGCTTCTCCATCCCGCCCCAGCTCACCCCGTCCACCGTGCTCGACACCCTGCCGCGGCCCTGGTGGTGGTGGGACTTCCTGACCACGCCCAAGCTGGAGTTCGCCTCGCTGACCTCCACCGGCGGCACCGTCGGCGAACTCCTTGACTCCGCGATGGACCCGACCATCGGCTTCGACGACCTCGCCGTCATCCGTGAGATGTGGCCCGGCAAGCTCGTCGTCAAGGGCGTCCAGACCGTCGAGGACGCCAGGAAGCTCGCCGGTCTGGGCGTGGACGGCATCGTGCTCTCCAACCACGGCGGACGGCAGCTCGACCGCGCGCCCGTCCCCTTCCACCTGCTGCCGCGGGTGGTCAGGGAGGTCGGCGCCGATCTGGAGGTCGCCGTCGACACCGGCATCATGCACGGCGCCGACATCGTCGCCGCCGTCGCCCTCGGCGCCCGCTTCACCCTCGTCGGACGCGCCTACCTGTACGGACTCATGGCCGGCGGGCGCGAGGGCGTCGACCGGGCCGTCGCCATCCTCACCGACCAGATCGTCCGGACGATGAAGCTGCTCCAGGTGTCCAGCCTGGAGGAACTCACCCCCCGGCACGTGACCCAGCTGACCCGGACCACCCGCGTCGAGACATCCGACCAATTGGTTTAGAGTGTGGTCATGGCCGTCACCGACGAGGCAATCCTCAAGATCAAAGAGATGATCGTGTCGGGCGAACTCTCGCCCGGATCCCGGCTCCCCCCGGAGAAGGAGCTGAGCGAGTCCCTCGGGCTCTCCCGCAACTCCCTGCGCGAGGCCGTGAAGGCGCTGGAGGTCATCCGCGTCCTGGACGTCCGCCGCGGCGACGGCACCTACGTCACCAGCCTCGAACCCCGGCTGCTCCTGGAGGCCATGTCGTTCGTGGTCGACCTCCACCAGGACGACTCGATCCTGGAGGTCCTCACCGTACGCCGGATGCTCGAACCCCAGGTCGCGGCCCTGGCCTGCCGCTCGATCACCGACGCACAGCTCGCCGAGATCGAGAAGCGGCTCACCGATGTCGGTGAGGACGCCGACGTCGAGGCGCTCGTCGCCCACGACATCGCCTTCCACCACCTCATCGCCGAGTCCACCGGCAACGCCTACCTGACCAGTCTCCTCGACTCCCTGTCGAGCCACACCGTCCGCGCCCGCGTCTGGCGCGGCATCACCGAGGGCGGCTCCGTCGCCCGCACCATCGACGAGCACCGCGCCATCCTGGAGGCCGTCCGCGGACGTAACGCGGAGCTCGCCCAGGCGCTGATGCTCGTCCATGTCTGCGGAGTTGAGCAGTGGCTCAGAAAGGCCCGCTGATGCGCGTAGCGCTGCATTCCGAGATCCGCGAGAACGCCGTCGACTCCTACCGGGAGCGGCATGTGCGGATCCCCCACGACCTGGTCGCCGCGTTCGGCCGGCTCGGCATCCACGAGTGGACGATCTGGCGCTCCGGGCGGCGGCTGTTCCACCTGGTCGACTGCGACGACTGGGACGCCGCCGCGGCCGGCCTGCGCGACGAGCCCGCCGACCAGGCGTGGCAGCGGGACATCGGTCGCTTCGTCGAACTGTTCCGGGACGCCGACGGCAACGAGGGCACCGCACCCCTCGAACTGATCTGGGACCTCGCGGCCCAACGGGACGGCCGACCGTGACCGGACGACCTGAGCACACAGCGCGCACCGAGCTGATCGACGCCCATGTCCACGTCTGGGACCCGCGCCGGGTGCGCTACGACTGGCTCGCGGGCACCGTGCTGGACCGGCCCCGGCTGCCGGGCGACATCGACGACGCCGACGGTGCGGTGGACCGGTGGGTCTTCGTCGAGGCCGACGCCGCTCCCGCCGACGCCCTTGCCGAGGCACGCTGGGTCGCCGGGCTCGACTGGCCGGGCCTCGCGGCGATGGTCGTCGCGGCCGACCTGGAGTCCCCCGACGTCGCCGAACACATGGCCCGCACCGCCGAGTTGCCCCTCGTACGAGGCATCCGGCACCTCCTCCAGGGCCTGACCCCCGAGCGGTTCGCGGCGCCCGCCCTGACCGCGGGGCTCGGTGAGGTAGCCCGCGCCGGACTCGTCTTCGACGCCTGTGTGCGCCGGACCCAGCTCGACGCCCTCGACCGCCTCCTCACCGACGCCTTCGACGGCACAGTGGTCCTCGACCACCTCGGCAAACCCTCGGTGGACGCCGGCCTCGACTCCGACGCCGGGCGGGCCTGGCTCGCGTCCCTGCGGCGCCTGGCCCGGCACGAACGGCTCGTGGTCAAGCTCTCCGGCCTGCCCGCCGAAACATCCGACGCGGACACCCTGCGCCGCAACGGCCCCGGCCTGCTGCGCGCCGCCCTCGACACGTTCGGCGCCGAACGCTGCATGCTCGCCGGCGACTGGCCCGTGAGCACCGGCACCGACGGCAGGACGACGACCCGCGCATGGTTCGATCTCGTACGGGACGTGGTCGGCGAGGCCGACTGGCCGCGGGTCGCCGCGGGGACCGCCCGCACGGTGTACGGGATCGGCGACTGAGCCCGGCCCGCTACGGCACATAGGGCGGGCCCGGTCACCGCGCCACGCCAGAAAGGGTGGGCCCAGTCACCGCGCCACGCCAGAAGGGGCGGGCCCGCTCACCGGGCCCGCCCCTTCGTCGTCCGGCACAGCTCAGGGAATCAGCCCCTCCCCCCGCAGCGCCTCCCACAGCTCTCCGGGGATGTCCGCCCCCATGTGCTCCAGATTGGCCCGCAGCGAGCTGGTCCGTGCCGTGCCGACCACCACCTGGTCCACCGCCGGGTGCAGCAGCGGGTACTGGATCGCCGCCGTCGGCAGCGCCACCTCGAAGCGGGCGCACACCTGGCGCAGCCGCTCGGTCCGCTCCACCAACTCCGCTGGTACCGCACCGTAGTTGTAGTGCGCCGCGGCGGGGTTGTCCGAGGCGAGCAGTCCCGAGTTGAACACCGCGACCGCGAGCACCCGCACCCCGCGCTTCGCGCACAGCGGCAACAGCGCCTCGGCGGCGGGCTGTTCGAGCAGCGTGTAGCGGCCGGCGATCATCACGACGTCGATGTCGCCCTCGCGGACCGCCCGTACGGCCGCCTCCACGCTGTTGACGCCGACGCCGATCTCCTCGACCATTCCGGCCTCCCGGAGCCGGGCCAGCCCGGGCAGGCCCAGGCGCAGTCCTTCGTCGAGGCCGTAGACGTCGGGGTCGTGCAGGAACAGGGTGTCGACGCGGTCCAGGCCGAGCCGTCCCAGGGACTCGTCCAGGCTGCGCCTGACCCCGGCGAGGCTGGGGTCCCAGTGCCGTACGTGGTCGTCGGGGACGACGAAGCCGTTGGCCTCGTCGGTGCCCGCCCGGCGTCCGGTATTGGGCACGATCAGCCGGCCGACCTTGGTCGACAGGCGGTAGGCATCGCGCGGCTTCTCCCGCAGGAACGCGCCGAGGCGGCGTTCGCTCAGTCCCAGTCCGTAGTGGGGCGCGGTGTCGTAGCTCCGGATGCCGCCGGCCCATGCCTCCTCAAGGACCGCGTGGGCGTCCGCGTCGGACACCTCGCGGTACAGGTTGCCGATGGATGCGGCCCCGAATCCCAGTCGTCGGCTCGTGGTGCTCATAGGGCGGCTCCCGTCGTGGGGTCGAAGCGGTGCGCGTCGATCGACGCGGCGCGCATCTCGGTTCCGGCCCCGGGCGCGGTCGGGGCGTGATACCGCCCGTCGCGGACGACCGTCGGGGTCACGAAGTGCTCGTGCAGATGGTCGACGTACTCGATCATGCGGCCCTCGGTGGTGCCCGACACCGCGACGAAGTCGAACATCGACAGGTGCTGCACCGCCTCGCACAGGCCCACCCCGCCGGCGTGCGGGCAGACGGGGACGCCGAACTTGGCGGCGAGCAGCAGATGGGCGATGTTCTCGTTGACCCCGCCGACCCGGGCCGCGTCGATCTGGAGCACCTGGAGCGCCTCCGCCTGGAGGAACTGCTTGAACATGACGCGGTTGTGGACGTGTTCTCCGGTGGCGACCGGGACCGGCGCGATCCCGCGGGCGATGGCGGCGTGCCCGAGGATGTCGTCGGGGCTGGTGGGTTCCTCGACCCAGGCCACCCCGTACGGCGCGAGGGCGCGTACCCATTCGATGGCGGCGGCGACGTCCCAGCGCTGGTTGGCGTCGATCGCGATGGGGAAGTCCTCGCCGCAGATCTCACGGGCGATCCGCAGACGTCGGATGTCGTCGTCGAGGTCGGCTCCGACCTTCAGTTTGATCTGGGGGAAGCCGGCGTCGACGGCCTCGCGGCACAGCCGCGCCAGCTTCTCGTCGGAGTAACCGAGCCAGCCGGGGCTGGTGGTGTACGCCGGGTAGCCCTCGGCGAGCAGGGTCAACTCCCGCTCGGCCCGGCCGGGTTCGGCGCGGCGCAGGATGTCGGCCGCCTCGTCCCGGGTCAGGGCGTCGGTGAGATAGCGGTAGTCGACCAGGTCCGCGAGCTCCTCCGGGGACATGCGTGCGAGGAGCTGCCACAGCGGCAGTCCGGCCCGTTTGGCCTTGAGGTCCCACAGCGCGTTGAGTACCGCGCCGACGGCCATGTGCATGATGCCCTTCTCGGGGCCGAGCCAGCGCAGCTGCGAGTCGTGCGCGAGGATCCGCCACGCCTCGCCCATGTCGGCGAGGAGCGGCTCGACCTCACGTCCCAGCAGATGCCCCTCCAGCATCTGGATGGCGGCCACCTGTACGTCGTTGCCGCGGCCGATGGTGAAGGCGAAGGCGTGCCCTTCGTGGCCGTCGCCGGCGTCGGTCCGGACGACGACGTAGGCCGCCGAGTAGTCGGGGTCCGCGTTCATGGCGTCCGAGCCGTCCAGCAACGCGGAGGTCTCGAAGCGGACGTCCGCCGTCGAGACGGATGTGATCGTGGTCATGGGTCCTCCCGGGACGCAGTCAAACATCGGATCAATCCAAAGGTCAAATGGTATGGTGCCGCTGGCCTGCCCCTAGGACGGGCCGAGAGTTCCGATGTTCCGGAAGGAATGGCATGAAGTTCGCACGGATCGGAGAGGTCGGCCGGGAGATACCGGTCGTCGTCGCCGAAGACCACTACCTCGATCTGTCGGGGATCACGGACGACATCGACGGGGCGTTCCTCGCGGGGCCGCTGGACCGGGTCGCCGACGCGGTCCGCGAAGGCTCGCTGCCACGTATCGAGTTGACCGGGCGGCGGATCGGCGCCCCGATCGCCCGCCCGTCCGCCGTCATCTGCATCGGGATGAACTACGCGGCCCACGCCGCCGAGTCCGGTGCGAAGCCGCCGGAGGACCTCGTGGTGTTCCTCAAGACTCCGAACACCGTGGCAGGCCCCGACGACGACGTGGCGATCCCGCCGGGCAGCACGAAGACCGACTGGGAGGTGGAGCTGGGTGTGGTGATCGGACGCCGGGCGAGCTACCTCGCCTCGCCCGAGGAGGCGCTGTCGCACGTCGCCGGGTACACGCTCGTCAACGACCTCTCCGAGCGCGAGTGGCAGATCGAGCGGTCCGGCGGGCAGTGGAGCAAGGGCAAGGCGTTCCCCGGTTTCTCACCGACCGGGCCCTGGCTGGTCACCGCCGACGAGATCGACCCGAGCGGGCTCCGGCTGCGGAGCTGGGTCAACGGCGAGCCCCGCCAGGACTCAAGCACCGCCGACATGATCTTCGACGTCGGCCAGATCGTCTGGCGGCTCAGCCAGTTCCTCGCCCTCGAACCCGGCGACCTGATCATGACCGGCACCCCCGAGGGTGTCGCACTGTCCGGCCGGTTCCCCTACTTGAGCGCCGGTGACGTCGTCGAGGTCGAGATCGACGGGCTCGGCCGGCAGCGGCAGGTGACCCGATGACCGCGTACGAGGGCATCAGGGCCCTGGTCACCGGCGGCGCCTCGGGCATCGGCGCCGCCGTCACCGCCCGCCTGCGCGAGGAGGGCGCCCGGGTAGCCGTACTGGATCTGAATCCGCCGCGGGACGACCCCGACGCGCACCGGGTGGACGTCGCGCGGGACGAGGAGGTGCGCGCGGCGGTGGCGCGGGTCGCCGAGGAGTTCGGCGGTCTCGACGTCGTCGTCAACAACGCCGGCATCGGCGCGCAGGGGACCGTCGCCGACAACTCCGACGAGGAGTGGCACCGCGTCCTCGACATCAACGTGCTCGGCGCGGTACGGGTCAGCCGGGCCGCGCTGCCGTGGCTGCGCGAGTCCTCCCACGCCGCGATCGTCAACATGTGCTCCATCGCCGCGAGCGCGGGCCTTCCGCAACGGGCGCTGTACGGGGCGAGCAAGGGCGCGCTGTACTCGCTCACCCTCCAGATGGCGGCCGACCACGTGCGCGAGGGCATCCGCGTCAATGCCGTGAGCCCCGGCACCGCCGCGACTCCCTGGGTCACCCGGCTCCTCGACACCGCGGACGACCCGGTCGCCGAGCGCGCCGCCCTCGACGCCCGTCAGCCGCACGGGCGCCTGGTGGAGGCCACCGAGGTAGCCGACGCCGTCGCATATCTCGCCAGCCCCCGGGCCGGCTCCACGACCGGGACGGTCATCGAGGTCGACGGAGGCATGTCCGGCCTCCGCGTCCGCACCTGAGGTTCAGAGAACTCCCGGGCATTCATCCGATGTCTTCGTAAGTTACAGACGCATATCGGCCAGATGTGATGTTGTTGACACGTGAAACATCGGATGATTTGCTTCGGGTGTCCGGCAGGAGTACCCCAGCCGCCGGGCCGAATGAAATCAAAGGTGATGACATGAGAGTACGGACTGCGGCCGTCGCCGCCGCGGCTGCGGGGGCGCTGCTCCTCACCGGCTGCGGCGGCGAGGCGCCCGGCAGCGGCGACACCCTCACCTGGTCGATGTGGATCAGCTCGTCCGAGGACCAGGCGGTCTGGGAAGGTGTCGGCGACGCCGGCACCGGGGCGTCCGGCAAGCAGGTGTCGCTCCAGGGCGCACCGTTCACCGACTACTGGACGAAGATCGCGACCCAGCTCGGATCGTCCAACTCACCCTGCATCGTGACGATGCAGAGCCTGCGGGTGAACCAGTACGCCGAGGCGCTGCTGCCCCTGGACGACCTGATCGAGTCGACCGGCTTTGAGTCCGACGCCTTCGACGACGGGGCGATGAAGGCCCTGGAGTCGGACGGCACGCAGTACGCCATCCCCTACGACACCGGCCCGCTGGTGCTCTTCTACAACAAGGACGCCTTCGAGGCCGCGGGCGTCGACGCCCCGGCCCCGGGGTGGACCGTCGAGGACTTCGAGGCCGCCGCCACCGCCCTGAAGAAGGACGGGCAGGTCGCGCTCGCCACCAGCGTCGAGGACATCTCCCTCGAAGGGCTGCTGTACTCCCGCAACGGCGGGCAGATGATCGACGGTTCGGGAGAGGTGGTGCTCGACAACGACACCACCGCCGAGGCTGTTCGATGGGTCGCGGGGCTGGTCAAGAACGGCGAGGCGACCAAGGCCGACGGCGCCGACGCCACCGCCGACGACAACGCCTTCATCAACGGCCGGGCGGCCATGGTGGTGGGCGGCGCCTGGAACTCGCTCGACTTCAAGTCGAAGTCGTCCTTCGAGGTCGGCCTGACCACCATGCCCTCACCGAAGGGCGCCCAGCGGACCTACACCGCGGGCAGCGGGTTCGCGATCTCCCGCGACTGCGCCGACCCGGAGGCCGCCTTCGAGGCGATCACCGCCATGACCTCCGTGGAGATCGAGACCTCGCTCGCGAAGGAGGGCCGCGCCTTCCCGGCGCGTACCGCCGTACAGGAGGTCTGGTACGACAACGCCGGCATCGACGGCGCGAAGCAAACCCTGGACAGTGCCCTCGACAGCGCCGTGCCGCTGCCGGGGAGCGCCGACGGCGACAAGCTGAACCAACTGCTCAGCCAGTACGGCCCGCAGATGGTGAACGGGCAGAAGCCGGCGGCGGATGTGCTGGGGGACATCTCCAGCCAGATCGGAAAGTAGCCGGCCATGGCAACCATCTCCGCACCCGAGGTGACATCCTCGACGGCGCCGAAGGACCACTCCGGTGGCCGCCGGCGCGACCGGTCCCAAGGGCTGTGGGGCGTCGGATTCGCCGCCCCGCACGCCCTCGGACTCGCCCTGTTCACCCTCCTGCCCATCGCCATCGCACTGGTCATGAGCCTGTACGACTGGCCCCTGATCGGCTCTCCGGAGTGGATCGGCCTCGGCAACTACGAACAGTTGCTCAAGGACCGCTCGTTCCACACGGCCGTGCTCAACACCTTCCTGTTCGTGGCGCTGTACGTGCCCCTCAACCTCGTCGTGTCGCTCGGCATGGCGGCCTGGCTGTCGCCGAAGATCCGGCACCGGCAGGTGTTCCGCGTCATCTTCTTCCTGCCGACCGTCACACCGATCGTCGCCAACGCGGTCGTGTGGCGCATGCTCTACCAGCCGGACGGTGTCATCGACGCGACCTCGCAGTCGTTCTTCGGTCTCTCGATGCCCGACTTCCTCGCCGACCCGCACTGGGCGATGGTCGCCATCGTCGTGATGAGCGTGTGGCAGGGCTTCGGCTACAACATGATCGTGTTCTCCTCGGCGCTGGACTCCGTGCCGGAGAGCCAGCTCGAAGCGGCCTCGCTGGACGGGGCGAACGCCTGGACGGTGTTCTGGCGGATCAAGCTCCCGCTCATCTCCCCGTCGCTGTTCTTCGCGACCACGATGACGCTCATCACCTCCTTCCAGGTCTTCATCCAGCCGTACATCATGACCCGCGGCGGTCCCGGCGACTCCACGGTCACGCTGGTGCAGTTCATCTACAACCAGGGCTTCACCTTCCAGAAGCTGGGCATGGCCTCCGCCGCGGCCTGGGTCCTGTTCGTCCTCATCCTCGGCGTCACCGCCGTGCAATTCCTCGGGCAGAAGAAGTGGGTGCACTATGAGTGAGGTCCTCTCCCGGGGACGCGGGGCCCGCACCTTCCGTACGGCGGTGGGCTACACGCTGCTCTGCCTGGTCGCGCTGGTCTTCCTCTCTCCCTTGATCTTCATGATCGGCACCTCGCTGAAGGCGCCGTCGGAAATCTTCACGACCCCGCCGTCCCTCCTCGGCGACACCCTCCAGTGGGGCAACTACAGCGAGGTCTTCTCCTACGCGCCGTTCGGCCGGTACCTCGTCAACGGCATGATCGTCGCCGTCTGCGGCACCCTCATCACTCTCGCGGTGTCGGCGCTGTCCGGATACGCCTTCTCCCGGCTGCGCTGGCGCGGACGGAGCGCCACCTTCGCGGTGTTCCTCGCCACGATGATGCTGCCGCAGGAGGTCATCATCGTGCCGGCCTTCGTGCTCATGCGGGAACTGGGCTGGATCAACACCTACCAGGCGCTCATCGTGCCCTGGGCGTTCACCGCCCTCGGCGCCTTCCTGCTGCGGCAGTTCTTCATGACCGTCCCGCAGGAACTGGAGGACGCCTCCCGCATCGACGGCCTCGGTCAACTGGGCACGTTCTTCCGCATCATGCTTCCGCTGGCCCGGCCGACCCTCGCCGTGCTCGCCGTCTTCACCTTCATCACGTACTGGAACTCGTTCCTGTGGCCGCTGGTCATCGTCAACGACGTCACCAGCCTGGGCACCATCCCCCTCGGCCTCCAGCAGTTCTTCGGCCAGCAGGGCACCCAGTGGCATCTGATCATGGCGGCGTCCGTCGTCTCCATGCTGCCGTCCACCGTCCTGCTCATCGCCCTCCAGCGCTATCTCGTACGCGGCATCGTGACCTCCGGTCTCGGCGGCCGCTGACCCACCCCGAGCGGTGCCCGACCCGGTGCCCGATCCGGAAAGGACCTTCCCGGCCATGGCCATGTTCAAGAACGAACCCCAGCGCCCGCCCCAGTACCGGCAGTTCGAGCGCGAGACGCCGGCCTGGTACCAGGACGCGAAGCTCGGCATCTTCGTGCACTGGGGCCCGTACTCCGTACCGGCGTGGGCCGAGCCCATCGGGGCGCTCGGCACCATCGAGGAGGAGGAGTGGTTCCGGCACAACCCGTACGCCGAGTGGTACTACAACACCATCCGCATCGACGGCAGCCCGGCCCAGCGCCACCACCAGGAGGTGCACGGCGGCGCCGACTACGACGACTTCCTCGACCTGTGGAAGGCCGAGGCGTTCGACGCCGACGCGGTCATGGACCTGGTCGCCGCGACCGGCGCCCGGTACTTCGTGCCCACCACCAAGCACCACGACGGAGTGGCGCTGTGGGACGCGCCCGGCACCGGTGACCGCAACACCGTGCGCCGCGGCCCCGAGCGCGACCTGATCGGCGAGTTCCAGGGCGCCGCCGAACGCCGCGGCATCCGCTTCGGCGTGTACTACTCCGGCGGCCTTGACTGGCACTTCACCCAGACCCCGCCCATCACCCGGCACATCTTCGACGCACTGCGCCCGGTGGACAAGGCGTACGCGGACTACGCGTTCGAGCACGTCGCCGACCTCATCGACAAGTACCGGCCGGAGCTTTTGTGGGGTGACATCGAGTACCCCGACGCGGGCAAGCCGGAGGGCGAGAAGAGCCTCGTCGAGCTCTTCCGCCGGTTCTACGCCGCCCGGCCCGAGGGCGTCGCCAACGACCGCTGGGGCGAGACCCACTGGGACTTCCGCACCAGCGAGTACGAGCAGGGCCGCGACGGTGAGGGTGACGGAGCCTGGGAGAACTGCCGGGGCGTCGGCTATTCCTTCGGACACAACACCCAGGAGGACGAGTCCAACTCGCTGAGCGGCGAGGGCGCGATCCGCCACTTCCTCGACGTCGTCTCGCGCGGCGGCAACCTCCTGCTCAACGTCGGCCTCACCGCCTCCGGCGAGGTCACTCCCCTCCAGCGCCGCACCCTGGAGACACTCGGGGCCTTCAACCGGGCGCACGGCGACGCCGTGTTCGCCTCGCGCCCCCTCGACCCGGCTCTCGCCCGCCCCTCGGACGAGCCCTGGGTCCGGTGGACCCGTACCGGCCGCACCGCCCACGCTTTCGTGGACGCACCGGCCGGCACCCGCGTCACCCTCGACGCCGACGGCACCGCGCTGGACCTGTCCGCCGCGACCACGGCCGGCGCCGCCACCGAGGTGGCCGACGGCACGCTCGTGGTGACGGTCGACGAGCACGAAGTCGCGGGACCGGTACGGGTGGACGTACCGCTGCGCTGACCCCGGACCGGCGCCGGGACGGTCCGCGAC
>NZ_JBHWHV010000078.1:0-39643 GCF_042732375.1 Streptomyces sp. NPDC059785
GCGGTCACACCGGCCGGGCGCTCACGAGCCGCTGTCCGCTTACGGGTTGGACCCGACGATCGTGGGGATGGTGCTGGTGCCCGTGACCACGACCTTGTAGTTGCCCTTGAAGGTCGGCTTGGTGGAGGTCGTGACGACGGTGCCGCAGCCGGAGGCCGAGGCCACGGTCAGGTCGCCGCTGACGCTGTTGACCGCCAGGATGCCGGTGGAGTTGGTGTAGGTGCCGGTGGCCTTGCCCGTGACGGTGAAGACGCAGGCGCCCGCGGTCACCTTCGCGTTGACGCCACCGATGTAGCCCGTCGTCACACCGGTCGAGGAGTTGTAGTCCGTCGCCACCACGGTCCAGGGGGTGGTCGGGGTGGTCGTGACGTTGCCCAGGACGCTGGTGCACGGCGAGGCACTGGTGCCGAAGTTGATGGCGTTGATCTGGGCCACCGTGGCGGGGTTGCCGGTGGTGCTGGCCATCGTGCCCGTGGCGGTCGACGTCGTACACGTCATCGGGATGTTGGCGGTCAGCACGATGTTCCCGACGTTCGTCGCGGTGAAGTTGGCCGGCGACGGGGTGACGGTCCAGACCGTCGAGGGGACGGCCGAGGCGGGGGCGACGGCCATGGCGAATGCGGCGGCGCCCGCACCGGCGACCACGGCGATTCTTGTCAGGGGCTTCTTCATGAGGTGGGGAGTCTCCTTGTCGATTCACCGGCAGAGGGAGGACCGCTGACCGGCAGGGGGAGGATCGCGCCCGCTCCGATAACGGGAGAAACGGGCGGTCCGCGGCCCGGGAATCCTCGACCGCGACCTCGACGTTACTTGCGGGAAACTTGGCGGAACAATGCCACCGGCCATGATTCTTTGGGGAAGTGGCCATATCTGTTCCCCGGGTGAGCAGTCCGCGGGGCGACTTGCTCACCCGTTGCTAAAGACGGTGCCGCGGAACGGACCCGGCGCCGGATCAGGCCGATTGTGGCATATGACGGCCGACCGGGCGGACGAGGGCCGCAATTACTCACCCGGTGACAAGAAGAAGCCCCCGATTTGTCGCCGCGCTGCCAAAGAGTCGATGGCCGAACCGAAACCTTGAACAAAGTCGTAACCCACTCTTGCCTGCTCAGGTTACTCGGCCGTAACGTGCCGTTCGCGGCGCTGATCTCCTGGTGGGTGCCCTCCCGGCCGAGGAGCGGCGACGGATGACATCCGGCCTCGTCCTCCTTCCGGGGCGGACATCCGCCGGCGGGGCTGCGCGGAACCACTCCCTCCGGGAGCCGCGCGACCCTGCCCCGCACCCAGGAGACAAAGTCCGCGGCCTTTGTTGTCAGCGCGGTGACAAAGAACGGAGAGGCGGGCAGAACCCGGCGCCCCACCTATTGTCAGCAAACCGCGCGCCTGCTTAACGTGCGCTCCGCGGTACACGCCGCCTCACCCTCTTTGGAGGTGATATGGGAATCGAAGTGGTGGTCGACGGTCTCACCAAGTCCTTCGGCAAGCAGAGGATCTGGCAGGATGTCAGCCTCACCCTGCCGGCCGGAGAGGTCAGCGTAATGCTCGGCCCGTCCGGCACCGGTAAGACCGTTTTTCTGAAGTCGCTCATCGGACTTCTCAAACCGGAGCGCGGCCGTGTCCTCATCGACGGAGTGGACATGGTGAACAGCCCGGAACGCGATATCTATGAGACCCGGAAAAAGTTCGGGCTCATGTTCCAGGACGGCGCCCTTTTCGGTTCCATGTCCCTCTTCGACAACATCGCCTTTCCGCTGCGCGAGCACACCCGCAAGAAAGAGTCCGAGATCCGCCGCATCGTCATGGAGCGGATCGAGGTCGTCGGACTCCTCGGCGCCGAGGGCAAATTGCCGGGGGAGATCAGCGGCGGCATGCGCAAGCGGGCCGGACTCGCCCGCGCGCTCGTCCTCGACCCGCAGATCATCCTGTGCGACGAACCCGACTCCGGGCTCGACCCCGTCCGCACCGCCTACCTCTCCCAGCTGCTGATCGACCTCAACGCGCAGATCGACGCGACGATGCTGATCGTCACCCACAACCTCGACATCGCCGCCACGGTCCCCGACAACATGGGCATGCTCTTCCGGCGCGAACTGGTCACCTTTGGCCCCCGCGAGGTGCTGCTGACCAGCGAGGAACCGGTCGTGGCGCAGTTCCTGGCCGGGCGCCGCGAGGGCCCGATCGGCATGTCGGAGGAGAAGGACGCCGCCACCCTCGCCACCGAGGCCGCCGGTTCCCGCGGGGAGGCGGACGGGCCCCGGGAGATCGTCCCGCAACTGGAGCCGTCCCCCGGACTGCCGCCGCGCCAGGCCGTCACCCGCCGCCGCGAACGGGTCCTGGGCATGCTCGACCGGCTGCCGCCCGCGGCCCGCGCCGCCATCGAGCGCACCTACGCCGCCCGCTCCACCGCGGGCGCGCCCGGCACCACCACGGCGACGCTGCCGACGCCCGCCGTCGGGAGCGGCGCATGATCACCGGCGCCCTGCGGCAGACCGGACGGCTCTTCGCGCTCGCCGCCGAGGTGGCCCGCGCCATCTTCCGCCGGCCGTTCCAGTTCCGGGAGTTCACCGAGCAGTTCTGGTTCATCGCCAGTGTCACCATCCTGCCCGCGGCCCTGGTCTCGATCCCGTTCGGCGCCGTCATCGCCCTCCAAGTCGGCTCGCTCACCCAGCAGTTGGGCGCCCAGTCCTTCACCGGCGGGGCCAGCGTGCTCGCCGTCGTGCAGCAGGCGAGCCCGCTGATCGTCGCCCTGCTCATCGCGGGCGCGGCAGGCTCGGCGATCTGCGCCGACCTCGGCTCGCGCACCATCCGCGAGGAACTGGACGCCATGGAGGTCATGGGCGTCTCTCCCGTGCAGCGCCTGGTGGTGCCCCGGGTCCTGGCCACCATGGGCGTGGCCGTGCTCCTCAACGGACTGGTCTCCGCGGTCGGCATCATCGGCGGCTACGTCTTCAACGTCTTCCTCCAGGACGGCACCCCCGGCGCCTACCTCTCCAGCTTCTCCGCCCTCGCCCAGCTGCCCGACCTGTACATCAGTGAACTCAAGGCGCTGATCTTCGGGTTCATCGCGGGCATCGTCGCCGCCTACCGCGGACTGAACCCGCGCGGCGGCCCCAAGGGCGTCGGCGACGCCGTCAACCAGTCCGTCGTCATCACCTTCCTGCTGCTCTTCTTCGTGAACATGGTGATGACGGGCATCTACCTCCAGCTCGTACCACCGAAGGGAGGCTGAACCCCGGTGGCCTCCCCGCTCGTCTGGCTCGACCGCTCCGGCGACCAACTTCTCTTCTACGTCCGCTCGTTGCTCTGGGTCCCGCGCACCCTGCACCGCTACACCAAGGAGGTGCAGCGGCTGCTCGCCGAGGTCGCCTTCGGCACCGGCGGCCTCGGGGTCATCGGCGGCACCATCGGCGTGATGATCGCGATGACCCTGTTCACGGGCACCGTCGTCGGACTCCAGGGCTACGCGGCCCTGGACCAGATCGGCACCGCCGCCTTCACCGGGTTCGTCTCCGCCTACTTCAACACCCGCGAGATCGCCCCCCTCGTCGCCGGACTCGCGCTCTCCGCGACCGTCGGCGCGGGCTTCACCGCGCAGCTCGGCGCCATGCGCATCAACGAAGAGGTCGACGCCCTCGAAGGCATGGGCATCCGCTCGCTGCCCTACCTGGTCACCACCCGCATCATCGCCGGCGTCGTCGCCATCATCCCGCTCTACGCCATCGGACTGCTCTCCTCCTACCTGGCCTCCCGCTACGTCACGGTCCTGTTCAACGGCCAGTCCAGAGGAACCTACGACCACTACTTCAACCTGTTCCTGTCACCCGTGGACGTGCTGCTCTCCGTCCTGAAGGTGCTCATCTTCAGCGTCATGGTCATCGTGGCCCACTGCTACTACGGCTACCGCGCCTCCGGCGGCCCCGCCGGGGTCGGCGTCGCCGTCGGCCGGTCGGTGCGCAACGCCATCGTGCTGATCAGCGTCACCGACTTCTTCCTCTCCCTGGCCCTGTGGGGCGCCACCACGACCGTGAAGGTGGCGGGGTGAGATGAGCGCGACTTCGGGCGCGACGCTGCGCCGCCGGCTCGCCGGAGTGGTCTTCCTGGTGGTCCCGGTCCTGCTGGTGTGGCTGGCCGTCGCCGTCTACGACAAGAAGTTCACCGACTCGGACCCGGTGGTCGTTCAGACCGGCAACGTCGGCAACGAGATGCACCTGGGCGCCGAGGTGAAGCTGCGCGGCGTGGTCGTCGGCGAGGTCCGGAAGATCGACGCCACCGACGACGGCGCCCGCCTCACCCTCGCCCTGAAGCCCGGTGCCCTCGGCGACATCCCGGCCGACGTGCGCGCGCAGATGCTCCCCACCACCCTGTTCGGTGAACGGTTCGTCGCGCTCGTACCGCCCGCGTCGCCCTCCGCCGAGCCGCTGGCCGCGGGCGCCGTCATCCCGCAGGACCGCTCCGCCAACGCCGTCGAACTGCAACAGGTCCTCGACAACGTGCTGCCGATGCTCACCGCCGTCCAGCCGCAGAAGCTCTCCGCCACCCTGTCCGCGGTCTCCCAGGCGCTGGAGGGACGCGGCGACCGGCTCGGCGAGACACTCACCCTCCTCGACTCGCACCTGAAGAAGTTCAACCCGCAGCTTCCCACCCTCAACCGGGACCTGAAGGAGCTCGTGAAAGTCAGCCACGTCTACGCCGACGCCGCACCCGACATCCTCACGGCCCTGACCGACTTCACCACCACCAGCGGCACCCTGGCGGAGAAGGAGAGCGACCTCGCGAACACCTTCGGCGCCACCACCAGGACGGCGGAGGACCTGACCAGCTTCCTGCGGCAGAACAAGGACAACATCATCCGGCTGAGCGCCGCCTCCCGCCCCACCCTGGAACTGCTCTCCGAGTACTCCGCGGAGTTCCCCTGCACCCTGCGCACCCTCGCCGACTTCGTGCCCGCCATGGACAAGGCACTCGGCAAGGGCACCGACCGGCCGGGACTGCGCGTCGACGTCACCACCGTGCCCTCCCGCGGCGCCTACCGCCCCGGCACCGACACCCCCTCCTACGACGCCGGCGGCGGCCCCCGCTGCTACCCCGTGCCCTACCTCGGCGTCTCCGTGAAACCGGCCGTACAGGGATCCGCGGCGGCCGAGCAGGACCTCGGCCCCGCCAACTCCCCGCAGGAGAACGACCTCGTCAACGAACTGCTCGCACCGGCCACCGGCAAGACCCCCGCCGACCTTCCCGAGTGGAGCAGCCTGCTCGTCGGACCGGCGCTGCGCGGCACGGAGGTGACCCTGCGATGACGCCACAGCGCTCCACCCACACCCGGCGCCGCCCGCTGACCGGCCCGGTCGTCAAGTCCCTCGTCTTCGTGCTGGTCAGCGCGCTGGCCACGACCGTCCTCGGGGTGAGCGTCGCGGGCACCGGCGTCGGCGACGACGACAGCGTCTCCTACAAGGCGCTCTTCACCGACGTCACCGGACTCACCGACGGCGACAGCGTGCGCGTCTCCGGCGTCGAGGTCGGCGAGGTCACCGACGTCCGCGTCGTCGACCGGCGCACCGCCCAGGTCACCTTCACCGTCCGCGACGACCGCACCCTGCCCCGCTCGACCACCGCCGCCGTGAAGTACCTCAACATGGTCGGACAGCGCTACGTCGCCCTGGACCGCGGCAGCGGGGACCTCACCGGCACCCTGCACTCCGGCGACACCATCCCGCTCGACCGCACCGCCCCCGCCCTCGACCTGACCCTGCTCTTCAACGGCTTCAAGCCGCTGTTCGAGGGGCTCTCCCCGAAGGACGTCAACGAACTCGCGGGCTCCATCGTGCAGGTCCTCCAAGGCGAGGGCGGCACCGTCGACAGCCTCATCGAGCACATCGGCTCGCTCGGCACGACGGTCGCCGCCAAGGACGAGGTGATCGGCGACGTCGTGAAGAACCTCAACACGATCCTGACCACCCTCAACGACCGGGAGACCGACTTCGACGACCTCGTGGACACCCTCCAGAAGCTCGTCAGCGGCTTCAACGACGACCGCAAGCCGCTGGGCAAGGCCGTCACCGCCATGGGCGACCTCACCACCGTGACCGCCGACCTCCTGGAGGACGGGCGCGCGCCGCTCAAGCAGGACATCGACCAGCTCGGGCGGCTCTCCGGCAACCTCGCCGACGCGACCCCGCAGATCGAGCAGTTCCTCGACCGTACGCCCGCCAAGCTGACCGCTCTGGGCCGGCTCTCGTCCTACGGCTCCTGGTTCAACCTCTACCTCTGTGAGGCCCGCGTGGGCGGTGTGACCACCTCCGACGGCTCGAAACCGCCGACCGGCATCGCGGTCACCGAAGCGAGGTGCGGCGCATGACCCTGCTGCTGCCGCGCCGGCGCAACGACCCGCCCGCCCCCGCACCCCGCCGCTCCCGCCCTCCGCGCCTGAAGCCGGTCAAGGAACGCAACCCCGTTACCGTGGCCCTGGTCGGCCTGGCGCTGCTCGCCCTGCTCACCGTCTTCGCCTACAACGCCGACCGGTTCTCCCTGACCGGCGCCACCGCCTACACCGCCGACTTCACCGAGGCCGCAGGGCTCGGCGAGGGCGACGAGGTGCGCGTCGCCGGAGTCAAGGTCGGCGAGGTCACCGGCGTCGCCCTCGACCGCGACCGGGTCAAGGTCAGCTTCGAGGTCGGGGACGCCTGGATCGGCGACCGGACCACCGCGGCCATCGCCATCAAGACCCTGCTCGGCGACAAGTACCTGGCCCTCGACCCGCTCGGCACCCGCGAGCAGGACCCCGGCCACCGCATCCCGCGGACCCGGACCACCTCGCCGTACGACGTCACCCAGGCGTTCCAGGATCTCAGCTCCACCGTCGACGACATCGACACCCAGCAGCTCGCCAAGAGCTTCGAGACGATCTCCGAGACCTTCGAGGACTCGCCGCCGCACGTCCGCAAGGCCGCCACCGGACTCACCGACCTGTCCCGCACCGTCTCCAAGCGCGACCGCGCACTCTCCCGACTCCTGCAAGGCAGCGCCAAGTTCACCAAGACGCTCGAGAACAAGAAGTCCGGCTTCGAGACCCTCATCGAGGACGCGGGACCCCTGCTCGGCGAACTCCAGGACCGGCGGGACGCCATCAGCGCCCTGCTCACCGGCAGCCGCGCCCTCGGCACCGAACTGTCCGGCCTGGTCAAGGACAACGAGAAACAGCTCGACCCCACCCTGAAGGCGCTCGGCCGCGTCACCACCGTCCTCGAGAAGAACAGCACCCAGCTCGACAGGACGCTGGCCCTGGTCGGCCCCTACTACCGCCTCGTCGGCAACCCCCTGGGCAACGGCCGCTGGTTCGACAGCTACCTGTGCGGGGTCGTGCCCCGCGACTACCTGCCCGCGGGTTCCCAGCCCGAGAAGTCATGCATGCCGCCCAAGCAGACGGCGGCCCAGGGGAGCGGTGAGTGATGACCGAGCGAGCCAGGAACAGACCGGTGTCGAGCAGGCGCAGGAAGCTCCTCGCGGCGGTGACCGTGCTGGCCGTCGTCGCCGCCGGCCTCGCCACCGCCCGCGCCCTCGACTCCTCCGGCACCCGCATCACCGCCTACTTCGACCGTACTGTGGGCATCTACGCCGGTTCCGACCTGCGCATCCTCGGGGTCCGGGTCGGCGAGGTGGAGTCGGTACGCCCCCAGGGCACCCGGGTACGGGTGGAGCTGGCGCTCGACGACGGCGTCCGCGTGCCCAGGTCGGCGCGCGCCCTGGTGGTCGCGCCCAGCATCGTCGCCGACCGCTACGTCCAGCTCACCCCCGCCTGGAGCAGCGGACCGTCCCTCGCCGACGGCGCCGTACTGCCCGCCTCCCGCAACCGCACCCCCGTCGAGATCGACCAGCTCTACGCCTCCATCACCGACCTCAGCAAGGCACTGGGACCCGACGGCGCCAACTCCTCCGGCGCGCTGTCCGACCTGCTGACCACCGGCGCCGCCAACCTCGACGGCAACGGCGAGGCGATCGGCGACAGCATCGAGCAGTTCGGCAAGGCCGCCAAGACCCTCGACGGCTCCAGCGACGACCTGTTCACCACCCTCAGCAGCCTCCAGACCTTCACCACCATGCTGAAGGACAAGGACACCGACGTACGCACCGCACAGGAGCGCCTGGACACGGTCGTCAGCTTCTTCGCCGACAACAAGGACGACCTCGCGGGCGCCCTCGAAGAGCTCGGCAAGGCCCTCGGGCAGGTGAAGACCTTCATCAAGGACAACCGGGGCGAACTGAAGAAGAACGTCGACAAACTGGTGCCGCTCACCGAGACCCTGGTCCGCCAGCGCAGCTCGCTGGCGGAGGCCCTGGACGTCGCACCCCTGGCCGCGGACAACCTCGTCGGCGCCTACGACACCGACACCGGCATGCTCGACGGCCGCGCCGACCTCAACGAGATCAGCATGGGCGGCCCGCTGCTGCCCCTGCCCGCGACGGGAGGCTCCGCGACGGGAAGCTCCGCGACCGGATCCTCCGCGACCTCGGGGGAGGGAAAGCGGTGAAGCGCGGCATACGGCGTCGGTCGGCGGCGCCCGACCCGGTGGACGCCCCTGTCGAGGACGCGGGCGCGGACGAGAGGGAGCCCGGGGCGGACCACGGCAGGGTGCGGCGCGGTGTGCTGACCACCTCGGCCGCCGCCGGAATCGGGATCGGCGGGATCCTCGCCCTCGGCCTGGGCTTCGCCCTCGCCCTCGGCGCATTCGCCGGCACCGCCCCGCACTTCGACGGCATCGAGGACCTGCCGCTGCCCGGCGGCGCCGACCTCGGCTCCCACCCCTACACCGTCACCGCCGAACTGGACGACGTCCTCAGTCTCGTACCGCAGGCCGCGGTCAAGGTCAACGACGTCGCCGTGGGCCGGGTCACCCGCATCCGCCTCGACGGCGAGGACTGGTCGGCCCGCGTCACCATGGAGATCAACGGCGACGTCGAGCTGCCCGCCGACTCCGGAGCCCGCCTGGAACAGTCCAGCCTGCTCGGCGAGAAGTACATCCAGCTCGTCGCGCCCGCCAAACCGGCCGGCACCGGGCGGCTCGGGAACGGCGACGTCATCCCGGTCTCCCGCACCGGCCGCAACACCGAGGTCGAGGAGGTGTTCGGCGCCCTGTCCCTGCTGCTCAACGGCGGCGGCGTCGCCCAGCTCAAGACCATCACCCAGGAACTCAACAAGGCCCTCGGCGGACGCGAGCCCCAGGTGCGCTCCATGCTCAAGCGGGTCGAGGAACTGGTGGGCAACCTGGACGACCACCGCGGCGACATCACCGACGCCCTCGACGGCGTCAACCGGCTCGCCGCGACGCTCGCCGGCCGCAAGGACGACGTACGCACCGTCCTCACCGATGTGTCGCCCGGCCTGAAGACCCTGCACGAACAGCGCGGCTCCCTGCTGACCATGCTGCGGTCCCTGGACACGCTGTCCGATGTCGCCGTCTCCACCGTCAATACCAGCAAGGACGACATGGTCGCCGACCTCAAGGCCCTCGCACCCACCCTGAAGGCACTCGCCGACGCGGGCAGCGACCTGCCCGACTCCCTCCAGGTGCTGCTCACCTACCCGTTCACGGACGAGGTGCTGAACGGGGTCAAGGGCGACTACCTCAACGTGTACCTGAACATGACCGCCGAACCCGGCACCCAGGTGGTCCCGCCCCTGATCCCGGGCAGCACCCCGTCGCCCACCGCCACGCCCTCCGCCACACCCCAGAGCGGCCAGGACGCCGAGACGAAGAAGAAGTCCGGGACGAAGGAGAAGGAGCCGGGCGCCGAGAGCTCGCCCTCCGCGCCGCTGCCCCTGCCCTCCGTGACGACGCCGACCGGGAGCGGAGGCACCCAGGGATGATCACCCTCGCCGTACGCCTGAAGAACCTCGCCTTCCTCGTCATCGCCGTCCTCGTCCTCGGCTTCGTCGGCATCCGCTACGCCGACCTCGGCCGGTACGTCGGCGTCGCCGACCACTACACCGTGGACGTCGAACTCCCGCGCACCGGCGGCCTGTTCACGCACGCCGACGTCACCTACCGGGGTGTGTCGGTGGGCCGGGTCGGTGACATCGACCTCACCGCCGACGGGGTGGTCGCGCACCTGCACATCAAGAAGTCCGCACCGCGCATCCCGGCCGACACCCGGGCCGTGGTCGCCGGGCTCTCCGCGGTCGGCGAGCAGTACATCGACCTGCGGCCCGAGAGCGACAAGGGCCCCTACCTCGCCCAGGGCGCCCGGATCGAACTGCCCGACACCGAGGTGCCCGCACCCGTCACCGACGTCCTCAGCAGCGTGAACGACCTCACCGAGTCCGTACCGCTGGAGGATTTGCGCACCGTCGTCGACGAGTTCGGCAAGACCTTCGAGGGACACGGCGACGACCTCCAGGTACTGCTGGACAACGGCAGCGAGTTCATCGAGGCCGCCGACCGCAACCTGCCCTCCACCACGCTCCTGATCACCGACGGCGAGACCGTGCTGCGCACCCAGGCCGAGGAGGCCGACGCCATCAAGGGCTTCGCCGACGGCGCCACGGAACTGGCCGCCACCCTCAAGGGCTCCGACACCGACCTGCGCCGTCTGCTCACCGTCACACCGGACGCCGCGACCCAGGTCAGCGGCCTGCTGCGGGACCTCGACCCCAGCCTGGGCGTGGTCCTCGCCAATCTGCTCACCACCTCCGAGGTCGCCGTCACCCGGCAGCGCGGCATCGAGGAACTCCTCGTGAAGTACCCGGCGGCGGTCTCCGCCGGCGCCACCGCCGTCGACGGAGGAAAGATGAAGCTCGGCCTGGCCGTCACCTTCTTCAAGCCCCTGCCCTGCACCGACGGGTACGGCGGCACGCGCTACCGCGACGGCCTCGACCTCGGCACCGCCCCCGCCCTCAACACCGGCGCCTCCTGCACCGCCCCGGCGTCCAGCGGGATCAACGTACGCGGCTCGGCGAACGCCCCCAAGGGCGGCGCCGTCCCCGAACCGGCCAAGGCCGGCTCCCTGCCCTCGGGCAGCGCGAGCACCACCGCGTCGGGCTCGTCGGGTTCATCGTCCTCCACCGCGTCGCTGCCGGGCGCGCTTGCCCTGCCGGGCACGGGCGGCACCGGCACACAGGGGCTGGCGGGGCTCCTCGGCGCGGACCCGGAGGCCGGCCGGTGAGGCGGGCCCGCGTCCTCACCGGGGCGGGACTGGCGCTGGCACTGGCGTTCTGCGGCACCGGGGCGTGGACGTACGCGCAGGCACGGGGCGACGACTCGCTCGCCTACGGCCGTGAACGCGACGCGGCACTGGCCGACGGACGCGAACGGCTCGCCGTACTCAACACCCTCGACGCCTCCTCCGAGGACCGGGCACGGGCGGCCATCCAGGACTGGCGTGCCGCCTCGACCGGTCCGCTGCGCAAGGAACTGGGCGCCACCCGTCCCGCGGTCGGTGCCTCGGCCCGCGGCACGGTCACGGAGGCGGCGCTCACCGCCCTCGACACCCGCGCGGGCACCGCCAAGCTCGTCGCGACCGTACGCGTGGAGGTCACGCCCGCCGGGTCGAAGACGGCGACCACGGACCGCAAACGCCTGGAGGCCGTGCTCGCCCGCACGGACGGGGGCGACTGGAAGGTCAAGGCACTGAGCGCGGTACCGCTGGCGGAGGGGGACGAGGCGAACGCGGGGGACAAGGGGGACGGGGACCGATGACACGGTTGTTGCAGCTCGGGCGGTTGCGGGGCTCCGCCGCGTCGGAGGAGGCGGCGGAGCCGGAGCTGTCGGACTCGGAGACGCCGGATGCGGAGGTGTCCGAGGAATCGGGCTCGGAGGGGTCGGACTCGGACGAATCGGGTCCGGAGGAGTCGGAGGCGTCGGCCGAGTCGGAGGAGGGGCCGGAGGCCGCCGGGCGTCAGGAGGGACGGCGGGCGTCACTGTGGCGGCGCATCGTGCCCGCCGCGACCGCCGCCGTACTCGTCCTCGCGGGCTGCGCGTTCTTCTACGGCGCCCACCAACTGAGGAACACGCCCTCCGCCGGGAACCACGCGCTGACGGACGCCGAGGCGACCACCCGCGTCGCCGGTGACGTCAGCAACGCCCTCGCCCGTGTCTTCTCGTACACGCCGGACGGCCTGGCGGCCACCGAGCGTTCGGCGGACTCCGTGCTCGACGGGCGCGCGGCCCGCCAGTACGCGGAGCTGATGGACCGGGTCCGTGCGGACCTCAAGAAGCAGCGCGTCACCCTCAGCACACAGGCCGTGCGCACCGGAGTCATCGAACTCGACGGGGACAGCGCGCGGTTGCTGGTCTTCCTCGACCAGGTCTCCGACCGGGGCAAGGACGGCACCACCTCCGCCGCGGCCCAGCTCACGGTCACCGCGCGGTGGGAGAAGGACCAGTGGCGGATCGTCGACATCAGGACCCGCTGAGCGGGTGCGGAAGAGGGGAACACCCATGAAACGCGGGATCAGCGCGGTGGCCGGGCTCAGGGCCCGGCCGATCACGGCGCTCGCCCTCGTCCTCGCCCTGATCGCGGGCGGCTTCGCCGCGTGGACGTGCTGGGACTGGTACGACGCGGCGCACGACGACACCGTGGCGTACGCCGAGCAGCGCGACGACGCCCTCGCGGCCGGTGAACAGGCCGTCCAGAACCTCAACACCCTCGACCACCGCGACATCGACCGCGGCCTCGATCTGTGGGAGACCTCGACCACCGGGGACCTGCACAGGCAACTGGTCGACGGGCGGGACGAGTTCGCCACCCAGGTGAAGACCGCGCAGACGGTCACCACGGCCAAGGTGCTCTCCGGCGCGCTCACCGAACTCGACGACCGGGCCGGCCGCGCGCGGGTGCTGGTCGCCCTGCGGGTGACGGTGAAGACGCCCGGCAAGGCGGGCACCGACAAGGACAGCCGCATGCTCGGCGAACTGACCCGTACCGGCGGCCACTGGAAGCTCAGCGCCCTGGGCCAGGCCCCGGTCGGCTCCACGCCGGCCGGCTGACGCGGCCGCAGGAGAGGACGACTTACGATGCCGACGACCCGCCATCACCTCAACGGCGCCCGCCGCCGCCAGGCCCGCGAGGCGCTCCGCGCCCAGGGCACCCCTGACGCCCCTGAGGGGCGCGGGGAACCGCGCGATCAGCCGTCACCGTCCCGCACCCGGCGTACGACGTCGGACGAGACGGCGAATCGCCGCACCGGTGTCGCCGTCCTCACGACCGACACCCGGACCGAGCGTCAGACCGAGCGCCGGTCCGCGCGGCGGTCCGAGCCCCGGCCCGAGCGTGCGAAGTCCCCGGCCCCGCCGGACGAGACCACTCCCCGCCGCGCCCGCAGCACCCCCCGCCGGACCCTGGCGGCGCTCTGCCTCCTCACCCTCCTCCTGGGCGGCTTCGCCGGCTGGGCGCACGCCCGCGCCGAGAGCCTGCGCGACGCCCCCGCGGCCCGTAACACCGCGCTCTCCGACACCGCCCGTACGAGCGAGATCAAGGGGCAGACGGCCACCGCCGTCGCCGCGCTCTTCTCGTACGACCACGCCGACCCCGACGCCTTCGACGCGGCGGCGAAGAAGTGGCTGACGGGACGCGCTGTCGCCCAGCACCGGGACATGTTCGGCGACATCCGCGAGCGGGCCGACCAGCAGAAGGCGGTGATCACCACGACGGTCACCGACAGCGCCGTGGAACGCATCGACGGGGACCGGGCCCGTGTCCTGGTCTACGCCGACCAGAGCAGCGTGAGCACGGCCGGCGACAAGTCGGCGAAGGGCAAGCAGACGAAGGACGAGGAAGCGGCGGCGGACGACGGCACGTACGCCGGGGCGATGCTCGCCGTGGACCTGCTGCGGCGCGACGGCCGTTGGCTCGTCGCGGGCATCGACACCTTCGGCCGCTGAGGCCCGTCGAGCGCTCACCGATTGCACGTACGACCCGCGACCGAGACCTGGGAGTGAGAGACCATGCCCCGACACCGCGCCCGACGCGTGCCCGCCCGGACCCGGCAGGGGCTGCGGGCCACCGCCATCGCCGTGACCGCGGTCGCGGCGCTCACCGCCTCCCAGGCCCCCGGACTGTCGCAGAAGAGCCACGGCCGCGCGGACGCCGACGACCGGACCGCCCCGGCCGCCGACCTGCCCTACTCCGAACTGTCGCCGCCCGACGACGACTCCTACCACACCGAACTCCCGCCGCTGGTCTCGCCGGAGGCCGAGCCGCACGTGGCGCAGGTGAACCAGATTCGCGCCGAGTCCGGTATCCCGGGCACCGTGCTGCGCGCGTACCGGGACGCGGAGAAGTCCGTCGGGCGGACCGATCCGGGCTGCCGGCTGCCCTGGGAACTGCTAGCCGCGATCGGCAAGGTGGAGTCGGGACAGGCGCGCGGCGGCGCGGTCGACCGGAACGGGACCACGCTGAGCCGTATCACGGGCCCGGCGCTCGACGGCCGTGACTTCGCGCTCGTCCTGGACAGCGACGGCGGTGCCTACGACGGGGACACGGTGTACGACCGGGCGGTGGGACCGATGCAGTTCCTGCCGTCGACGTGGGCCCGCTGGGGGGCGGACGGCAACGGCGACGGCCGCAGTGACCCGGACAACGTCTTCGACGCGGCGCTGGCGGCCGGGCACTACCTGTGCGCCGGTGACCGGAACCTGAGCGTCGCGGCCGACCTCGACCGGGCCGTCCTCAGCTACAACAACTCGCGTGCCTACCTCGACCTCGTCCGCCGCTGGCTGGACTTCTACCGGCAGGGGGTGCACACCGTGCCGGACGGCGAGGGCGTCATCCCGCGGTCCCCCGGGGCGGGCGGCGACACCCCGGCGACGGAGCCGGTCGACGGCGACGGCGGCGGCGGACAGGGAGGCGAGGACGGCGTCATCATCGGCGATGACCCCGGCACCCCCACCCGTACGCCCTCTCCGTCACCGACGCGTTCGTCCTCGCCCTCGCCGTCCCCGCAGCCGTCCGCGACGGAGACCGGTCCCTCGGAGACCCCGGATCCGTCCCCGTCCGACTCCGCGACACCGTCCCCGTCCGATTCGCCGACGCCGACCACGGACCCGACCCCTCCGGAGGACTGCCCGTCGGACTCGGCGAGCCCCACCCCGGACCCCTCGCCGTCGCCCACCACCCCGGACGACGACCCGACCTGCCCGGCCTGAGAGGAGTCAGGCGGCGTCGTACCAGGGCTTGTGTTCCGCCCAGTGCCGGACCCAGCCGGCGAAGCCGGGCTCTGCCGTGGTGTAACCGAACTGCGCGCCGAAGGGGACGGCACCGACGTCCGTGATCAGCCAGACGTGTCCTCGGTGCGGCCCGGTGACGACGAGGTGCCAGTTCATCGCGCACCCGTCGGTGCCGAGCACGACCGAGCCGTGGTGGTGGACCCGGTCGAGGAGCCGGCCGGCGTCGTCGGCCGGCTCCTCGTCCTCCTCCCACATCCACGCCTCCGCCAGCGGAAACGCCTCGCGCAGCTCGCGCTCCCGCCCGCCGCCACCCCAGTCGTCCGGCAGCTCCGCGAGCGGCAGCAGCCCGTACTCCGGCGGCCCGGACGACGAACCGTCCGTGATCTCGGCGACGAAGCTCCGGTACGGCTCGGGCAGTACGATCCCGTGGTCCGCCTCGAAGGCACGGACCGCCTCCCAGCCGAGCGCCGACGCACCTCCGTCACCGGTGCCGAACGCCGCCCGAAGCTCCGCCAGCTCAGCGGGATCCGCCTGATCAGGATTCATGCGGCATGCATACCACCTCGCTCCGACAGCGTCCGACGCTCTCGCGTGCGTCCACTGCCGCGCTCTTTGGTGAACTCACGGTTCGACCAGTGATTCGCGGCGGCGGAGTCGGAGGACGCGGCGCAGGCGGGTCCGGCCGAGGTGGGTCGTGGTCAGCCATGTGGTCGACGCTATGGCGGTGACGGTGAGGACGGCGAGCAGTTCCGAGGTGTGCGTTCCCGCGGTGTCCGCCGCTCGGGCCACCGGGTTGGTCACGCCCAGGCGGTCCAGCAGCCAGCCCAGGGCAAGGGTGGCGGTCAGAGCGGCGCTCCCGGTGCGCAGGGCCGCGTGGTGGCGGAGCCGGGTCAGGCAGAGCAGGGTCGGCAGGGCGAGCACGACGAGGACGAGTTGCATGCACTCGATGCCGAGGTTGAAGCCCGCCAGGCTGAGCGCCAGTTGACCGGTCGAGAGGTTCATCTCGGCGAGGGTGAGGGAGAAGGCCAGTCCGTGGCCGAGGCCGAAGACACCGGCGATGACGGCCTCCCGCCCGGGGAAGAGCGGGCGCATGGCGTGGACGGCGCCGATGAGGATGCTGACGGCGATGAACGCCTCGACCGGCTGGGCCGGGATGTCGAGCCGGCCGAACGCGCTCAGCGCGAGCGCGGCGGAATGGCCGAGGGTGAACGCGAGCGTGGTACGGGCGATGCGGGCGAGGGCGGCTTTGCTGTTCGTCCGGCCGCTCCAGCGGTGACCGGCGGCCAGCAGGGGCGCGGGGAGCAGCAGGACCAGCAGGAACAGCAGGTGGTCGGTGCCCTCCAGGATGTGGGTGGCGCCGAGCCGGAACATCGCGTAGGTGCCGCTCCAGGCGCTGCCGTCCTCGAGATCGACGGTGAGCGGGGCGACGGTCATGGTGCGGGTGTCGGTGCTGATGACGCCGACCGAGGCCGCGGTGGACCCGCCGTCCTCGGCCACCCGGCCGGTGGCCCAGTCCTGGCGGACGGAGACCAGGACGGTGTGGGTGACGACCTGGTGGACGACGGCGTCGTAGTCGAGGACGAACCGCCGCGGATCACCGCCGGCGGGCGGGGTCAGTGCCGCCCGGACGGTCAGTTCGCGGTAGGCGCCGCTGGCGGTCTGCTCCGCGCGGCTGAGCGTCATGGCGCCGACGGTGACGGACCAGGCGGTGCCCCGGGTGGTGGCCGGGTGGAGGTGGGCGAGCAGGTAGCGGCGGACGGCGGGCGCGTACGCCGACAGCTGCCCGGCCGTCGTGGTGTCGGTCAGCGGTATCCCGCTGGCCGTGGCGAAGTCGGTGACCGGCAGGTCGAGTTCGGCGGTCACCGACGCGGCGTGCACGTCCAGCGAGACCACCGAGTGCGGCATGGGATGCGCGGCGGCCGGCGGCGCCGCCAGAAGCAGCGCCGCCAGTACCGCCACCGCGACCCCGACCGTCATGCGCAGCGCTGACGACAGCGAGAGCGGTGGGCGGTCCATCAGAAGGAGAACTCTCCGCCGTAGTCGCGCGTGTGGTCGCGGTAGACGGTGTGGTAGTGGATCTGGTTGCGGTAGATCACACCGTTCTGGCAGACGAACTCGACCCAGACGCCGGGTCCGTCGATGCGTACGTAGTCACCCTGGGCGGTCAGGGTGGAGTTGCCGGAGTACGAGATGTACGTCTGGTCGAGCTCCGACTCGTACGTGGCCAGCAGCGAGGCGGCGGTCGTGTCGTCCGCCACCTTGACCCACGGGGCCACCGCCGCGAGCACCAACTGCCTCTGCGCGGAGGTCAGCTGGCTGACGGCCAGGCCCTGCTTGGTGGTCGGGAAGGCGCCGTCCTTGCCCGGTCCGAGCAGCACGTCGCTGAACGACTGCGACAGCTTGGCCTGCGTCAGCTGCGTGGAGCTGAGGCCGCCCAGCATGGCGAGCATCCCGTCGCGCATGCCCTTCAGCGGCGCGTACGTGGTGCCGTTGGAGGTCCAGCTGGACGGTTCGACGCCGACGAAGTACGGGGTGGTGCCCTCCAGCTGTCCGTCGGCGTAGGTGAGGTTGACGGCGAGGTGGTGGCCGCCGAAGTGGAGCTGCCAGGTGCCGCTGGTGCTCGGCGTGCCGAGGAACGCCAGGTAGTAGTTGCCGCTGCCGTAGCCGCCGGAGCTCTGGCCGAGGACATCGTCGGCCGCGAGGATCTGCGAGACCTGGTCGTACCCGGTGCCGCTGCCCGTGCCGGTGGCCGCCTGCACCACGGCCTTGGCGGCGGCGAGCTGGGTGCTGCTGAGCGTGCTGAACTGGATGCCGACCCGGCAGGACGAACCGCAGGGGAGGTTCGACCAAGCAGTGGCGTTGGCCTTGGTGAGGCCGAGGAGCACCTTGCTCTTCTGGTCCGTGCTCAGCGTGGCCAGGAACGCGTTGGCCGCGTCGACCACGCTGGAGACGGAGGCGGTGGCGGCCGTCGACGTGCTGGACACGGGCGCGGTCCGCGGGCTCGCGGCCTCGGCGTGCGCGTAGATCCCGCCGAGGACGAGGGCCGTACCCGCGGCGCAGGCCACGCACGCCCGCCGCCATCTGCCCGTTGACCCACGGTGGGGGGTGTCTTCTGGCACCTTGATGGTCCCTTCGGAAGTAGGTTGTCGGGGACTGCGCTCCGGCACCGGCCCGCACCGCGTCGTGTCATGTGCACGACCGGCAACGGAGCGGGTGGAGTCCACCAGCGGGTGCTGTGAATTACGTAGCCGTGTGCTGGGGGTTTCCTGTCAACGTTTTTGTCAACCTTCTTGTCGGCCGTTTGTCGGCCGATGAGCCGTTTCCGAGACCCAGGCGACGTGCTCGACGCGCGGCGGTTTCTGGTATCGATCGATACCGTAGCGATCGGATCAGGCGCTGTAATGTGGCGACATGACCGCTGATGCCCGTCGCACGACCGCCCACGCCACCGGTCGCCCCGGAGACGAATCGCCGTTCGCCCTCGGCCTGTTGCTGCGCCGCGCGCACTGGCGGGCCGCCGCCGTGATGACGGAGGCGCTGCGGCCGCTCGGCGTCGAACTGCGGCACTTCGCCGTACTGATCGTGCTGATGGACCGCGGGCCCACGGTGCAGCGGGACCTGGCGGCGGAGACGGGGTCGGACAAGGCGGGAATCATGCGCGTCGTGGACGACCTGGAGCGCAAGGGGCTGGCCGTGCGCAAGAGCGTGCCGGGGGACCGGCGGGCGCGGGCGGTGGAGATCACGCCGCGCGGGCGCGAGCTGTTCGAGGCGGCCCATGTGGCCGCGGAACCGCTGGCCGAGCGGCTGGCCGCCGGCCTCGGAGCCGGCGACCGGGAGCGGTTGACGGAGCTGCTGACCCGCATCGCCTACCCCGCCGACGACGAGATGTGAGCCATCGGCCCCCCGGCCGTCGGCACCCCGTTCCCGTGAGAGTCACGGATGAGATGGTCGCGAGTGATACTATCGCCGTCGTGAGCGTCACTGACTCTGTCGGTCGGACAGGTGAGAAGGTGAGCGACTTGGACGTCTACGAGGCGGTCAGGAGCCGGAAGGCCGTACGCGGGTTCGTCGACCGGCCCGTCCCGAAAGCGGTGCTGGAACGGGTGATGTCGGCCGCGACCCGGTCGCCGTCCGGCTCCAACATCCAGCCGTGGCACGCGTACGTGGTGACGGGCGAGCCGTTGGCCGAGATCAAGAAGCGCGCCAGTGAACGCCTGGCCCTGGGCGAGCCCTGGGACGAGCCGGAGTACGAGCAGTACCCGCCGGTCCTGAAGTCCCCCTACCAGGAACGCCGTTCCGCGTTCGGCGAGCAGCGCTACGGCTCGCTCGGGATAGCGAGGGACGACCTGGAGGCCCGCCACCGGGCCGTCTCCGGGAACTGGGAGTGCTTCGGCGCGCCCGCCGCGCTGTTCTGCTACATAGACCGCGGCATGGGCGCGCCCCAGTGGTCCGACGTCGGCATGTTCCTGCAAACCGTCATGCTGCTGCTGCGCGCCGAAGGGCTGCACAGCTGCGCACAGATGGCCTGGGCGAAGTACCACAGGACCGTCGCGGAGGTCCTGTCGCCTCCGGACGGACTCCTGTTGTTCTGCGGCATGTCGATCGGGTTCGAGGACATCACGGTCCACCACGCCCGTACGGACAGGGCGCCGCTGGGTGAGACCGTCACCTTCGTCGACGCCTGCTGACCGGCCCGGCCGCGCGGGCACGACGGCGGGTCACCAGCCGGTCAGCAGCAAGTGGTTGACGAGCAGGGCGAGCACCGCCTGGCCCGCCAGCCAGACGCGTGCCCCCGACAGGAACGCGCACGCCGGCAGCAGCCACAGCGCGAACGGCAGCCAGATGCGCTCCGTCTCCGCCTTGCTCATGCCGGAGAGGTCGGCGATCAGCACGGCGAGCAGGGCGGCGGCGAGCAGGAGACCGAGGCGGCGACCGGAGTTCGGGGCGGGGCTGCGCCCGGCGTCCGGGACGGGGCGCCGCTCCCCGCCCGGGGCGGGGCTGCGCCCGGCGTTGTCCGCCGCCGGGCGCCGAAGGGTCGCCGCCGCGCGGCGCAGACCGGCCGCCGTCGCCGGACCGGCGATGAACACCGTGCAGGCCAGATTCGCCCACACCCAGTAGCCGTAGGGCCGGACGCCGCCCGCGCCCTGGTAGTAGCGGGTGACGAGCAGCCGGTACGCCTCCCACCAGTCGAAGCCCGCCGCCGTGAACACGGCCGGGACGACTGCGAGTCCGAGGACGAGGCCGGGAAGGACAGGGGTGCGCCGGGTCCCCAGGACGAGGACCGCGGCGCCGATGACCGCGAACAGCGTGAGCCCGTAGGACAGATAGGCGGTCAGCCCGAACAGCAGCCCCGCGGCGAAGCCGGTCCACCGGGGACGGCGGCCCGTCACCGCCAGCGCCAGGAAGGCCACCGCCCACGCTGCGACCGCCGCGAAGTAGCCGTCCGCCGACGTGCCCGCCCACACCGCACCCGGCGTCAGCACCAGGAAGGGCGCCGCACGGCGGGCCGCCCGCTCATCCACCAGGGTGCGTACGGCGATCAGGACCGCGACCGCCGCGGTCGTCCCGACGGTGATGACGAAGGCGCCCGCCCAGCCGCCGCCGCGCAGCCCGATCCGGTCCAGCAGGACGAACGTGACGGTGGCCGCGGGCGGATGTCCCGCGACGTGCGCGGGCCAGTTGTCCGGGGCGCCGAACAGGATGTGGTGGGTGAAGTCCCGCAAGGCGTACGGGATGTCGTGGAAGCGGCCGATGACCCGCAGGTACTCGTTGTGCGTGGTCAGCCGCGCGGCGACGCCCCGGTGCCAGCCGTCGACCAGCGCCAGGCACCATGTCCAGGCCAGTGCCGTGCCCCAGACGGCGGGCAGCAGTCCGCGCCAGGGCAGGCGACCGGCCACGCGGGGACCGAAGGCCACCACGGCGACCGCCACCGCGACGGCTCCCGGAGTGCCGGGTCCGAGGTGCGGGTGCCAGTTCGCGTAGAGCGGTGGCCAGCCGACGCGCAGGGTGCCGTCCCGGTGCTCGACGACGGTGCCGACGACCACCGCCACTATGACGAGGAGGACGGCGCCGGCGGCGGCGTACACGTCCCGGCGGACGGCGCGATGACGGGGGAGGGGAGAGGAGGGAAGCACGCGAGCACGTTAGGTCGCGAAGCCCCGCGCGGACCGCTGACGTGCGCCGACGTCAGACTTTCGTCATGGTTCACGGACCCGCCGCCGGGCTGGACCGCCCCTACGGTCGGGGCATGGCCCGGTTCTCCCTCTCCGCCTCCTCCCCCTTCTCGCCGACCTTCTGGCGCAGTCCGCTGCGCGGTCCCCGGCTGACGTCGGTGCTCGGCGTGGTGCTGCTCGGCGGCATCACCGTGCTGTTCGTGACGGGACTGCTGTCGTACGCCGCGTACAACCCGGATCTGGCGCCGGTGAACGACAAGACCCCGGACAAGGGGATCCTCGGTCTCTACCTCTTCCCCTGGCCGACCCACCCGCACTGGCTGTACCGGCTCACCCAGGGCGTCCACGTCACCCTCGGCATCACACTGATCCCGGTGCTCCTCGCCAAGCTCTGGTCGGTGGCGCCCAAGCTGTTCACGCTGCCCCCGGCCCGCTCCCTCGCGCACGCGCTGGAACGGCTCTCGCTGCTGCTGCTCGTCGGCGGCGGACTGTTCGAGTTCGTCACCGGCATGCTCAACGTGCAGTTGGACTACGTCTTCCCGGGATCCTTCTACCCGCTGCACTTCTACGGCGCCTGGGTGTTCTTCGCCGCGTTCGTCGCCCACGCCGTGCTCAAGACGCCGGTGGCGCTGCGCAATCTCCAGCACCTGCGCAACCTCCGGCACCTGCGCGACGCGCCCGCCGAGCACCCGGAGGCCGCCGACCCGCCCACCGTCTCGCGGCGGGGAGCGCTCGGCGTGGTCGGCGGGGCGTCCAGCCTGCTGCTCGTCACGACGGCCGGACGGAGCCTCGACCCGCTGCGCGGTGCGGCGCTCTTCGCCCCGCACGGACGCGGGAACCCGGCGGACGGCCCCGGCGGCTCGGGCGGCGGCTTCCAGATCAACAAGACCGCACGGTACGCGGGCATCCGCCCCGCCGAGACCAGCGACGATGCCTGGCGGCTGGTCGTCACGGGCCGCGGCCGGACCGTCCGGCTGAGCCGCCCGGAACTGCTGCGGCTCCCGCTGCACGGCTCGGCCCTGCCGATCGCCTGCGTGGAGGGCTGGTCGACCTCCGACCAGTCCTGGCGCGGCGTACGACTGCGGGACCTCGCGGCGCTCGTCGGCCACGACGGTGACCCGCCGGACGTCCTCGTGGAGTCGCTGCAACGGCACGGCGCCTTCCGCCGGGCCGCCCTGCGCGCCAACCAGGTCGGCGACCCGCGCTCACTGCTCGCCCTGTCCGTGAACGGCGCGGACCTGACCCCCGACCACGGCTACCCGGCACGCGTCATCGTGCCCGCGGCACCCGGCGTGCTCAACACCAAGTGGGTGGCCCGCCTGACCTTCGGAGATCTTTGATGCGCCACCTGCGGAAACCTGCGATGCGCCACCTTCCCAGGCCCGAGATGCGCCACCTGTTCCGGCCTGGGATGCGCCTCAGGACCGTCCTCGGCAACCCGCTGCACATCCTGCTGCTCGGCTGCTCGTTCGCCCTGGCCGGGTACGCGGGAGCGCGGCTGCTGACGGGTGACCGGTTCCGGATCGCCCTGTGGTTCGCGGGGTCGGCCCTCGTCCACGACCTGGTGCTGCTGCCGCTGTACGCGGCGGCGGACCGGGCGCTGATACGGGCCGCGGGCCGGCACCGGCACCTGGTGATGTACGTGCGGGTGCCCGCCCTGCTGTCGGGGCTGCTGCTCCTGGTGTGGTTCCCGCTGATCGGCGGTGCGGTGGCCGGGCGTTACACCCGGGCCACCACCCTGTCCGCCGACGGCTACCCGGCCCGCTGGCTCCTGGTGACGGCCGCGCTCTTCGGCGGCTCGGCGCTGCTGCTCCTGCGGCGGTGCGGGTGGCCGCGGGTGCGGTCGCGGTTCACGTCCCGGTCGCGGCCCTCGTCCCGCTCGCGCAGCGCGACGAAGGAGCGGTCGCCCGACGTCCACTGATCGACGGCGCGCCAGCCCGAGCCCCGCGCGTGCCGCAGCAGGGCGGGCGTGCCGAGCCGGGCCCACGGAAAGGTGCCGCCCTGGGCTCCGTACGCGTCCGAGACCCGTACCCGCACCCGTTCGTCGACGTCCGCGCAGGACACCGTCTCCACGATCAACAGGCCGCCTGGACGGACGAGTTGGGCCGCCCGGGCGAGCAGGGAGCGCGGATCGCCGCCGATGCCGATGTTCCCGTCGACCAGGAGCGCGGTGCCCCAGCGGCCTTCGCCGGGCAGGGCGTCGAAGACGGAGCGGCGCAGGGCGCGTCCGCCGAGCGCGGTGGTGCGGGCGACGGCGGCCTCGCTCACGTCGACCCCCAGCGCCCGCCGGCCGTCCGCCGCCAGCGCCGCGACCAGCCGGCCCGGACCGCAGCCGACGTCCAGCACCGCGCCCTCGCAGCGGCGCAGCAGCTCGAGGTCGGCGGCGTCGGCGGCCGCGCACCAGCGCTCCACCTCCAACGGCAGCAGCCAGCCGTCCGTACGGCGCAGGAAGAGCGGGCCCCGGCCGGTGCGCAGGGCGCGGGCGTAGGGGTCGGCGGACCAGGCGCCGGCGGAGCCGGTGTCGGCGTCCGGCGGGTGTTCCTGTGCCGCAGTTGTGCGGGTCGCCGTCCGGCGGGGCGTAACGGGTCCGGGCCGGTGCCCTGACCACGGCGGCGTCGTCCCGGTCACTCCGGTCGTCTCGGTCACTCCGGTCGTGCCGGTCACTCCGGTCGTGCCGGTCACCCCGGTCATCGCCGCGGGTCCGTCAGCCGCGCCGGCGTCGCGGCGCTCGTGAACAATGCCAACCGTGCGGCGAACCGGGTGTCCGGTGCCGCCTCGGCGACCAGTGCCGCGTCGTACGCCGTGTCGACGTCCCGCAGCACCGGCAGTTCCCGTACGCGCAGCCCGGTCAGCCGGGCCCGCTGTGCCGCTCCGGTGTGCGGAGTGGACATGGGGACGCCGAGCAGCAGCGACGGATCCGGTGCGGCCAGTCCCAGCGCCCAGAACCCGCCGTCCTCGGCGGCACCGAAGTACGCCTCGCAGTCCGCGAAGTCGACGGTGAGCAGCTCCGGGGTGAGCTGCGGGGTGTCCATCCCGACCAGCAGCGCCGGACCGTCGCAGTGCGCGAAGGCCGCGGCCAGCCGCTCGTCGAGACCGCCCGCACACTGCCGCACGACGTCGAAACCGGGCGGCAGCCAGGGGCCGGGCGTGCCGTCCAGGACCAGGACCCGGCGGTCCGCGGGGGTGCGCGCGACCACGTCCAGGGTGTCCGCGAGCGCCGCCTCGGCGAGCGCGGCGGCCTGCCACGGCGTGAACGGCGGCGTCAGCCGGGTCTTCACGCGTCCGGGCCGGGGCTCCTTCGCGATGACCAGAAGGGTGGTCACGGGCGCGCTCCTTCCCGGACAGATTCCGCCGCCGGGGGTTCGGCCAGGACACGGCTCATGTCCCGTACCGCCTGCCAGGTGCCGCGCCAGGTCCCGGTCACCTTGGAGGCGCCCGTCCGGGGCAGATAGGGGACGTCGTGCTCGGTGATCCGCCAGCCCGCGTCGGCGGCGCGGACGACCATCTGGAGCGGGTAGCCGCTGCGGCGGTCTGTGAGTCCGAGGGCGAGCAGCGGCTCGCGGCGGGCGGCCCGCAGCGGACCGAGGTCGCGCAGCCGCAGGCCGGTACGGCGCCGCAGCAGCCGGGCCAGCGCCAGGTTGCCCGCACGCGCGTGCGCGGGCCAGGCGCCCCGGGCCCGCGGCCGGCGGCGGCCCAGGACGAGGTCCGCCTCCCCGGCCTCGACGCCGGCCACGAAGGGCACCAGGCCGGACGGGTCGAGCGAGGCGTCGCAGTCGCAGAAGCAGACGATGTCCGCCGTGGCCGCGGCCAGCCCCGCGTGGCAGGCGGCCCCGAAGCCGCGCCGCTCCTCGCGCACGACATGTGCGCCCAGGGCCTCGGCGAGTTCGGCCGAACCGTCGGTGGAGCCGTTGTCCACGACGAGCGCCCGCCAGCCGGGCGGGATGCGCCGCAGCACCCAGGGAATGGCCTCGGCCTCGTCGAGACAGGGCAGCACGACGTCCACGGACGCCGCGCGGGAAGGTGAGGTGGAAGGGGTCGTCACAGCTTTCACCCTACGAACGGGAAACGGGCGGAACAGGACGCGCGCTCCTTACGAAACACGGACGTCGCGGGGCCGGGAACGACACCCGCACGCCTCCGGTGCGAGGCTTGCGGCATGACACAGCAGCAGCACGCACGGACCGGAGCCCGGGTACTCGTCGTGGACGACGACCCCACCGTCGCCGAGGTCGTCTCCGGGTATCTGGACCGGGCCGGATACGTGGTCGACCGGGCCGGTGACGGCCCCGAGGCTCTTGCGCGCGCCGCCGGCCACTGGCCCGACCTCGTCGTCCTCGACCTGATGCTGCCCGGCATGGACGGGCTCGAAGTCTGCCGGCGGATGCGCGGGCAGGGGCCCGTACCGGTCATCATGCTCACCGCACGCGGCGACGAGGACGAACGCATCCTCGGCCTCGAGGTCGGCGCCGACGACTACGTCACCAAACCCTTCAGCCCCCGCGAACTCGTCCTGCGCGTCGAGTCCGTGCTGCGCCGCAGCCGGCCCGCGCAACCCGCCGGGGTGCTGCGCGCGGCCGGTCTCACGGTCGACCCGCAGGCCCGCCGCGCTCTCAAGGGCGGTACGGAACTCGCCCTTACCATCCGCGAGTTCGACCTCCTCGCCTTCTTCCTGCGCCACCCCGGGCGGGTGCACGGCCGGGAGGACCTGATGCGGGAGGTGTGGGGCTGGGACTTCGGCGACCTGTCGACCGTCACCGTGCACGTGCGCAGGCTGCGCGGCAAGGTCGAGGACGACCCGGCGCGGCCCCGGCTGATCCAGACGGTGTGGGGCGTCGGTTACCGCTTCCAGGCCGCCGACGACGCGGACGTTCCGGACGGTGCAGGTGTCTCCGACGCCTCCGGCCGGGAGGTGTGAACGTGCGGGACGACCTGCTCATCGCCCTGTTCGCCTTCCTCGGGGCCGCCGTGGCCGGGCTGTTCGGTGCCGGTGTGCTGCTGCTGATCCGGCGCCGTTCGCTCGCCCTGCACCTCGGCGTGGTCGCCGCCGTCGCCGTCACCGCCATGCTCGCGGGCACCCTCGCCGTCGCTCGGGCCATGTTCCTGTCGGGGCACGATCTGAAGGTCGTCACGACCGTCGTCGCGATGGCCGCCGTGGTCTCCCTGGTCACCGCGCTGCTCCTGGGCCGCTGGGTCGCCGCCCGCAGCCGCGCCCTGACGCTCGCCGCCCGCTCCTTCGGCGACGGCGGCGCCTTCACCTCGCCCGACGGACCCGCCACCGCCGAACTCGCCGCGCTCAGCCGGGAACTGGAGCACACCAGCGCCCGGCTCGCCGAGTCCCGCAAGCGGGAACGCGCCCTGGAGACCTCCCGGCGCGAACTCGTCGCCTGGATCTCGCACGACCTGCGCACCCCGCTGGCCGGGCTGCGCGCGATGGCCGAGGCCCTGGAGGACGGCGTGGCCGCGGACCCCGACCGCTATCTGCGGCAGATCCGCACCGAGGTGGAACGCCTCAACGGCATGGTCGGCGACCTCTTCGAACTGTCCCGCATCCACGCCGGCACCCTCACGCTCTCCCCGTCCCGGATCTCCCTGTACGACCTCGTCGGGGACGCCCTGTCCGGGGCGGACGCGCTCGCCCGCGAACACGGGGTGCGGCTCGTCGGCGACCGGGTCGAGCCGGTGCCGGTCGAGGTGGACGGCAAGGAGATGAGCCGGGTGCTCGGCAACCTCCTGGTGAACGCCATCCGCCGCACCCCGGCGGACGGCACGGTCGCCGTCGCCGCCGAACGCGGTCCCGACGGCGTGGTCCTGTCGGTGACGGACGGCTGCGGCGGCATCCCCGACGAGGACCTGCCGCGCGTCTTCGACACCGGCTGGCGCGGCACGCACGCACGGACGCCGCCCGCCGGAGCGGGACTCGGCCTCGCCATCGTGCGCGGGATCGTCGAGGCCCACGAGGGCCGGGCCACCGTGCGCAACGTGCCCGGCGGCTGCCGCTTCGAAGTGCTGTTGCCCGCCCGCACCGGATGAGGGCCGGGTACCGCGTTGCTGGTTGAAGGCCGGGTACCGCACCGTCAAGGCTGTTGCCGGCGCATCCCGGACCGCGCGAACTCCCGCATGCCCGCCTCGAATTCGACCCGTGGCTGCCAGCCCAGCTCCGTGCGCAGCCGCGCCGAGTCGGCCGTGATGTGCCGGACGTCGCCCAGGCGGTACTCGCCGGTGACGACCGGTTCCGGACCCCCGTACGCCGCCGCCAGGGCACGGGCCATCTCGCCCACCGTGTGCGGCTCCCCGCTGCCGGTGTTGTACACGGTGAGGGCTCCGTCCCGCGAAGTCGACTCCAGCGCCGCGACGTTGGCCGAGGCGACGTCCCGCACGTGCACGAAGTCCCGGCGCTGGCCGCCGTCCTCGAAGACGCGCGGTGCCTCGTCCCGGGCGAGCGCGGAGCGGAAGAAGGAGGCGACGCCCGCGTACGGGGTGTCGCGGGGCATGCCGGGGCCGTAGACGTTGTGGTAGCGCAGCGACACCGCGGTGCCGCCCGTGGCGCGGGCCCACGCGGCGGCCAGGTGCTCCTGGGCGAGCTTGGTCGTGGCGTACACGTTGCGCGGGTCGGCCGGGGCGTCCTCGCCGATCAGGCCGGGTTCGAGGCCCGCGCCGCACACCGGGCAGCGCGGCTCGAAGCGGCCCGCGTCGAGGTCGGCGACGGTCCGCGGTCCCGGCCGCACCACGCCGTGCCCTTCGCAGCGGTAGCGGCCCTCGCCGTACACCACCATCGACCCGGCCAGCACCAGGCGGCGCACGCCCGCCTCGGCCATCGCGCTCAGCAGCACGGCGGTGCCGAGGTCGTTGCGGGAGACGTATTCCGCCGCGTCCGTGAAGCCGGTGCCGAGGCCGACCATCGCCGCCTGGTGGCACACGGCGTCCACTCCGGCCAGCGCCCTGCGTACGGCGACGGGGTCGCGCACGTCCGATTCGGGCCCGGACCGCACGTCGTACACCACGGGCTCGTGCCCGTGCTCCGACAGCGCCTCGACGACATGGGACCCGATGAAGCCGGCACCGCCGGTGACCAGTACACGCATACGCTCACGCTAGGGGCGGCGGACCGCCGGAACGAGGGGGACGGTACCGGCGTCACAGGTCCGTAAGACCTCTCGGCGGGTGGGGGTGGTGCGGACGCGAGCCCGTGGGGAGCCGCTACTTGCTGAGCCACAGGTCGCAGCCGAACACCTCGTAGTGGATGGCTCCGGGGTCGAGGCCGTGGGCCAGCAGGTCGGTGCGGACGGCCTTCATGAAGGACAGCGGGCCGCACAGGAAGGCCGTGGTGCCGGGGCTCGGGGACAGGCGGGTGAGGTCCGCCCAGCCCTCGTTGACGTGGTCCGCCAGGGCGTCCGGGTGGTCCGCGGTGTCCTCGTACCACAGGTGCAGCGAGGCGTTGGGGAGCCGTCCGACGAGTGCGTCGAGTTCCCGGCGGTGGGCGTGGAGCGCGGGGGAGCGGTCGGCGTGGACGACGGTCACGGCACGGTCGGGCGAGGCGACGGCCAGGTGCTCCAGCATGGCCGGCATGGGGGTGACACCGATGCCGGCCGAGGCGAGCAGGAGCGGGCCGTCGCCCTCGGGGAGGAGGAGGTCGCCGAAGGGCAGCGAGACCCGCAGGGTGTCACCGGGGCGGGCGTGGGCGTGCAGCCAGGAGGAGACCTCCCCCTCGGGCACACGGCCGTCGGCGGAGCGCTCGCGCTTCACGGTGATGCGCCAGGTCTCGCGGCCGCGAGCGGTGGAGAGGCTGTACTGCCGGATCTGGCGGGCTCCGTCGGGCAGTTCCACCCGCACGCTGACGTACTGGCCGGGGACGAACGGTCCGGTGGGCGACCCGTCGGCGGGGCGCAGGACGAAGGAGGCGGCGTCCGGGGTCTCCTCGTGGCGCTCGGCGATCTCCATGGTCCGCCAGACCGCGCCGTCCTCGACCTGGGCCCGGGCGTACAGGCGGGCCTCCATGGCGACGAGGGCGTTGGCCATGAGCCAGTACACCTCGTCCCAGGCTGCCGCCACCGCCGGGGTCACGGCGTCGCCGAGGACCTCCGCGACGGCCGCGAGGAGGTGACGGGCGACCAGGGTGTACTGGTCGGAGGTGATGCCGAGCGATGCGTGCTTGTTCGCGATGCGGCCCAGCATCGCGTCGGGGCGCTCGTCGGGATGGTCCACGAGCGCCACCGCGAAGGCGGCGACGGCGCCGGCGAGGGCTTCGCGCTGGGCGCCGTTGGCCTGGTTCGCGCGGTTGAACAGGTCACGCAGAAGCTCGGGACGCTCCTCGAACATCCGGCGGTAGAACAGCTCGGTGATGGTGCCGAGGGAGGCTCCTACGGCCGGGAGCGTGTCCCGGACCGTCTGTGCCGACTGGCGGGAGAGCATGCTGACTCCAGACTGGCATACGAGATGCGTGTTTTCCGACGTGGCGCGAGCCGACTGCTGAGCTCGCCTCCACACAGTTGACCGAACAGCGGCGGAAGGTGTGACACTGTTTTGCGCCAGAAGAGCAGCGGCAACAGTGTGGCAGGATGACGCGCAGTCGGGACGCCGCGTCGCCTGCCTGCGCCCCGATCTCGTCCGCGTGCTGTCACATCACATGGTGCCGACCGGTCTAGAGGGGTGAAGCCGAGAGGAACAGAGGACACCGTGCGTGAGATCTTGATCGTGGGCGGCGGCTACGCCGGTTTCTACACCGCGTGGGGCCTGGAGAAGAAGCTGCGGCGCGGCGAGGCGCGCGTCACCGTGGTCGACCCCCGCCCGTACATGACGTACCAGCCGTTCCTGCCCGAGGTGGTCGCCGGGTCCGTGGAGGCCCGCCACGCCGCCGTCTCGCTCCGGCGGCATCTGCGCCGGACCCGGCTGATCGCGGGCTCGGTGACGGAGATCCGCAACAGCGCGCGCACGGTCACGGTCCGGCCGGCGGCCGGACCCGACTTCGACCTCCGCTACGACCTGCTGGTGGTGACGGCCGGAGCCGTCACCCGCACCTTCCCGGTCCCGGGGCTGAGCGACCAGGCGTACGGGCTGAAGCATGTCGAGGAGGCCGTGGCGATCCGGGACCGGCTGCTCACCTCGTTCGACCGCGCGGCCACCCTGCCGCGCGGACCCGAACGCCGCAAACTGCTCACCGCCACCTTCGTCGGCGGCGGCTTCTCCGGGGTGGAGGGCTTCGGCGAACTGCTGGGCCTGGCGACCGCGCTCCTCAAGCACTATCCGGAGATCGGTGCCGGGGAACCGGCCTTCCATCTCGTCGAGGCGCGGGGCCGCATCCTGCCCGAGGTCACCGACCGGCCGGGGGAGTGGGTGGTGCGCTCGCTGGAGAAGCGGGGTGCGCGGGTGCACCTCGACACGCAGCTCGTCTCCGCGAAGGACGGACACGTCGTGCTGTCGAACGGAGAGGAGTACGACTCGGGTCTGCTCGTGTGGGCGGCGGGCAACGCCTCCAACCCGATCGTGCACAATCACACGGACCTGCCCGTCGACGAACGCGGTCTGCTGACCGTGCGCGCGGATCTCCGGGTCGGCACGGACACCGAGGTCGTGGCGGACGTCTGGGCGGCCGGCGACGACGCCTCGGTGCCCGACCTCGCGGCCGGCCGCCCGGACGCCCGTACGGTGCCCAACGCCCAGCACGCCGTCCGCCAGGGCAAGTTGCTGGCGAGGAACATCGTGGCGTCACTGCGCGGGCGGCCCGTCAAGGACTACGTGCACCACAGTCTGGGCGTGGTGGCCACGCTCGGGCTCGGCCGTGGCATCTTCCAGTACCGGCGCCTGGTCATCAAGGGTTTCCCGGCCTGGCTGATGCACCGGGGCTACCACGTCCTGGCCGTACCGAGCTGGGAGCGCAAGGCCCGTGTGTTCACCGTGTGGGCCACCGCCGCCTGCTACGGCCGCGACATCGTCTCCCTCGCCTCGGTCCAGCACCCGAGGGAGGCCTTCGTCTCCCGCGGCGACGTACGCCGGGGCGAGGAGCCCACGGACGAGCCCACGGACGAGCCCACGGACGAGCCCACGGACGAGCCCACGGACGAGCCCACGGACGCCGCCGCCTGACGGGCGGCCCGTGACACCGCCGGGCGGCGGGCGCCCCACTGAGAGCGCCCGCCGCCCGTAACTGCCTGCTGCGGAGGGAGACTTGTCGCGCTACGACGGTTCACCGCGTCCACCCGTACGCACCCCGCCCGCCGCCCGGCGGCCCGCCGGGCGCCGCAGCCGCCCAAGGGTCTCGGAGACCGCGTCAATGCGCGCGTCCACCGTCTCGAGCGCCTCTCGTAGCAGGCTCAGCCGTCCCTCGAGCAGGGCGGCCTCCGCCGCGAGCGACACGGTGGCGCCGGCGAGATCGGTCTGCGGGTCAGCGCTGCGGGGCATCCGCTCGTCCTTCCTCTTCTTCTTCGCTCCGGGGCTCGGGCGGGCATTGCCGCGAGCTGTCGACACCGCATTGACCGGGCAGTGCGAGTAGCTGTGACAGCTCGGTGGATGTCACAACCCGCGCCGACGTCCGGTCTAGCTGACAACCGACGGAAGACACAGCGATGCTGACGGGGCGTCCGGAAGAAGGAGACGGTGTGGAACTTGTCGATGACACCATGCCGATCGCGGAGTTGCTCGACGAGCGGCGGCATCTGCTGGAGGTCGCTCACGGGCTGCTGGGCAGCGTCATCGCCGCCGAGCGCGTCATCGACGAGGCCTACCGGGAGTGGTACGGGCTCTGCGTGCACCAGCGGGCGCGGATCATGACGCCGCGGGCCTGGCTGACCCGGGCGGTGAGCGGCATCGCCCTGCTGCTGCGGACGTGGGACACGCTGTCACCCGCCGAGCAGGCCGCGTTCGGGCGCGACGACGTCGAGGGAACGGTGGCGGACACGGAGGCGTACGCGATCGCGGGTACGGCCGAGGGCAGCGCGGGACAGTCCGAGCCGGCGTGCACGGAACCGGGATGCACACGCCCGGCAGGCACCGGACCGGATGGCTGCGATCCGGGAGGCGGGGCGTCGACGGACCGGGCCCTGCACAGTCTCCGGGCCCGGCGCGCACGGCCGGCCCCACCGCGTCGGCAGGACGAGATCGCCCACGCCGTGCGCCAGTCCTGCGCCGACGGGGACACCGACCGCCTCGCGTCCCTGCTGGCCCCCGACGCCTGCGCGTTCTTCGACGGCGGAGGCAAGGTCCGCACCCTGGCCCGGCCCGTGACCGGCCGCGAACGGGTCGCGCGGAGCCTGCTGACCCTGCTCGCCCGGCATCCGCGCACCACCTTGCGCACCTGTCCTGTCAACGGACGCACCGGTCTCGTCGCCCGCTGTGACGGCCAGGTCGCCGCCGTCGTCGGCCTCGACGTGGCCGGCTCCCGTGTCGTACAGGTCTGGGCCGTCCTCAACCCCGACAAACTGCGCTCCTGGAACCGCCCTCGCCCGTGAGGCGACCGGACAGCGGTGCCGCCCAGACACCGCTGACGATCGCATCGCGGGAGCGGTGGCGGGAGGCGAGGAAGGCGGCGATCTTGCCCGGGTCGAACACCCACAGCACCTGGTGAATGCCACGGTGCGTGGCCGCGACGGTCATGAAGGTGGCGGGCCGGCCGTCCCGGTGGAGCAGGATGCCGCTCCGTCCGTTGGCCTCGACCGGTTCCACCTCGACCGTCGGCCAGAACCGTGGATACGCGGTCGACAGGTTCGCCACGCGGGCCCGCCCCAGGACGGGGACCCGGGCCGCTCCCCGGATGCCGTTCCCGTCGGACAGGCTGACCACATCCGGCGTGAGCAGCGCCTCCAGCGAGGCCGTGTCCCCCTGCCGGGCGGCGGCGACGAAGGCGTGGAGCAGCTTCTGGTGCTCGGCGGCGTCGACGCTGTCCCGCTGGTCGTCGGTGAGGTGCTTGCGCGCCCGGCTCACGATCTTGCGGACGTTGACGGGGCTGAGCCGGAGGATGCGCGCGATGTCGGGATAGGCGTAGTCGAAGGCTTCCCTCAGGACGTACGCGGCCCGTTCGGTCGGAGGCAGTTTCTCCAGCACCAGGAGCAGGGCGAGTTCCAGCGCCTCGGCCCGTTCGGCGCCGGCCTCCGGGTCGTTGCTGGTGTCGACGGGCTCGGGCAGCCACGGGCCGATGTAGGTCTCGCGGCGGACGCGGGCCGACTGGGCCACGTTGATGGCCAGCCGCGTGGTGGTGCTCGACAGGAACGCCACGGGGCTGACCACGACGGCACGATCGGTCCGCTGCCACCGCAGCCACACCTCCTGCACGACGTCCTCGGCCTCCACCGCACTGCCCAGTACGCGATAGGCGATGCCGAAAAGGCGTGGCCGGAGTTCGACGAAGACGGAAACGGCGTCGCTCAGGTCGCTTTCCATGGTGGGCGCCTCCGGATGCATGATCCTCGGCCTCCGTTCTTTTGTTGTCGGTGCTCTCCGCCCGAAGTGACCGGCCGTGCAGGCGTTTCGTGACACTTTCGCGGCGATTTTCTCGACGGACATGGAAAGAGGTCTGCCGTGCATGAAAAAGGGGGTCTGCCGTGCATGGCAAAAGGGACCTGCCGTGCCGCGATGCGGACGACAAGCCCCTTTTTGCCGGGGCGGGCCCTGCCCCGGGCCCGCCCCCGACGGCTCAGCGCTGCTGCTGCGCGAGCCAGTCGGTGAAACGGGTGTCCGCGATGTGCGCGTCCGGGCCGGGGAGCAGCGTGGTCTCCCGCAACTCCGCGCCGAAGTACGGGGCGTGCACGTCGGCCACGACCGTGCGCGGGTCCTTCTTGGCGGCCAGGCCCTTGCGGATCAGCTCGTCGAGCCGGAACACGTCGGGTCCCGCGACCTCCACCACCCCGTTGACAGGGGTGCCGACGGCGGTGCGGCCGACGGCGGCGGCCACGTCGTCGGAGTGGACGGGCCGGATCCTGACCGGGGCCAGCCGGACGGTGTCACCGTCGGTCGCCGACTCGGCGATGCCCTTCATGAACTCGAAGAACTGCGTGGCGTGGACGATCGAGTACGGGATGCCCGAGTCCTTGATCAGACCCTCCTGCGCCTGCTTGGCGCGGAAGTAGCCGCTCTCCTGGAGCCGTTCCGTGCCGACCACGGACAGGGCCACGTGGTGGGTCACACCGGCGTTCGCCTCCGCCTTGAGGAGATTGGTGGTCGAGGTGCGGAAGAACTCCATGACGGCGTCGTCCGCGAAGGAGGGCGAGTTGGAGACGTCGACGACGACCGAGGCGCCGTCCAGGACCTCGGCCAGGCCCTCGCCCGTGAGCGTGTTCACGCCGGTGTTCGGGGCGGCCGGCACCGCCTCGTGACCGTGCTCGCCGAGCTTGGCGACCAGCTTGGAGCCGATCAGTCCGGTACCGCCGATGACTACGACCTTCATGAGGGAAATCCTTTCGTGGAACGGAATGTGCAAATGTCGACCAGGGCTATTCGACGAGCTTTCCCTCGGTGGAGACGTCCGCCATGAGGGAAGCGATCTCGTCCGGGACGGGCGGAATGCTTTCGTGGGTGATTCCGGTCGTCGGGGACCAGACGAGATTGACGCGGAACGCGGGATCCGTGTCCGGGAAATCACTGCGGTTGTGGCAACCGCGGGTCTCCCGGCGTTCCAGTGCCGCTTCGAGGGTGGCGCGGGCCGCCAGGGCGGCCGACCTGAGGTCGAAGGCATGGGCGAGATCCTGGAAGCCCGCGATGTCGGGGTGGACCCCGACGTCCTCCATGCGCTTCTCGATGATGTCCAGTTCCGCCAGGCCGGCGCGCAGCCCCTGTTCGTCACGGACGACACCGGCGTGTTCGGTCATGGTGTTGCGGATGGTGCGCTGCAAGGCGCGGACGTTCTCGGGTCCCTCCGCGGCGAGCAGCCCGTCGACTTCGGCTCGGGCCCGTGCCACGGCGGCCGCGGAGCGGGGCTGCGCGGTGAGTGAGTCCGCGTAGGCGGCCGCGGCCTGGGCGGTGATGCGGCCGTAGACGAGGAGCTCGATGAGACTGTTGCCGCCGAGGCGGTTGGCACCGTGCAGACCACTGGACGCCTCGCCGATGGCGTACAGGCCGTGGACGTCGGTGCTGTGGTCCTCGGGGCGGACCCAGACGCCGCCCATGGAGTAGTGCGCCGTGGGGGCGACCTCGATGGGCTCGCGGGTGATGTCGAGCATTTGCAGTTCGAGGAGCGTCTGGTAGACCCGGGGGAGCCGCTGCATGATCGTCTGGCGGGGCAGGTGGGAGACGTCGAGCCACACCCCGCCGTTGGGGGTGCCGCGGCCTTCCTTGATCTCGGTGTACGAGGCGAGCGCCACGCGGTCGCGCGTGGACAGTTCCATGCGCCGGGGGTCGTAGCGGTTCATGTACCGCTCGCCGAGGGCGTTGCGCAGGATGCCGCCCTCGCCACGGGCCGCCTCGCTGACCAGGGTGCCGGCGGCGTTCTCCGGTTCGATGATGCCGGAGGGGTGGAACTGGACCAGCTCCGGGTCGCGCAGACGGGCCCCGGCGTCGACCGCGAGGCGGAAGGAGTCACCGGTGTTCTCGTCCCGTCGCGAGGAGGTGCGCCGCCAGATACGGGTGTGCCCGCCGGCCGCGAGGATGACGGCGTCCGCGTGGATCAGGTGACGGGTGCCGTTGCCGAGGTCGAAGCCGTAGGCCCCGAAGACGGCACCGTCGTTGACCAGCAGGCGTGTGATGTAGACGCTGTCGAGCACCGGTATGTCCAGCTGGGTCGCGCGCCGGATGAGGGTGCGCTGGATCTCCAGGCCGGTGTAGTCGCCTGCGAAGGCGGTGCGGCGGAACGTGTGGGCGCCGAAGAAGCGCTGCGAGATCCGGCCGTCCTCTTCGCGGGCGAAGGCCATGCCGTAGCGCTCCAGGTCGTCGATGCCCAGGGCCGCGCCCTTGGTGACGATCTCGGCGGTGCGGGGGTCGCCGAGCAGGTAACTCTCCTTGAGGGTGTCGGCCGCGTGCTGCTGCCAGCTGTCCTCGGGGTCCATCGTGGCCAGGGCCGCGTTGATCCCGCCGGCGGCCAGGGAGGTGTGGGTGTCCTCCTTGGGGCGCTTGCCGACGGCGATGACATCGACGCCGGCCTCGGCCAGTTCGATCGCCGCGCGTAGGCCGGCCCCGCCGGTGCCGATCACCAGCACCGTGGTGGCCAGACGTCGTTCGGTGATAGGCACGTTCGCTCCCGTCGCTCTGGGTGGTCACTGACTAGGACCGGGCCGGGCGGCGGTTTGTGACACCGGGCCCGGCGGCGGCTGGTGACACCGGTTCGGTGCGAGGTGGGACGGGCGATGGTGAGCACATGGTGTGCGGGTGTCACACCGTGGCGATGTCTCCGGTCGTATCGATGTATCGATGTATCGACGAACCCGACGGCCGCATGAGTCGGCCGGTGACGGGTTCGACGGCATGACGGCACGACGGCAACGAGGAGGAGAGGGATGACGTACGTCATCACGCGGCCCTGTGTCGGCATCGGGGACGGGGCGTCTGCGTGAGCACCCCCGCCGACGCCGTGCACGGCATGCTGACGGTGCTCTTCGCCCTCCTGGCGGCACACGCACTGCGCCACGGCGTCCGCTCGCCTGGCACGGCCCTCCGTGACCGGGTGGACCACCTCCTGCACTTCGCCATGGCCGCGGCCATGGCGGCGATGCCGTGGGGCGTCGGCCACTCGCTGTCCGGCCGCACCACGGTGGCCCTCTTCACGGCCGCCGCCGTGTGGTTCCCACTGACCGCCCTGCACCGCCGCACGAGGGACGGAGCCGGCCGTACGACGGACGGAGCCGGCCGTACGGCGAACGGAGCGGCGGACGTCCTGCACCGGCTGCCGCCCGCGGTCGGCATGGCGGCGATGGCCTGGATGCTGCGCACTTCCCACGGCGGGGCGGCCCACTCCCACGAGACCCTGGCAGACGGCGTCCCGGCCGCGCACCACACCGCCGCCCTCGGCCATGGAGCGGACGCCTCGGCGACGGCCGCCGGGATCACCGGCCTGCTGACGGTGTATCTCCTGGCCTGTGCGTTACGGTCGCTGACCCGTCCCATGCCCTCGCTCAGGTCGGCCACGGACACCGCGCACCGCGCCGCCGCGACGGACCCGTACGGGCACGTGCGCGACGGCGCGATGGCGCTGGGGACGGCCGTGATGCTGCTCATGCCTCACTGACCGTGTGTCACACGGTGAGCGCTCCATGAGCGGGGTGGTGGCGGCGAGCACCCCGATGTCCTGGGTCAGCAGGATCCGCCGGCACTGTTCGACGAGGTGGTCGGTGTAGGACTCGGCCTCGTCGCGGCGGCCCGTGGCGACCAGCTTCCTCACCCAGGGGGGTCCATGTCGATGCTCAGCCCCGGGCCGCTGCCCGCGGGGCATCACTCCGGGGAGCGCCCGGGGTACTGATCACCCCGCACGCCGGCGCCTTCACCCCGTCCTTGTGGCCCCGCCTCGAAGAGCTCGTCCGGCGCCGGCCGGCCCGGTTCGCCGCGGGCGAGGAACCGGAGAACGTCGTCCGGCGCTGACACCGGGGCCCGGGGTGAGCGCCGCCCCGGAGCCCGCCTTCCCGCGGACGCGGACACCCCATGTCACATCCGGGCCGTCTCATCTGTCTTCACTGTGGCGGCAGTTCACAAATCCTGCCCGAACATCACAGTCACGGACGGAATGGTGAAGAGATGGGCAACGACAGCCGGCCGGCCGGGCCGGGGCAGGGGCGCACCGGGGAGAGGCTCGCCCGATGGGCGGAGAGCCGACTGGGCCACGGCCGTGCGGTCGGCTCCGCGCGGCGCCTGGTCTTCCCCGACCACTGGTCGTTCATGCTCGGCGAGACAGCGCTCTACAGTTTCCTCATCCTGCTGGTCACAGGTGTCTACCTGAGTCTGTACTTCCACCCGTCCTCCGCCCTCGTGGTCTACGAGGGCGGTTACACCCCGCTGCGGGGCCAGTTGGTGTCGGAGGCCTTCGACTCGACCCTGCACATCTCCTTCGGCGTCCGCGGCGGTCTGCTCATCCGGCAGGCCCACCACTGGGCGGCTCTGGTCTTCGTCGCCGCCGTGTTCACGCAGATGATGCGGGTCTTCTTCACCGGCGCGTTCCGCAAGCCACGGGAGCTGAACTGGGTCCTCGGGTTCCTGCTCCTCGTGCTGGCCATGTTCGCCGGGCTGACCGGCTACGACCTGCCCGACGACCTGCTGTCCGGAACCGGCCTCCAGGTCGTGAACGGCACGATCCTCTCCATCCCGATCGTCGGGACGTACGTGTCGTTCTTCCTCTTCGGCGGCGAGTTCCCCGGCGAGGACCTGATCGCCCGCTTCAACACCCTCCACGTCCTGGTCATCCCCGCGCTGATGGCCGCCCTGATCGTCGGCCTCCTGGTCCTGGCCGTACGCCACCGGCCCGCGCAGTACCCCGGACCCGGCCGCACCAACGGCAACGTCGTCGGTCTTCCGCTCAGGGTGTACGCCGTCAAGGCCGGTGCCTACTTCTGCTTCGTGTCCGGCGTGATCTTCTTCATGGCCGCCGTCGCGCAGATCAACCCCGTGTGGAACTACGGGCCCTTCCGTCCCGACCAGGTCTCCGCCGGCTCCCAGCCCGACTGGTACATGGGCGTCGCCGACGGCCTGCTGCGCACCATGCCCGGCTGGGAGATCGACTTCTGGGGCCACACCCTGGCCCTGGACAACTTCCTGCCGCTGCTGGCCGGCGTGCTGCTCTTCCTGGCCATGGGCGCCTATCCGTTCCTCGAGGCATGGGTCACGGACGACGACCGCGACCAGCATCTGCTGGACCGGCCCCGCAACCGTCCGGTGCGCACCGCCCTGGGTGTGGCCTGGCTCAGCGTCTACGCGGTGGCCCTCATCGGCGCCGCCAACGACGTGATCGCCACCCAGCTGCACGTGTCCGTCAACTCCGTCACCTGGACCGTGCGCATCGGCCTGTTCGCCGTCCCGGTCGTGGCCTTCTCCGTCACCAGGCGTGTGGCACTGGGGCTACAGGCACGCGACCGCGACAAGGTGCTGCACGGGCGCGAGACCGGCATTGTCAAGCGTCTTCCGAACGGCGAGTACGTCGAGGTCCACGAGCCGCTCAGCCAGGCGCGGCGATACGTCCTGACCGCCCACGAGCAGTACCGGCCCCTGGAGGCCGCCGCACCTGCGCCGGGCTCGGACGGCCCCGCGGCCGAGCCTCGTACCCAGCGCCTGCGCGTCCGGCTCAGCCGCGTCCTCTACGGCCCGGGCACCCAGATCATCAAGCCCACGGCGGCCGAGTACAAGGAGATCAGCGGTCGGCACCGGTCCTGACAGCGGAGCACGCAGGCGCCCGCCGCTCGGTCGACCGAGCGG
>NZ_JBHWHV010000079.1:0-37362 GCF_042732375.1 Streptomyces sp. NPDC059785
GCATGGTGCTGCCGGGGCGGGGCGCCCGTCCGGCGACCGGCTCAGTTCAGCGCCCGGCTCGCCGCCAGGTACGTGGTCACGAGTCCGCGGGCCCAGTCGCCGGAGGCGGGCTGCGCGTCGAAGATGGCGCGGTAGTACAGCGGGCCGAGCAGGAAGTCGACGGCGCTCTCCACCTCGGGTGTCGCGCCGCCGCGCGAGCGCTCGCGCTCGATCATCGCGCTGAGCTGCTCGCGGCGGTCCGCCGTGCAGGCGCAGCCGCCCTCGGGCCCGGAGCCGATCGTGGCGCGCATCAGGGCGAGGGTGTCGGGGTCGGCGAGGTCGGTGGCGACGTCCGACATCCACCGCTCCAGGTCACCGGCGAGCGACCCGGAGTCGGGTACGACGACATCGCCGCTGAAGCGGCTGGTGGCCACGTCGTTGAGGAGCTGGGCGGCCGAGCCCCAGCGCCGGTAGACGGTGGTCGCGTGGACACCGGCGCGAGCCGCGACGTTGGGGATCGTCAGCGCCTCGGCGGGCTCCTCCGCGAGGAGTTCGGCGACGGCGCGGTGCACGGCCGCCCGCACCTTCGCGGAGCGGCCGCCGGGGCGTGCTGGAGCTGAGGCGTCAACCATGGAGGAATTATCGCACTGATCACTGCGTTAGTGGTAGCGTCCTTAACGCATCGATCACTGCGTTTGGAGTCCGTCGTGCCCGGTCCCTCCCTGTCCGAAAGCCTGCCCTCGGCCACCGGCCCGACGCCGCCCCGAAGTCCGGTACCGACGCCGGGCCGAAGTCCCGTCCCGACGGCGCCCAGTAGTCCCGTACCGGCTGCGGGTCCGGCGTCGCCCGGGAGCCGCGCGTCGTCCGCGGCCGGGATATCCGCACCCACCGCCCCGCCCGCCATCGGCAACGGCAGCCGTCGGCGTGAACTCGGCCGTCCGGCCGCCTTCGCCGCCCTCGCCGCCGTCTTCGTGCTCTTCATGGCCGCCTCCAGCGCGCCGTCCCCGCTCTACGTCGTCTACCAGCAGCAGTGGCACTTCTCCGCCACCACCCTCACCACGGTGTTCGCCGTCTACGTGCTCGGGATGATCGCGGCCCTGCTGGTGCTCGGCGCCCTCTCCGACCACCTCGGCCGCCGCCCGGTCCTGCTCTTCGCCACAGCCCTCGAAGCGGTGTCGATGGTCCTGTTCCTGACCGCACCCGACGTCACCGTGCTGCTGGCCGCTCGGCTGGTCCAGGGCATCGCCACCGGCGCCGCCATGACCGCCCTCGGCGCGGCGCTCGGCGACCTCAACCCGGCCCACGCGCCGCACCGCGCCGGCGTCGTCACCGGCGCGGCGCCCGCCTTCGGCCTGGGGCTCGGTTCCCTGGGCTGCGGTGTCCTCGTCGAGTACGGACCGCACCCCACCCGGCTGGTGTACCTGCTGATCCTGGCCGGCCTGGTCGTCGCCGGTGCCGTGCTCCTGGCACTGCCCGAGACCTCGCTCCGGCGGCCGGGCGCCGCCCGTTCGCTGCTCCCCCGCCTCAGGATCGCCCCGCACCTGAGGGCGGACCTGGCGGGACTGGTACCGATCCTCGTCGCGAGCTGGGCGCTCGGTGGTCTCTACCTCTCGCTCGGTCCCTCCGTCGCCGCCGGTCTGTTCGGTCTCTCCAGCCATGTCGTGGGCGGACTCGTGGTCACGCTGCTGACCGGCCCCGCCTTCGTGACCGCGCTCGCCCTGCGCGGCTGGCCCGCCCCGCGCACCCTGGCCCTGGGCGCGAGCCTGCTGCTGGTCGGTACGGCCGTCGCCCTGGTCGGGGTCGAGGAGCACTCCCTCGTCACCGCGGCGCTCGGCACCGTGATCGCGGGGGTCGGCTTCGGCGGCTCCTCGCTCGCCGGCTTCGCCACCCTGGCCCGGATCGCCGCCCCCGCCGAACGCGGCGAACTGCTCTCCGTCGCCTTCGTCATCTCGTATCTCTCCTTCAGCGTGCCGGCGGTGATCGCCGGGACCGCCGCCACGCACGCGGGGCTGCACGAGACGGCCGTCGTCTACGCGGCGACGGTCGCCGCGCTCGCCGCCCTCGCCCTGCTCGCCCAGTGGCTCCGCGCCCACCGCACCCCCGAGCCGCGGACCTGCCCGCAGTCCTGACACACGGCAGGGCCGGGCCCCGGCACGGAATTTGTGCCGGGGCTCATTCGGCGTTGAGCCGGAGCCCTTTGGTGACGACGGCGTGGGCGACGTCGCGCAGGAGCTGGTCGTGGGTCCAGGCGTGCGCGCGAAGCCGCAGGAGCGCCTGGTCGATGGGGACGTGCAGGTGGACGGAGGTCATGCCCGCGGCCTGGTGGACCTCGGCTCGCAGCAGGTCGTACGCGCCGGGGGTGGGCAGGCGCAGGCGCTCGGCCGGGGTGTCCAGGAGAGGCCGGAGCAGGGTCTGGGCGAGGACGGTGAGGGTGGCGAGACAGTCGGGGGTGAAGGGGTCGGGCGCGGTGCGGTAGGCGGTGAGGACGGCGGGGGCGATCACGCCGAGGCGCAGCGGGACGGCGGCGACGGCGCGGGCCGCCGTGGTGCGGGGGACGGCCTCAATGAGCGCGGGCCAGCGGGGGGTGTCGTGCAGATCGGTGACGGTCACGGGGGCGGCGCCGTGGGCGGCGTCCACGGTGGGGCCCTCGCCGAGGGTGTACTGGAGGTCCTCCAGGGGCGGGCCGATCGGGTCGTCGGGGTCGGCCCACAGCAGTTCGAGGGCGCCCCGGGCGGAGACCAGGGTGAGGGTCAGCGAGTCGGCGCCCACGCGCGGGGCGATGGCGGAGGCGGAGAAACCGGTCAGCCCCTCGCCGGTGCGTCCGGCACGGCGCAGACTGTTCAGCAGCCGGGTGAGGTCACTTCCGGGCATGGCGGACCCCCGGGGGATGCGGGTGCCCGCAGGTGGCGGGCGGCCACATCAGAGGTCCTGGAGCAGTGCGTCGGGGATGTCTCCGAGGGCCACGCGGGTCGCGAGGGCGGTAAGTTTCTGCTGGTGGGCGCGGGCATGGGCGCGCAGCAGGGTGAAGGCTTCGTCGATGGAGAGGCCGAGCCGGGCGGACAGCACGCCCTTGGCCTGCTCGATGACGAGCCGGCTGTCCAGCGCGGTCCGCAACTGGTGCACCACTTGCTCCCTGGTCGAGACCTCGTGGCGGTGGGTGAGCGCGATGGTGGCGGCGTCGGCCAGCAACCGGGCCAGGGCCAGGTCGCGGTCGTCGGCGTAAGGGGCCCTGGTCATCAGGAGGTTGAGCGCGCCGAACATCAGGTCGGGGGTGTGCAGGGGCAGCGCGGCGACCGCCGTGATGGTCTTGGTGAGGGCGCGGGAGGTGAAGCGGGGCCAGCGGGTACTGGCCTCGCGGCTGGTCAGCAGGGTCACGGGCAGTGGGACGCGGGTACGGGCACTGTCCAGGCAGGGGCCCTCGTCCAGGTCCAGCTGGTCCTGTTCCAGGCGGCGGCAGGTCTCGTCGGAGGCGGTGAGGTAGGCGATGTCGCCGTCCTCGTCCAGCACGGTGATGCCGACGCCCCGGACGGGCAGGAACGCGGCGGCGTGCGCGGTGAGGTCGTGCAGGAGTTGCAGTACGTCGAAGTCGGCCGGTCGGTGAACGAGTTCGAGCACCGCCTGCGACAGCTGGAGCTCACGTTCGGTGATCATGGACGGCCCGCCAATCCGGGCAGTGCACTCGCCTCGCAAAGCCGGCGGGGACCGGGCCGCGCTTGGGGAGCGGGATACGAGGGAGGTCCGCGATGGACCACTGATTCGCCCGCTGACGGGTCCGGTGCCGTCCTCCTCGCCCCTCAGCCGACCCGTCCAAGGCCACCACGGCGTCTGCTTCCACCCAGCCGGGGCGGTCTCACGGTGCTGGGTCCACGCTACTGCGCGAGGGCACCGCGGGACAGCGGCGGGCGAGCTCCGCCGGGCCTCTTCCCGCGCTGCCGGGCCTGTTCCCGCGCTGCCGGACCTCTTCCCGCGCTGCCGGACCTCTTCCCGCGCTGCCGGACCTCTTCCCGCGCTCCGGCGGCGGCGGTTGCCCCTTGGCAACGCCCTAAGCCCCTGGCTCGGCGGTGTCGTGATCAGCGCGGCCCGGGCTGCACCGCCCCGCTGTACGTGGGCGCCGCGATCGTGACGCTCGGCCTCGCCGTGATGGTGGTGACCGCGCGCACCGGGAGCGCCGTACCCCGTCCGTCGGCCGCCCCGCCTGCGCCGACCGATCCGCGTGCGACGGCCGGTCCGCGTGCGGCAGGACGGTCCACGTGCGGCAGGACGGTCCACGTGCGGCAGGACGGGGGACGTGCGGCAGGACGGGGGACGTGCGGCAGGACGGGGGACGTGCGGCAGGACGGGGGACGTCGGCAAGGAGCGCGCCGGTAGCAGCGATCGGGTGCGGCTCCACGGCTTCCGGCCCGCGGCGGCCCGGCGCACCCGGGCGTCGCCGCTACGCGGGGCGCGTCACCCCTGGTCGTGGACCGCGGCCAGGGCGATCCCCAACGGCGTGCGCTCGTACAGGACTTGATGGCCGTAACGTCGCGAGACGAGCAGTCCGGCGTCGCGCAGGGTCGTCAGCTGCGCGGACACCGACGAGGGGGCGAGTCCGAGCCGGTGGGCGAGGGCGGACGTGGTGGCCGGGTCGTCGAGCGCGGTCAGCACGGCGGCCCGGCCCCGCCCGAGCAGCCGGACGAGCGCGTCGGGCACGCGCGCCGCGGGCTCGGCCGCCAGACCGCCGATGCCGCGGGCCGGGTAGACCAGCGTGGGCTGCCAGGGCGGCTCGTAGCTGCACATCACGTCCGGCCAGCCGAAGACGCTCGGCATCAGCACCAGTCCCTGACCGCCGAGATGCCGTTCGTGCTCGCCCCGCCACTCGACGGTCAGCGTGCCCGCGTGCCAGCCGCAGCGGCTGCTGATCTCCGGCAGCAGCCCGCCGAGGCCCAACTCGGCGAGCCGCCGGGAGTGGAAGGCTATGTCCGCCTCGAGCAGGGCGCGCAGCCCGGGCCAGTCGGGCTCGACGAGAGTGTGCCAGACCTCCTCCAGCAGACCGGACAGCTCCTCGATCATCCGTACCGGATCCGCCAGCCAGACCCGGCCCCGGGGCGAGTCCAGCGCGCCGGGCGTGTCCGCGAGCGAACGGGCGGTGTCCGCGCGGGCGGCGTCCGGATCGGCGGCCCGGACCGCGGCGATCTCCTCCTCGAAGGTCGCGGCCGGCTGCCCGGGCGGCGGGCAGAGCCAGTCCGGGCTGTGTCCGCGGCGCGGCATGAGCAGCCACAGCGGGGTCAGGTCGAGCGCGGCGGCCGCGCCGCGGATCCGGCGCAGCCGGCGTACGTGGTAGCCGTGCCGCTCGGGCCGCTTGAGCGTGCGCACCAGCTCCTGCGTCTCCCACAACGGGGACAGCGCGAAACGGCACTTGAGGAAGTCGGCCTCCCCGAAGTGCAGACGCGACGGCATGGTCCCCCTCCTGGTGGAAGATTCGGCTCTGTCCGAAACTTTATGCGACACGGCTCCGGCCCAGCACGCTGCTGCTCATGCCCGACACCACCGAACCCGTGGGCGACACGGCCGCACCGCCCGCCGCACCGTCCGCACCGCCCGCCGCACCGTCCGCACCGCCCGCCGTACCGCCCGAACCCACCGGTTACGGCCGTGTCTTCGCCGTCCCCGAGTTCCGCGCCGTCTTCGCCGCGCACGCGCTGTCCCTGCTGGGCGTGGTCGTCAGCGAGATCGCGCTCACCGTCCTGGTGTACGGGCTCACCGGCTCACCGCTGCTGAGCGCGCTGACCTTCGCGCTGGGGATGCTGCCGTACGTGCTGGGCGGCACGCTGCTGTCCGGGGTCGCCGACCGGTACCCGGCGCGGCGGGTGCTCGTGGTGTGCGACCTGGTCTGCGCCGGGTGCGCGGCGGTGATGGCGGCGCCCGTCACCCCCGTCGCCGCGCTGCTCGTCCTGCGCTGTGCGATCGCCGCCGTGTCCCCGGTGTTCAGCGGGACCCGGACAGCCACGCTCGCCGACATCCTCGGCGAGGGGGACCTTTTCGTCCTCGGGCGCTCGCTGCTGCGGATCGTCTCGCAGAGCGCGGTCCTGGTCGGGTTCGGTCTCGGCGGTCTGCTGCTCACCGTCGTCTCCCCGCGCGGCGCACTGGTGATCACCGTGTGCACCTTCTGCTGCTCGGCGCTGTTGCTGCGCTTCGGCACCCGGCGCAGGCCCGCCCGGGCCGGCGGCGGGCAGCTGATGCGGTACTCGCTCGCGGGCGCCCGCCAGGTGCTCGGCGACCGCAGGACCCGCGCCCTGCTGCTGCTCCTGTGGGTGCCGCCCCTGTTCGTGGTCGCCCCGGAGGCGCTGGCGGTGGCGTACGCGGACGAGATCGGCGTCGGAACGACCGGCGTCGGGCTGCTGATGTGCGCGATGCCGATCGGCACGATCGCCGGTGAGGTGTACGCCGGGTCGGTCCTGGCGCCCGCCGTCCGGTCGCGGATCGTGCTGCCGCTCGCGTCCGGTGCCCTGCTGCCGCTGCTGGTCTACCCACTGGACCCGGGGCTCGTCCTGGTGCTGGTCGCGCTCCTGGTCACCGGCCTTGCCCAGGCGTACACCCTGGGGGCGGACCGCGGGTTCGTGGACGCCGTGCCCCGTGAGCTGCGCGGCCGGGCGATGACCGTGCACACTGCGGGGCTGATGACGATCCAGGGCGTCGGCATGGCGCTGGCCGGTGCCGCCGCCGAGGTGTGGCCGGTCGCCACGGTGGTCGGCGGGGCCGGGGCCGTCGGCACGGTGTGCTGCGCGCTCCTGGCCCTCGAGGTCCGCCGCACGGGACGGGCGGCCGACCCGGGAGCGGTGGAGCGGCAGCCGGAAAAGCCGGAATAGGGGGTCGCACGGCGAGCGAGGTCGTGTTCCGACGCGGACCCGCCGACGACGTCAGCTCCGGGTAACCGCGGCGGGCGCGGTGGAGCGGGGAGCGGCGGTGGTCATCAGCAGGACGGCCGCGAGCCCCTGGATGCCGATGATCATGGCCTGGGTCACGGGTGCGTGCACGTCCAGCAGCACCATCGTCAGGTTGGTCGCGAAGTGCACCGCCATGGAGGCGACCACGCCGGCGCGCTCGTAGGCGTAGGCGGTGAGCAGGGCCATCGGAATGGTGCTGACGGCGAAGAGCACACCGCTCGGGGTGGCCAGGCCCAGTCCCTTCTGGACGGTGCCCTCGATGAAGAACAGCGGCAGGTGCCACACGGCCCAGATGACGCCCAGCACCAGGCCGACCCGGAACCGGCCCATGGTCGCCCGCATCCTCGGGTACGCGGTGCCGCGCCAGCCCGGCTCCTCGGACAGCGGCCCGGAGACCAGGATGCCGACCAGGAACGTCGCGAGACCGCCGTACTCCGCCACGGTGTCCTTGGCGACCGCCGCGCTCGGCGCGGGACCGCCGCCCGCGTGCGCGATGACCGCGGCGATCAGTACGGTGCCCGACGCCAGCACCAGCATCAGGGGCGCCCAGAGCAGGGCGCCCCGCCCGGTCCGGACCGCGTGCGCGGGAGCGGGTTCCCCGCGCCGGCGGCGGCGGAGCCGTACCACCAGCGCGGCTGTCAGCGGGCCGAACGCCCCGAAGACGTAGGGCCCGTACGCGGGTCCGCCGTCCATCACCGAACCGCCGATGGCGATCGCCGCGGCCCAGGCCGCCCAGCTCACGAGGAACGCGAGGGACAGGAAGAGCGTGAGGTCGCGGCGGTGGCCGCCGGTGGTGGACCGGACGGGAGGAGTGGACGTAAGCGTAGCGGACATGGGCATGCCAAATAGACCTTCGTTCGAGGTGTCATGTCTGGGTGGATCTGGAAGTGAGAGGTGAGTGGCCGCCCGCCCGGCGGTCAGGGGGTGTGGGTGGCGGTGTGCTTCCCGGCCTCGGCCGTCGCTCCCCCGCCGTCCACGTTCGCGTCGGCGCCCGCGTCCGCGCCCAGCCGTGCGGCCAGCCACCGCGTGACCAGGGCCAGGACGCCGGGGTCGACCGGCGTGCGTACCAGGCGGGGGTAGGAGCGGATGCCGTGGTGCCCGGGGTCCAGGCGCAGGAGGTGGGTCAGGTCGGGTACGCGGTGGATCTCGGCCCCGCCCGGCACCAGGCGGCGGATGACGTCCAGGTCGCCGGGGTCCACCTGGATGTCCTTCGCGCCGGTGACCGCCAGGACGGGCACGGTGACGGCGGCGAGGTCGTCCCGGGTGTCGTGGACGAGCATCTCGCGCATCCAGCGCGCGTTGACGGGAAGACCCGCGATCCGCGCCATGTCGGTGCGGGTCTTCTTGATCCGGGCGAGGACACGGTTGCCCGCCGCGCCCAGCGGGCGCCGGAGCAGCCGGAGCGGGGCGGGCAGCCCGGACGCGACCGAGCGCGCCTGCCACCGCAGCGCGTCCTCGCCGACCCGGGCGAAGCCGGCCAGCAGCACCGCCGCCCGTACGTCCTCCCGTGCCGCCAGCGCCATGCCGTGCAGGGCGCCTTCGCTGTGCCCGACGACGGCGAGCGCGTCGGCGCGGATGTCGGAGCGGGCGGCCAGGGCGCGCAGCGCGGTGGCGGCATCGCGCCGGTTGTCGGTGAAGCCGGTCGTCCGCCAGTCGCCGGGGGTGCCGGCGACGCCGCGCCGGTCGTAGCGCAGGGTGGCGATTCCGGCGCCCGCGAGGGCGTCGGCCAGCGGCCGGGCCAGGTTCACGCGGAGTTTCGGGGTGTTGCCCTCGCGGTCCAGGGGGCCGGAGCCGTGCAGCAGCAGGACGGCCGGGTGCGGGCCCGGACCGGCGGGCAGCGTCAGGGTGCCGGCCAGCGGAATCCCGTCGTCGGTGGTGACCGTCATGTCGATGTCGGGCAAGGCTCTGCTCTCGCTATCGTCGAACGTCGCTATCGTCGAACGTCGTTGTCGTCATACGTCATGGTCGTCGTGAGGCGTGGTCTTCGCACGCCATTGATCTCAACTTCGAGAACGTTATCAGATGTGAGACCATGAAGTCATGCCGACCGCGAACCTCCTCCTCCACCCGGTCCGACTGCGCATCCTGCGCACCTTGCTCGGCGCCGGGGAGCTGACCACCGCGCAGCTGCGCGACCGCATGCCGGACGTGCCCGCGGCGAGCATGTACCGGCACGTCGCCGCGCTCGCCCAGGCCGACATCATCGAAGTGGTCCACGAACGGCCCGTGCGCGGCACGGTCGAACGCAGCTACCGGGTCCGCCAGGAGCAGGCGCTCGTGGACGAGGACGCCCGCACCACCATGACCAAGGACGACCACCGCAACGCCTTCACCGTCTTCACCGGCGCCCTGATGTCGGACTTCGAGCGCTACCTCGCGCGCGAGGACACCGAGCCCGCCCAGGAGGGCGTCCTGTACCGGCAGGGCGCGGTGTGGGTGACCGCCGAGGAGTTCGCCGCGCTGGTCGAAGAACTCGAGGCCGTGGTCGCCCGGCACACTCGTACCGAGCCGGGCGACGGCCGCACCCGCCACATCATCAGCCTCGTCCTCCACCCCGACAAAGCGGCCGGGACCGAGATGTCATAGCCGGGACCGAGACGTCATGGCCGGTAGCGGGACGTGATGGGCCGAGCAGGCGCGGCGGACGGTCCCGTACGAACCGGGTCCGCCCTTCCCGGGCGTGGGCCAGGTCCAGGAGGGAGTGGTCGTCCTCCTTGCGAGGGCGTCGAGATGTCCTCGTACCACCGCTGGATGGAGGTGGCCACCGTCGCCACCCCCGATGCTCCTGGGCCGGTGGACGGACGCGGCCTGACCGGAACCGGGGCCGCGCCGACTGGAAGCTCACGCGCGACCAGATGCTCGAAGAGCTCGGCGCCGGCTGGGTGCGGCTGCTCGGCCGCTGAGTCCCGTGCGGAAGCAGCCGGACCGGTGATACGGACAAAAGCCGGCCCGGTGATGTCGAGAACCCGTGACCGGCTCCGTCCCCGGTGCGTACGCGGCCACAATGGGCCGCACCCGCACCGAGGAGAACCCACGATGGCCAAGTACCTGCTGCTCAAGCACTACCGCGGCGCCCCGGCCCCGGTCAACGACGTACCGATGGACCAGTGGACGCCGCAGGAGGTCTCGGCGCACATGGAGTACATGCACGACTTCGCGGCGCGCCTGGAGAAGACCGGCGAGTTCGTCGACGGTCAGGCGCTCGCCCCCGAGGGGACGTGGGTCCGGTACGACGGCGAGGGGCGTCCACCGGTCACCGACGGCCCGTTCGCCGAGACCAAGGACCTCATCGCCGGGTGGATGGTGATCGACGTCGACAGCCACGAGCGCGCCGTCGAGCTGGCCGGGGAGCTGTCGGCCGCCCCCGGCGCGGGCGGGCAGCCGATCCACGAGTGGCTCGAACTGCGCCCGTTCCTCGTCGCGCCGCCCGCCGTCGCGCAGTGACCCCGCCGATGGACGCGCTCCTGCTCCGCAGCCTCACGCCGAGCGTGCTCGCCGTCCTCGTCCGCCGCGGGGCCGGCTTCGCGGCGGCCGAGGACGCGGTGCAGGACGCCCTCGTCGAGGCGCTGCGCGTCTGGCCGGACGACCCTCCGCGGGATGCGAAGGGCTGGCTGGTCACCGTGGCCTGGCGCAAGTTCCTCGACGCGACCCGGTCGGACACCGCCCGCCGCAGGCGCGAGGACCGCGTCGACGAGGAACCGGCGCCGGGCCCCGCGTCCGCCGTGGACGACACCCTCCAGCTGTACTTCCTGTGCGCCCACCCGTCGCTGACCTCCGCCTCCGCGGTCGCGCTCACCCTGCGCGCCGTCGGCGGGCTCACCACCCGCCAGATCGCCCGGGCGTACCTGGTGCCCGAGGCGACCATGGCGCAGCGCATCAGCCGGGCCAAGCGCACCGTCTCGGGTGTCCGTTTCGACCGGCCCGGCGACGTCGCCACCGTGCTGCGCGTGCTGTACCTGGTCTTCAACGAGGGCTACTCGGGCGACGTCGACCTGGCCGCCGAGGCCATCCGGCTCACCCGGCAGCTCGCCGCCGCCATCGACCACCCCGAGGTGGCGGGGCTGCTCGCCCTCATGCTGCTCCACCACGCCCGGCGCGCAGCCAGGACCGCGCCCGACGGCGGTCTGGTGCCGCTCGCCGAACAGGACCGGGGCCGGTGGGACACCCGGGCGATCGCCGAGGGCGTCGCCGTCCTCCAGGCGGCGCTCGCCCGCGACCGGCTCGGCGAGTTCCAGGCCCAGGCCGCGATCGCCGCCCTCCACGCGGACGCGCCCGAGGCGGCGGAGACCGACTGGGTGCAGATCGTCGAGTGGTACGACGAGCTGCTGCGGCTGACCGACAGCCCCGTCGTCCGGCTCAACCGCGCGGTCGCCGTCGGCGAGGCCGACGGACCGCGCGCCGGACTCGCGGCGCTGGCGGAACTGGACGACTCGCTGCCCCGCCACACCGCCGCCGCGGCCTACCTCCACGAGCGCGACGGCGACCTGGCGACGGCGGCCCGGCTGTACGCCGAGGCGGCCCACAAGGCGACCCATCTCGGCGAACGCGACCACCTGACGCGCCAGGCCGCCCGGCTCAACACCCGTCGGAGGCAGTGACGGACCCCGGGAGCCCGGCGCCCGCCCCGGTTCACCGGCGCGTCGGACGGGCCCGGTTCACCGGCGCCGCCGGACGGGCCGGATCTCCTCGGGCGCGGGGGCCGGTTCGATGACGCGCGACTGCACATGCTCGTACGCCATCGTCGTCTGTACGTCGGCCACCTCCCGCCGTTCGGTGAGGCGGTCGATGACGAAGGCGTAGACGCCGTTCACGTCCGGCACCGCGATGTGCAGGAGGAAGTCGTAGGCGCCGGAGGTGACGAACATGGCGACGACTTCCGGCAGTTGCTGCGCCCACTCCCGGAACCCCTCGATGACCGGCCGGGCCGGGGGCCGGATCCGTACCGAGATCAGCGCCTGCACCGGGCGGCCCGCCGCCTCCAGGTCCAGTACGGCGTGCCAGCCGGTGATCAGGCCGCGCTCGCGCAGGATCCGCACCCGTTCCAGCGATGTCGAGGGTGAGACGCCGGTCTTCGCGGCGAGCTCCCGGTTGGTCTGCCGTGCATCGTTCTGCAGCTCCCGCAGCAGAACCCTGTCCACCGCATCAAGTTCCACGATTACCTCTCCTCACCGTACGACGTGCGCTGCCCATCGAATCGAAGCGCACCACTGCCTAGCCTGTGGCGCCATGAGGCAACAGAAGCACGGTTTCTCCAGCGGCGCCGGGCTGGTCCTCGGGGCGGCGCTGCTGTGGGGCACCGTCGGACCCGCGCAGGCCCTGGCCGGCACCCCCGTGAACCCCGCTGCCCTCGGCGGCTGGCGGCTGCTCGTCGGCGGCGTGGTGCTCGCGGCGCCCGCCCTGCGCCACCTGCCCGCCCTGCTCCCGGCGCTGCGGCGCGGGCTGGCCGGGCCCCTGCTCGTCTGCGCCGCCGCCACCGGCGTCTACCAGGCGGCCTTCCTCTACTCCACGGCCCGCACCGGTCCAGCGCCGGCCACCGTCGTCGCGCTCGGCACCGCGCCCGTCGCCACCGGTCTGGTCGCCCGGGTGGTGGCGGGCGAACGCCTCACCCCGACCTGGGCGGCGGCGACCGCCGCCGCGGTGACCGGCTGCGCCCTGCTGACGGCGCCCACCGGGAACGGCGTCGACGCGATCGGCCTGCTGGCCGCCACCGCCTCGGGCGTCTGCTACGCGCTGTACACCGTGTACGCGAAGCGGCTGGCCACCGACCATCCGGAGGTTCATCTGCCGACGGTGTCCGCCCTGTCCCTGCTGCTCGGCGCCGTTCCGCTGCTGCCGTGGACGGCCACGGACTCCGCCGCGCTCGGGCAGCCCGCCACGCTCGGCCTCGTCGCCTGGCTCGGGCTGGCCACCACCGCCCTGCCGTACTGGCTGTTCTCCGTCGGCATCGCCTCCACCAGCGCGACCGTCGTGGGCACCCTCAGCCTCGCCGAACCCCTCGCGGCGTCCGTGCTCGGCGTGTTCGTCCTGCACGAGCACCTGACCGCGACCGCCGTCATGGGCAGCCTGCTGATGTTCGCCGGACTCGCCGCGGCCTGCCTGCCGTCACCGCCCACCGTGCCAAGAGACGAACAAACCGCCGCGCCGAGGGACGAACAGCCCGCCGTACCACCGAGCGAGCCGTCGCCGGTGTCGCGCGGCTAGGGTCCCGGAGCGCCTCAGCCCCGATCCGCGCCCGCGGTCGCGCCACCCGGTCCCTCCTGCGACCGCCAGCCGTCGGTCAGCAGGTCGAACACGGCCTCCACGGCCGCGGCCGGATTCCGCCGCCCCCTGGCCAGGGTCGGGATCTCCAGGACGAAGCGGGCGAGCGCGGCGCAGGCCACGTCGTCCACGTCCCGGCCGAGCGCCTCCGCTACGGCGGCGCCGAGGGCGTCCGCGTGCCGCAGCCACATGCGCTCCGCGTACTCGCGCAGCGCGGGCGTTCCGTCCACCAGCTCGGTGAACCGCCGCAGCCGCGGATCCGACGCCATCGGCACCCAGCATCCCAGCGCGTGGGCGCGCAGCGCCTCGACCACGTCCTGTCCCGCGGGCCGTTCGCGCACGGCGGCGATCAGCTGCGCCTCGACGGCCTCCTCGCGGTCGAAGACCAGCGCCTCCTTGCCCGGGAAGTGCGCGAAGAGGGTCGTCGTCGACACGTCGGCCCGTTCGGCGACGTCACGGACGCTCACCCGGTCGAAACCGTGCTCCAGGAACAGCTCCAGGGCTGCGTCGGCGATGGCTTGCCTGGTCGCGGCCTTCTTGCGCTCGCGCCGGCCGACGGTCGGTGTGTCGGGCATGGCCCCACTGTACCCCAGCACTGGAATGAAGCAGAAACTTGACTCATTGCACTTTCTGACTCGTTTCTGCTTTGCTGTGGGTGCGGCGCCGCGCTGCTCATGCGGCAGGCACGGCACCCCGCCGCCCCCGACGAAAGGAACCCACCCTTGACCTCCCCCACCCCCACCAGCGCACGGATCAGCGTCATCGGCGCCGGTCCGGGCGGCCTCACCTGCGCCCGCATCCTCCAGCGGCACGGCATACCGGTGACCGTGTACGACCGCGACCCGGACGCCGCCTCCCGTGACCAGGGCGGCTCGCTCGACCTGCACGAGGAGGACGGCCAGCTCGCCCTGCGCGAAGCCGGGCTGCTGGAGGAGTTCTCCGCGCTCGCCAGGCCGGAGGGGCAGGAGATGCGCGGACTTGACCCGGCGGGGCGCCTGCTCTCCCACCATCTGCCGGACGAGGGCGAGATGGCCCGCCCCGAGATCGACCGCGGACACCTCCGCGAGCTGCTGCTGCGCTCGCTCGCCCCGGGAACGGTCCGGTGGGGGCACACGCTCGCGTCGGTCGGCGGTCCCGCCGACGGGCCGCGCACGCTGACGTTCACCGACGGTACGACGGCCGGGACGGACCTCGTGATCGGTGCCGACGGCGCCTTCTCCCGGGTCCGCCCCGCCGTGTCGGCCGCGACCCCGCAGTACACCGGGTTCGGCTTCCTCGAAGCGTGGTTCGACGACATGGAGCACGCGCACCCCGAGCTCTGCGAGCTGGTCGGGGAGGGCAGCGCCCACGCCGCCGACGGCGAGCGCGCCCTCTTCGCGCAGCGGAACGGCGGCGGCCACATGCGCGTCTACCTCATCCGGCACGTCGCCGCGGACTGGATGACGGCGAGCGGGCTGCGCCCCGAGGACACCGAGGGCATCCGCGCGCACCTGCTGCGCGAATACGCGTCCTGGTCACCCCGGTTGCTCAAGCTGATCAGCGACAACGACGGCGCCTACGTCGACCGCCCCCTCTTCGCCCTGCCGGTGCCGCACACCTGGGACCACTCCCCCAGCGTGACGCTGCTGGGCGACGCCGCGCATCTCATGCCGCCGCTGGGCGTCGGTGTCAACCTCGCCATGCTCGACGCCTGCGAACTCGCCCTCGCGCTCGCCGGCTCCCCCACCGTCGGCGACGCCGTCCGCACCTACGAGAAGACGATGCTGCCGCGCTCGGCCGAGACGGCCAGGCTGCTCGAAGGCGGCGCCGCACACCTGCTGTCCGTGACGATGCCGGAGGAACGGCCCAAGTGACTCACACGCACTGCGCCGACCGGGCGGTCAGCCGTCCCGACGGCACCGCTCTCCTGCTCGACGTGCACCGCCCGGCCCATGCCGAACGGCTCCCGGCCGTCCTGTACGTACACGGCGGCGGCTGGGGACGCGGCGACCGTACGACGGACGTGGACAAGCGGGTGCTGCCGCTCGTCGGCGCCGGTTTCGTCGTCGCCACGCTGGACTACCGCCTCGCACCGGAGCACTCCTACCCGGCGCCCGTGGAGGACGTCATCGCGGCCGGCGCGCATCTGCGCTCGGCGGCGGACCGCTTCGGCGTCGGTCCGGAAGCCGTCGGGGTCCGGGGCTCGTCCGCCGGCGCGTCGCTCGCCACGCCGGCCGCGCTCCGGCGACCGGACCTGTTCAAGGCGTTCGTGCACTACTGCGGGCCGACCGATCTGTACGCCTCGGCGTCCAGGAGCCCGATGGAGGCGTTCCTGCTCGGCGATCCGATCGAGACCGCCTACCTCGGCGGCCCCGGCGGGGACTGTCCCGAGCGCGCCGCGGCCGCCAGTCCGCTCCGGCACGCCGGGCAGGGGGCACGGCCGAGCCTCATCGTCCACGGCGACCGGGACCGCATCACCGGCCTCGCCGACGCGGAGGCGCCGCACCAGCGGCTGTCCCGGGCCGGGAGCGAGTCGACGCTGATGACCGTGGCCGGCGCGGGCCACGACGATCCGCGCTTCGACCAGCCGTTCGTCCGGGCCGCGACGGCCGCGTTCCTCGCCGACGCGCTCGGCTGACCCCCGCGCGCGTCCGTCCGGGCGGGCGCGGGCGGTGGCCGGCCGAGCGGGAAGACGTCAGCCGAGCAGGAAGACGTCCAGTTCCACACTGTCCGGTCTGCGTTCGCCCGTCGCGACGAAGAGGCGTTCGTTGAGCCAGGCCAGCGCGGGGGCGGCGGTGGTCAGGCGCGGGAAGCTGCGGAAGTAGATCCGTTCCGGCGCCACCTCCTCGCCCCGGACGAGGGCCGCGATGTCCTCGGGGCTCCCGGAGCGGATGCCGCTGTTGTGCACCGCGATCCGCTCGCCCCGGTCCGTCTCCAGGGCGTACCGGGCGTCGAGTTCGGTCAGGGTGGCGGTGCGCAGGACCTGGTTGTCCGCCCCGCCGGGCAGGACGACGCCGCGTGCCTCGGGGCCCGTGAAGCTGCCGCCGGTCAGCGGCACCAGCCGGCGGTGGCCGTCGGGCGCCGCGCCGAGGTCGTACGGCGCGTCGACGCGCACCGACAGATGGGCGAAGAAGGTGAGGGGCGGTGTCCTGGGGGCCGTCGCTGCCATGTCGTCGCCGTCCTTTCCGGGTTCCTGTCAGGTCCTTCGCGGTCCTGGAGCCTCAGTTGACGCGGGCGGCGAAGCCCTCGGGAAGGTCCTCGGGGCCCACCGCGACCACGCTCTCGTCGTCCTCGCCGACCTCCTCGAACAGCGTGATGCGCGCGAACTCCGGGACGACGTAGATCGGATAGGTCGGGCCTGCGTCCCGGTAGGCGCGCATCTCGTCCAGGTGGTCGTTCTGGTACAGCACCGTCTTGGAGCCGTCCTGCTCGATCCACTGCGGGAAGAAGATGGTGCCGTGCAGGACCCGGCGGCCGGGCAGCACATTGACGACGACCGAGGTCCCGGTCGGCTCGTTCCAGGAGATCTTGTAGACGTCCTCGGCCAGCCGCACCAGGTCGACCGCCTGGTCCTTCACCCACCGGCCGCCGACCATGCCCGTGTGGATGCGGTAGTCGATGGTCGTGGCGTTCTTGACGTACATCTCGTACTGCCAGCCGTTGGCGTACGTGTAGATGAACCGGTGCCCGGTGATGCCGGACAGCTCCTGCGGCGGGACGGGGTTCTCGACGGTGGTCGGGGTGTCGTGCCCGATGGCCATGGTGGTTCTCCTTGCTGTGCGCGGAGCGGCGGCCCGCCGGCGTGCGGTTCAGGCCGGCCCGGTTCGCCCGCTCCCGCATTTCACTGTGCCACAAAATATGTTTGTAACAAAACTCTAGGCCCGCGGGTCCACAATGGAGGCATGCGCGACACGGACACAGCAGTGGGCGGTAAGGGCGGCAAAGGGCTGCCGGGAGCGGCGCGGGTGGCCGCCGGGCTGGGCGGACTCCTCGGACCCCTGCGGCGCGCCGTCCTGCGCGCCACCCGGAACGCCGAGGGACTGCCGGACCTGCCCGAGGCGCAGATCGAGCTGTTGCGGGCGCTGTCCTCGGAGCCGGACGGCCTCTCCCCCGGGGCCGCGGCCGCGCGACTGCGGGTCGCGCCGTCCACCGTGAGCAACCTGGTCCGTACGATGTCCGCCGCACGTCTGGTGGAACGGGTCCGGCCCGAGCACGACCAGCGCACCGTCGTCCTGACCGCGTCGGACGAGGCCCTGAAGCTTCTGGAGCGTTACGACCGGGCCAGTACCGCGGCTCTCGTCCGGGTCGTCGAGGAACTGCCCGACGCCGACCGGACGGCACTGGACCGGGCGCTGCCCGCCCTGGACCGGCTGGTCACCGCACTGGAGGCGGCGGACGGCGGCGCCAGGGGCGGCGACACGCCACGGCCGTGACCGTGGGGCGCGGCAGCCGCGCGCCCCACCCGGACGCGGCGAGGCAGCACGGGCAGCCCCCGCAAGGAACAGCGCGCCCCGGCTACGGCACCCGCTTCCGTTCGATCTTCGTCCAGCTCTCGGGGGTCACCCAGTAGCGGTCCCCGTCGTCGTAGTCCGCCCGCGACCGGGCGTGGACGTGCACGAGGCCCTCCTCCAGGCGGTAGAGGAAGCCGCCCATCATGCCGACCACCCGGAAGTCGATCCGTACGGCCGGGCCCTCCGTCAGCGGGACCAGCGGCGGCAGCCGGTGCTCGATCTCGTCGAAGCAGCTGCCGGTCGTCTCCCGCAGCAGCGCGTGGAAGTGGTGCTCCAACCGGTCGGCGGGTGCGGGGAGTTGCCGGACCGCGACCGGTTCCAGGAGCTCCAGCAGATGCGCGTGTCCCCGTTCCCGCGCGATATCCACGGGCCGCCGCCCGTCCCGGGTGCGGTGCGTGCGCCAGGCGCCGTGCGCGAGCAGCCGGGAGACGACGGCGATCCCGGCGCCGTGCCAGGCCGCCTGGTGCAGCGCGGTGAAACCGCTGCGGCTTCCGGGCCGGGCCGGATTGACCCGCCTCGGATGCTGCGCCAACTCCTCGAACAGGCGGTTGAAGTCGGCGTCCCTGGCCGCGTCCGCGAGCCGGTCGCGCTCCTTCAGATACCAGTCGTTGTAGCGCTCGCGCTCGGTGAGGCCGTCCCATTCGATGTCGATCACCCGGCCACGCTACAGAAGCGGAGCGGTCGCTCCTGGCCCCGCCCGCGTTCTCAGGCGGCGTGCGAAGTGCGCCGGTCGGGCCGGGAAGGGTCCTGGCCGTGCCGGGCCGCCATCCGGGTGGCGGCCTTCTGCACGGGCCCGGACTGAAGTCGCCGGATCAGCCAGGCGTTGACGCGGATGCCGCGCTCCGTGCGCGGGGCCGCCTGGCGTACCCGGCCGGGGAACAGCTTCTGCGCCGCGCGGACGCGGGGCCGCATCGACTCCTCGAACGCCGTGAGGGCGCCGGGCAGCCGGTCGGGATGGTCCCGTACGGCGGCCGATTCGAGGGCGTCGGCCAGTTGTGCGGCGCCGCGGAGCGCGAGCGCCGTACCCAGTCCGCTCAGCGGGCTGGCGCACCACGCGCTGTCGCCGAGCAGGACCACCCGGCCCGCGTGCCACTTCGGCACCTGGATCTGGTCGTAGGTGTCGAGGGCGAAGTCGGGTGCGGTGCGCGCGGCGGCGAGGAATTCGCGGGTGCGCCAGCCCATGTCCGCGAACACCTCGTCGAGCAGGGTGAATTGGGCGGCGCGGTCCTGCCGGGCGGGCAGCCCGGTGGCGGCGAAGGTGAGTCCGACCTCCTGGGTGCCCGGGTGTCCGGGCCGCGCCTCGGCGGTCCGCCGGCCGGGCGCGTTGTGGGTGAGGAACCAGCCGTCGAGCGCGGGGGTGTCCGCCGTCTCGGTGAGCGTGAACCAGGCGTGGGCCAGGCCGAGCGGGCGGCGGTAGGACTCCTCGGGGCCGAAGCGCAGCCGCCTGACCCGCGAGTGGGCGCCGTCGGCCCCGACGACGAGGCCGAACTCCTCGGGCGGCGCGGTCCGGAAGCGTACGCGTACGCCGGTCGGGGTGTCCGTCAGCTCCTCGGCGGTCTCGCCGAAGCGGTGGGTGACACGGGCGCCGGCCGCCGCGTCGTGCAGGACGCGGGCGAGGTCGGCGCGCAGCAGTTCCTCCTTGGAGACGTAGCCGTTCCCGTCGAACGCCTCGACCGGCATGGTGGCGAGGCGGCGGCCGGTGCGGTCGACCCAGGCGGCCCCGCGCTGCGGCACGAGCCGGTCGAGGGCCTGCTCGAGCAGCCCGAGCCGTACGAGGACGTCGCGGCTGTCGCCGCGCAGGTCGACGGTCTGCCCGCCGGTGCGCAGGCCGGGCGCGATCTCCGCGACGGTGACCTCCCAGCCGGCCCGGCCGAGCATGACCGCCAGGGCGTCCCCCGCTATCCCGCCGCCGACCACCAAAACCTTCGGCTGACCTTTCGACATACCGGTCCCCTCACTCACCACTAATGCGAATGTCTCGCATTAGAAGGTACACCGACGGAATGCCTAACGCGAATGCCTCGCGATAAGCTGGCGGCATGACACAGGCAGCGGGGACGACCCGCCCCGGAGGGAGATCCGCCAGGACGCGGGAGGCGGTGCACGCCGCCGTGCGGTCACTGCTGGACGAATCGGCGGACGGCACGGTGACGGTGGCGGAGGTCGCGGAGCGGTCCGGCGTCCATCTCGCCACGCTCTACCGGCGCTGGCGCAACGCCGAGGGCCTGGTCCTGGACACCCTCTTCGAGGAGCTGAGCCGCCGCTCGCCCCTGCCGGCCACCGGCGACCTGCGCGGCGATCTGCTCGTCTACGCGCGCGGGCTGCTCACCGATCTCGGCTCGCCCGGCAACCTCGTGTTCGTCAGGGCGTTCGTCGCGGCGGCCCGTACCGGCGGTGCCGTGGGGCTGAGCGAGGTCGCCGAGCCACGGATGCGGCAGATCGAGGACATGCTCGCCGCGAGCGGCACCACGGAGCTCACCTTCATGGACGTCGGCGAACTGCTGCTGGCCCCGGCCTATGTGCACGCCCTGCTGGGCGATCCGCTCAGCCCCGACGCGGACGCCGAACGCCTCGTGGGCAACCTGCTCGCCGTACGGGACCACCGCCGGTCGCGCGAGGCGCCGGCGGCGGACTGACCCGGCCCTCGCCGGGTCCCGGTCACTTCCCGGTGACGTCGGTGCAGTACAGGTCCCTGCCCGGCAGGCGTCCCGTGGTCAGGAAGGTGACGGTGGCCTTGTCGGCGCAGGCGGAGCCCTCGTCGTAGACGTAGTGGCCGCCGTTGTCGACGCCCACGAACACGGAGCGGTCACCGAGGGCCTTGTGCAGTGCGACGCCGCTCTCCCAGGGGGTGGCGTTGTCCCGGCGGTTCTGGAGGATCAGGGTGTTGCGCGATCCCTTCGCGGCGACGGTGACCGGCTTCTCCGCCGGCCCGTCCCAGTACGCGCACGCCCAGATGTTGGCCGGCATGCCCGCGGTGAGCGGCCACTTCCTCCGGTCGGCGGCGGTGCGCTCGGCGTAGCCGTCCACGTCCTTCGGCCATGCGGCGTCGCCGCAGGTGAGGGCCAGGAACATGGTGACCTGGTTGTCCGCGGGGACGCCCGGGGACGCCGGGGTGTCGGCGAGCACCTGCTCGAGGACCTTCGCGTCGGCGTCCGTGAGGCTGCCGTCGGCGAGGTCGGCGGCGGCCTTCCAGAACGCGGTGAGCGGCCGGAGGGTGTCGTTGTGCAGCAGCATGCCGTAGGTGACGGTGCGCAGCAGTGGTCCGGTCAGCGACAGGGACGTGCCGGGGAGCGGTGCGGGTTCGCGGTCGAGGCCGTCGGCCAGCTTCAGGTAGGTCTCGGTGACGTCCTCGACGGTGTCTCCCAGGCCGAGTGTGTCCGCCTGGGCCGCGGCGACGCGCGCCGCGTCGGGGAAGCGGTCGGCCATGCCCTTGCCCCAGGTGTCGGCGACCTCGTCGGCCCACACCTTGGTGGCGTTGACGTTGCCCTCCAGGATCATCCGGTCGGTCCGGTCCTGGAACAGGGACCGGTAGACGGCGCCGAGGTAGGTCCCGTAGGACTGCCCCCAGTAGGAGATCTTCCGCTCGCCGAGCGCCTGGCGGACGCGGTCCAGGTCCCGGGCGGTGTTGGCGGTGGTGAAGTACTTCAGCTTCTCCCCCAGCGTGTCGGCGCACTGCGCGGCGTCGGCCTCGGCAAGTTCCACGTTGGCGTCGATCGAGCCGTCCGCCGCGGGATAGGGGAAGCGCCCGTACACGGTGGGGTCGTCGAAGCCGCAGCTCTGCGGGGTGCTGTGCTCGACGCCGCGGGGGTCGAAGCCGATCAGGTCGTAGGTGTTCCGTACGGACTCCGGCAGGGTGGCCGCCATGGTGCCGGGCATGTCCAGGCCGCCCAGGGCCGGTCCGCCGGGGTTCAGGAACAGCACGCCGTGCCGTGCGCCGGACTTGGCGGCGGCGAGCCGGGAGACCGCGATCTCGATCTGCTCACCGTCCGGGTCCTGGTAGTCCAGCGGGACCTTCAGCGTTCCGCAGGTCAGGTCCGGGTTGCGGGTCGTGCCCTCGGCGGGTTCGGGGCACGTGCCCCAGCTGATGGCGGCGTGCCGTGCCGTCTGCTGCCCGGCCGCCGTCTTCTTCTGCGCCGTGTCCCCGGCGTCCGCCTCGTCGCAGGCGGTCAGCCCACCGCCGGCCAGCGCCGTGACCGCCAGGGCCGCGGCGAGCCGCCGTACCCCCGCCCGGCCGCCTCGTCCGGAACTGCGCAGCACTGTCATGGTGTCGCCCTTCGCTACTCGGTGCGGCCGAACTCCGTTGCACGGCCGTCTTGTTGACCGGTGCCGAGTCAACCGGGGGCGGCCGGTGCCGCACGTCACCACTCAGTGGACAGCTCGGGTAGCTCGCTCGGGGGACAAGGACGTGCGCGGCACAATTCGCCGGCGGCGCGGGCCGGTCGCGGACGAGCATGGGGCGCATGACCGAGCAACCCGCGCGATGGACCCGGGCGACCGTCTGCCCCGACATGTGGGCCGCCCCGGAGGACGATCCCCGTAACAGCGAAGGGAGAAGTCCGGAGGGCGAGCTCGCGACGCTGGAGGACTTCCTCACCGACTACCGTCTGACCCTGCGGATGAAGTGCGAGGGCCTGACCCCGGAGCAACTGGCCCGCCGGTCGGTCCCGCCGTCGACGATGTCCCTGCTCGGCCTGGTCAGACACCTCGCCGAGGCGGAACGGGACTGGCTCAACTGGATCAGCGACGGCGCCCCGCTGCCGAAGCTGTACGGGGAGGGCGACGGGGACTTCGACGGAGCCGTCGGCGAACAGGCCGTGGCCGACGAGGCGTACGCCGCTCTGGAGCGCGCGCAGGCCGCGACCGACGCCGCGCCGGCCCGCCACCCGGACCTGGGCGAGCGCCTGGGCAAGGACGCCATCGTGGTACGGGAGCTGCTGGTGCACCGGGTCGAGGAGTACGCCCGCCACTGCGGCCACGCCGACCTGCTGCGCGAGTGCGTCGACGGGAGGGTGGGGCAGTGATCGGGGGCCGGGGCGCGAGAAGTTGAGCGGGGGCCGCGTCAACTGCGGCACCGGTTGCGTCGCAGCGACGGCCGCACCATGGCTACGACGCGCTCCCGGTCACTGGTACGGCAGTACCCCCGCCGGTACCTCCGCGTCCTTCGCCTTGTCCCCGGCCGCCAGTTGACCGGCGTAGCCCGCCTCGGTCCACACCAGTTTCTTGAACTGCTCGGGGGTGAGCACGCCGCGCCACGGGGTGCCGCCCGGGCAGAACACCGAGCCGCAGCCGGCGCAGTAGTGCGCCGGCGCCCACAGGTGCCGCGCGCGCGGGGATCCGGCCCCGGCGGCGGCCTTCTCCCGGCGGTCGTCCCGCACCACCACGAAGGTCCCGACGAGACAGATCAGCGCGAGCGCCGCGCCGCCGAGCGTGTACAGCGGCTTGTCCTGCTGGACTCCCGTGTACGCGAGGGCGGTTCCGATCCCGGTGAGCACCAGTCCCTCCAGGGCGTGCACGCAGCCGTCCCCGGACTTGTCCGGTCCCGGCGCCAGGCGCCCGTACAGGTCCTGGCGCATCGCGCCCTTGCCGCCGCGCGCTTCCCCGACCGTCCGCGCCCCGGCGGTTCCGCACCCCGGACAGACCACGCCGACCGGCCCGCCGGCCCCCTGGAACTCCATGTGGATCACCCTATCGGGGCTCACGAGCGACGCCCCGGCCGGCCTTCCGCGCCCGCGGGCAGCACCGATAACGTCGCATCGCCGTCGCGGCTCCGCCGGCGAAAGGACGACAGACATGGGCAACACCGCGCTCCTCGTCATGGACGTCCAGCAGGACATCGTGGCCATCGCCGACGACGGCTCCGGGTATCTGCCCCGCCTGCGCCGGGCGATCGACGGGGCCCGCGCGGCGGGCAGGTGCGTCATCTACGTCGTCATCGGCCTACGGCCGGGCCTCCCGGACGTCGGCCCCCGCAACAAGGCACTCGCGCCCGCCGTGGCGGCCGGTCTCTTCCGCGAGGGCGAACCCGGCACCCGGATCCACCCCCTCGTCGCGCCCCGGCAGGGCGACGTGGTGGTCACCAAGCGGCGCGGGAGCGCGTTCTCGGGCAGCGACCTGGACCTGGTGCTGCGGGCCCGTGGCATCGACAGCCTCGTCCTCGCCGGCATCGCGACCGGCGGCGTGGTCCTGTCCACCCTGTGCCAGGCCGTCGACCTGGACTTCGGCCTCACCGTCCTGGCGGACGCCTGCCTGGACACCGATCCGGAGGTGCACCGGCTGCTCACGGAGAGGCTGTTCCCCCGGTGGGCGGACGTCGTCACGGTGGAGGAATGGCTCGAAGGGGCGGCACCGCAGTAGACCGCGTCAGCCGGAACCGGCGGCGGCGTCCGGACAGGTGCCGGTGCCCGGCGGTGGTTCGGCGACGCCCACGCAGCACCCGGACACCGTCCTGACGCGCGCCGACCAGCCCCGCGCGGAGAGGTCGTCGGTGAGGGTACGGGCGTCGCGGAACACCTTCACGACGCGGTACCGGCTGCCGTCGTCGAGGCGGCGCAGGACCGACGGGACGGGCCGGCCGGCGAGGACTTCCTCCTCCGCGGCGGCGGCGGGGCCGTCGTCGACGAAGACCGCCCTGCCGCCGGGTGCGAGCGCGGCGGCGACGGTGTCCCAGAAGGCGGTCAGCCGGGCCGGCGGGACGTGGGAGAGCCAGAAGGCGAAGAACACGGTGTCGTAGCGGCGCGGCGGTCGCCAGGCGAAGAGGTCGGCCTCGATGAACCGGACCCGGGGGGACGTCGCACGCGCCCGCGCGAGGGCCAGCATGCCGGCCGCCGCGTCGAGCGCCGTCACCGACCGGGCCCGTGCCGCGAGCCTCGTGGTCCACTGCCCCGTACCGCAGGCGAGCTCCAGCACGTCCCCGGTGACGGGGAGTTCATCGACGACCGTCAGCAGCTCGCGCAGGTGCGCGCGCTCCGCGTAGGGCCGGTCGTACTCGGCCGCGCCGGCCCGGTAGTAGGCCAGCTGCTCGGCCAGGAGAGCGTCGTCGTTCATGCCGACACCCTCGGCCTTCACCTTCGGGCAAGGTCAAGGCCGAGGACGCCGGGGACGAGAACGAGGACGGGGACGGGGACGGCGGGTGCCCGCCGGGCGTCACTTCGCCAGGGCCGCCTTGACGTCGTCCAGGACGATCTGCGCGGAGAGCGGGCCGCCCGCGCTGTTCCAGGCCGAGCCCTCGATGACGACGACGTGCTTGTCCTTCTCGGCCTTCAGCTTGTTGAAGTTGGTGACCTTCTGGGCCTCGGCGTACGCCTTCTCTCCGTCGGCCTCGTCGCCGAGCGTGCCAAGGAACAGCCAGTCGCCGTCGATGGTGTCGAGCTTCTCCAGGGAGACCGGCTCGCTGTGCCCGGTGCTCGCGCCCTGCTGGTCCTCCGGCCGGGTCAGGCCGAGCGCCTTCAGGGTCGAGCCGACGACCCCGTCGCCCTTGCCGACGACGGAGGGCGCGCCGTCCTGCCAGCGGACCACGGACACCGACTTGCCCGCGTTGCCGCCGAGCTGCTTCTTGGTGTCGGCGACCTGGGTCTCGAAGTCCGTCAGCCACTTCTCGGCGTCGGCCTTCTTGTTGAGGGCGTCGGCGGTGTCGGTGAAGGCCTTCTTCCAGTCCTCGTTGAGCTTGGCGGTGACGACGGTCGGCGCGATCTCCTGGAGCTTGTCGACGGTCTTCTTCGCGCCGGTCGTCTCGTCCAGCAGGATCAGGTCGGGCTGGAGCGCGGCCAGCTTCTCCATGTCGGCCTCGGCGACGGTGGCGACGACCTGCGCCTTGGACGCCTTGTCCGCGAGGTACGTGGACGCGCCCTTCTGTCCCCGGCCCGCGGTCGTACCGACCGGCTCCACACCGAGCGCGAGCGCGGCGTCCAGCGTCGGTTCGCTCAGCGCGACGACCTTCTTGGGGTCGCTGGGCACCTCGACCTTGCGCCCCTGGGCGTCGGTGATCCGGCGCGTGTCCGACGCCGCGTTCTGCTTGCCGCTGTCGCCGTCGTCGCCACTGTCGCTGCCGCAGGCGCTCAGGAGCAGGGCTCCCGTGACGGCGACGGCCGAGGAGAGCAGGACCGCGCGGCGGGAGGTACGAGTGGAGGACATGTCTGTGAGGCTCCTAAGGGCAAAGAGGGCGAACGGCGCTGCGCTGGCGGCACAGCCGTCGGCAAGCCAGGTTAGGTTAGCCTAAGCTCATCGCATGCCGACAGAAACACCTCTCCACCCGGGAGCGACGCGGCGGCTCCCGGTCCCCCGCCGCAGCCGCCTTCCACTCGCCGCGGGCCTGCTGCTCGGTGTCGCGCTGCTGCTCGCGGCGGCCGCGTTGTCGCTGGCCGTGGGCACGGAGCGGATCCCGCTCGGCGACGTCTGGTCGGGCCTGTTCTCGCCCTCCGGGTCACGATTCGACAACATCGTCCGGGAGTTGCGGCTGCCGCGGACCCTCATCGGCATCGCGGTCGGCGCGGCGCTCGGCCTCGCGGGCGGCGTGATGCAGGTACTGACGCGCAATCCGCTGGCCGACCCGGGACTGCTCGGGGTGAACGCGGGCGCGTCCGCCGCCGTCGTCACCGCGATCAGCGTCTTCGGCATCACCTCGATCTCCGGCTACCTGTGGTTCGCGCTGGCGGGCGCGGCCGTCACCGCCGTCGCCGTGCACGCGCTCGGCGGCACCCGCTCGGCCACCCCGGTCCGGCTCGCGCTCGCGGGCACGGCCGTCAACGCGGCCCTGTTCGGCTATGTCAACGGCCTCCAGCAGTGGGATCTGAGCACCCTCGACTCCATGCGGTACTGGTCGGTCGGCACCCTCGCCAAGCGCGACCCGCAACTCCTGCTCACCGCGCTGCCGTTCCTGGTCTGCGGCGCACTGCTGGCGTTCGCGCTGGCCCGGCCGCTCGGCGCCCTCTCGCTCGGCGAGGACCACGCCCGCGCGCTCGGCACCTCGGTCCGGCGCACCCGCGTGCTGTCGATCGTGGCCATCACCCTGCTGTGCGGCGGCGCGACGGCCGTGTGCGGGCCGATCGGCTTCATCGGGCTGATGATCCCGCACGCGGTCCGCGCGTTCACCGGCCCCGACCCGCGCCGGCTGCTGCCCTGCTGCGCGCTGTTCGCGCCGGCCCTGATGCTCGTCTCCGACGTACTGGGCCGGATCGTGGTGGCGCCGTCCGAGATCGAGGTCGACATCGTGACCTCGTTCCTGGGCGGTCTGCTCTTCATCCATCTCGTACGCCGGCGGAAGGTGGCCCAGCTGTGAGCCCGGTCGAGGACAAGACCCGGCGGGGCCACGCCGTCCGCCGCGACTGGCGCCACGGCCGGATGCGGGCCGGCCGCTACTCCGTACGCTTCGACCCGCGCACCGTCCTGGTCTGCGTCGCGCTGATCGTGGTCGGCGCGGTCGTGGTCGTGCTCTCCGTCGGTACGGGAACGTACGAGCTGTCCCCCGTCGAGGTGCTGCGCACGTTCGCCGGGAACGGGCCGCCCGGCGCGGAGTTCATCGTGCTCGACCTGCGGCTGCCGCGCGCCCTGACGGCCGTCCTCGTCGGCTTCGGCACGGGCATGGCCGGGGCCGTCTTCCAGTCGCTGACCCGCAACCCGCTGGGCAGCCCGGACATCATCGGCTTCGGCAACGGCGCCTCCGCGGGCGCGCTCGTCGCGATCATCTTCCTCGACGCGGGAGCGCCCCAGACTGCCTTCGGCGCGGTCTTCGGCGGCTTCGCCACGGCCACGGCGGTGTATCTGCTGGCCTGGCGCCGCGGCGTGCACGGCTACCGGCTCGTCCTGGTCGGCATCGGCATGTCCGCGGTCCTCGGCTCGGCGACCAGCTTCCTCTACGTACGCGCCGACATCGGCAAGGCGGCGCAGGCCGCGAGCTGGATGATCGGCTCCCTCAACGACCGCGGCTGGAGCGAGGTCCGCATCGCCGCGCTCGGCCTGCTCGTCTGCGCCCCGGTCGTCCTCGGGTACGCGCGGCGGCTGACGGTGCTCGAGATGGGCGACGACACGGCGGGCGCGCTCGGGATACCGGCGGAGCGCAGCCGTCTGGTGCTGCTGAGCGCGGGCACCGGACTGACCGCCATGGCCGTGGCCGCGGCGGGCCCGATCCCCTTCCTGGCCATGGCCGCACCGCAGTTGGCGCGCCGCCTCACCCGGGCCGCGGGTCCGAACGTACTGCCCGCCGCCTGGATGGGCGCCCTGCTGGTCGCCACCGCGGACCTGGTCACCCAGCGCGTGACCGGTTCCGCGCTGATGCCGGTCGGCGTGGTGACGGGCGTGGGCGGCGGACTGTACCTGGCCTGGCTGCTGCTGCGGGAGCGCCGGGCGCACCATCTGTGAGACGAGCGAACGCCATGAAGGAAGGAAGCGAGGGCGCCTTGAGCGACGTGACGGCGGTCGGCAGTCCGCGGCTGGCGCGGCTCCTGCACGAGACGAGGACGGAGGGAAGCGCGGCCCTGGACCGCTTCTGGCGGGAACTGGCGGACGAGGGCGCGCCCCTGGTCGAACCCGTACCCGGCGCCCCGGAGGAACGCCTGGTGACGGTGGTGTGGCGCGAGGACCGGCCGGTGGCGGGCGTCTACGTCATGGCGAACCGCGTCACCGACAAGCAGCACGCCCGCCGCGGCATGATGCGCCGCCTGGGCGACACCTCCCTCTGGTACGTCAGCCTGCGCCTCCCCCTCGGGCTGCGCTGCGCCTACCGCGTCCACCCCTTCGGCCCGGACGATCCGCACCTGACGGCGGACGGCCCGCGCGCCGGCTCCGCCCGCGGACTGCCCGACGACCGCACGGATCCCTTCAACCGCCACGCCACGGGCCCGTTCGGCTCGATGATCGAGCTGTCCGGCGCCCCTTCGCTGGCCGAATGGCTCACGGGCCCTCGCACCACCGGCGGCCGCACCGACGCGTTCGGCTTCACCGCCGCCGACGGCACCGCCTACCGCGTACGGCGCTTCGTGCCCGCCACCGGCGGCCCGGACACGGAACTGGGGCTGCTCGTCGTCTTCGACGGCGAGCGGTGGTTCGACCGGTACGGCATCACCGGCGCCGTCACCGCGGCCGTCGAGGCGGGCCGGATGCCGCCCACGGCCGTCGTCGGCATCGAAGCGGGAGCCACCCCCGAGGAGCGGATGCGGCAACTCGGCGCGAGTCCGCGGTTCATCGACACCCTCGCCGACGAGATCCTGCCCACCGTGACCAAGGCACTCCCCCGCTGGGCGGGGACCGGGCGCACCGTCCTGAGCGGCCAGAGCCTCGGCGGCCTCACGGCGCTGGCGGCGGCCCTGCGCCGGCCCGAGGCGTTCGGCACCGTGCTCGCCCACTCGGCCTCGACCTGGTGGCGCCCCGGCATGACCGCCCGGCCGCGGGTGATTGCACCCGGGGCCGACACCTGGCTGTACGAACAGGCCGCCGCGGCGCAGGTCGGCGACGTCACCATCCGCATGGACGTCGGTTCCAACGAAGGCGGCATGGTCGACGACCTGCGCGCACTGCACTCGCTCATGGCGGCCCGTGGCTTCGACGTCTCCCTGCACGTCTACACCGGCGGCCATGACCACTGCTGCTGGGCCGCGGCGCTCATGGCCGGACTCACCGGCTGACACCGTGCAAGGACAGCAGGACGGAGGGACCGGATGGGCGGCCGGGGGGGTCAGTTGCCCACGCCGAGGCTGTCCATGAACCCGGACGGATAGCGGTCGCCGCGCGCCGCCCCCGCGGGCACCGCCTTCTCGATCTCGGCGAGGTCGTCCGCGGTGAGCTCCACCTCCAGCGCGGGCAGCGCCTCGGCAAGCCGCTCGCGGGTTCGGGCGCCGACCAGCGGCACGATGTCCTCGCCCCGCGCGGCCACCCAGGCGATGGCCAGCTGGGCGACCGTGCACCCCTTGGCCTCGGCGACGCGTCGCAGCGCCGCCACGAGCGCGAGGTTGTGCTCCACGTTCTCGTCCGAGAACCGCGGACTGAAGCCGCGCATGTCACCGGGGCCCGCGCTGTGCCCCGCCGACCAGTGCCCGGAGATCAGCCCGCGGCCGAGAACGCCGTACGCGGTCAGGCCGATGCCCAGCTCCCGCAGTGTCGGCAGCACGTCCGCCTCCACGGCACGGGAGATCAGCGAGTACTCGATCTGGAGGTCGGCGACCGGGTGCACGGCGTGCGCCCGGCGGATCGTCGCCGCGTCCACCTCGGAGAGGCCGAGGTGGCGCACGTACCCGGCGTCGATCATCTCCTTGATCGCGCCCACCGTCTCCTCGATCGGCACGGCCGGGTCGAGCCGGGCGGGACGGTAGATGTCGATGTGGTCGACGCCCAGCCGGGTCAGCGAGTGGGCCAGGAAGTTCTTCACCGCCTCGGGACGGCAGTCGTGTCCGCCGTAGTGCTGTCCGGGGCTCACCAGCATGCCGAACTTGACGCTCAGCAGGTAGTCGTCCCGGTTCCGGCCGCGCAGCGCCTCGGCGAGCAGCAGCTCGTTGTGGCCCACGGCGTAGAAGTCACCGGTGTCGATCAGGGTGACACCGGCCTCCAGCGCGGCGTGCACGGTGGCGACGCTCTCCGCGCGGTCGGCGGCTCCGTAGGCCCCCGACATGCCCATCGCGCCGAGGCCCAGCGCGGAAACGGCGGGTCCGGTGCTGCCAAGGGTTCGTGTCTGCATCGCGCATCTCCTCAGGTCGTCCGCCGACGGCCACCGCGGGCCGTCGATCCGCCACCACCTTGCGCCCGCGCCGCGGCGGGCGGGAGCGGAGCGTTCATCATGGGAGTGCCGCTCCCTGGCCCGGCCCGCCCGCCGCGAGGGACCATGGGGGCATGGAACGTGAGCAGCTCGCCGACTTCCTCCGCCGCCGCCGCGAGGCGATCCGCCCGGCCGAGGTCGGCATCGCCGACGGCCCCCGCCGCCGTACCACCGGCCTGCGCCGGGAAGAGGTGGCCATGCTGGCCGGCATGTCGGTGGACTACGTCGTACGGCTGGAGCAGGGCCGCAGCAGCCAGCCCTCGCCGCAGTTGCTCGGTGCGCTGGCCCGGGCGCTGCGGCTGTCCGACGACGAGCGCGGCCATCTGTTCCACCTGGCCGGGCACGCGCCTCCGCCCGCCGACGGGACGGCACGCCTCGCCCGCGCCGGCCTGATCCGGATGCTGGACCTGCTCGGCGACACCCCCGCCCTGGTCCTGTCCGACCTGGGCGAGGTCCTCGCGCAGAACCGGACGTCGGTCCTGATGGCCGGGGACCTGACCCGCTTCACCGGCGACCGGCGCTACATGGCGTACCGCTGGTTCACCGAACCGGCCGCCCGCGAGGTCGGGTTGCCTCAGGAGCGGGAGCGCCAGGCCCGCCAGCTCGTGGCCGACCTGCGGGCGACCGCCGGCCGCCGCTCGGGCGATCCCGCGGTGGCCGGGCTCATCGACCGGCTGCGGGCCGCGAGCGAGGACTTCCGCCGCCTCTGGGCGGAGCACGAGGTGGCCGTCCGGCGCGCCGACCGCAAGACCCTGGTGCATCCGCGGGTGGGCCCGCTGACGATGGACTGCGAGACCCTGCTCACCCCGGACCAGGGCCAGTTGCTGCTGGTGCTCACCCCGGCGGACGCCGGGACCCGCGAGCGCCTGGAACTGCTGCGGGTGCTGGGCACCGAGGAGTTCCCCGCCTCCGGTACGACGGACACCACCGCGCGCTGAACCGGACGGTTCCGCCGCAGTGGCGGAACCGCCTCAGTCAGTCGCCGAGGGCTCCGAGGGCCCCGGTCATGGTGTCGAGGTCGGCGAGGAGCGCCGTGAGGCGCCGTGCGGGCATGGCCGCGACCATGCGTTCCTCGATGGCGTAGACGGCTCGGCGGGCGGCGTGCAGGCGCCGCTGTCCGGCCGGGGTGAGGTGAACGGGCAGGGCGCGGCCGTGGTCCGTGGTGTCCGGCCGGGTGATGAGTCCGGCGTCCTTGAGGCCGCGCAGGACGACGTTGGCCGACTGCCGGGTGACGAAGGTGCCCCGGGCCAGTTCGGCGTTGGACAGACCCGGCCGCTCGTCGAGCAGTTCCAGGCAGGAGTACTGCGGGACGGTGAGGTCGTGTTCGCGCAGGGCCTTGTCCATGGCGCTGCGCAGCGCGGCCGAGGCGCGCTTGAGTCGGTATCCGACGTGCTCGGTGACGTCCTTGGCGGGGTGGGGCGAGGGCAGGGGTGCACGGTCTTCCATGTCAGCATTTTGACATGTGCGAGCGCCCGCGCCTACAGTCACGCATGTCAAAGTCCTGACATCGAGTCCCGGCGTCGAGCCCTGACATCGAGCCCGGCGTCGAGTCCCGGTGCCGGGTCTGGACATCGAGCCCTGACACCAACGCCTTGGAGGAACCCATGCCCGCAACCGTCGACGGCCCCGACTTCATCGCTCTCCAGGTGAAGGACGTGCCCGCCGCGGCCGCCTTCTTCGAGGAGCGCCTCGGACTGCGCCGGGCCCCCGCCTCGCCGCCCGGCGCCGTCGTCTTCACCACCAGCCCGATCCCGTTCGCCGTCCGCGAGCCGCTTCCGGGCACCGACCTGGACGGCGACGCGCGCCCCGGCCTGGGCGTGGCGCTGTGGCTGCGCACCTCGGACGCGAGCGCGCTGCGCGAGCAGTTGGCCGAGGCGGACACGCGGGACGTCGGCCCGCTCCAGGACAGCCCGTTCGGGCCGACGTTCTCCTTCACCGGCCCCGAGGGCTACCGGCTCACCGTGCACGGAGGCTGACCGTGACCGCCGTCGTCCTCACCGCCCGCGGCCCGTTCTCGCTCACGGCCGCCCTGCGTTTCCTCAAGACGTTCACTCCGGCCTGTTACACGGGAGGGCGGCGGGACGGGGTGCTCCGCCTCGCGTTCCCCTCGGACGACGGCCGCTTCACCGTCACCGCCGCCGTACGGCAGGAGCGGACGGCGGCGGACGACGGCGCGGAGCGAGCGGGCATCACACGGCTCCCGGAGGAAGGGGCGGTGCACGCGGACGGGGGGACGGTGCAAGCGGACGTCACCCTGCACCCGGCCGCCCTCGAGAGCATCGCCCCCTCGCCCGGCGAAGAACCCTGGGCTGCCGCGACGGCGGCAGTCGCCCGCGCCCTCTCCCTGGACGTGGACGGCTCCCGCTTCCCCGCACTGGCATCCGCCGATCCGGTGGCGGCCGGCCTCTTGGCGGAGTTCCCCGGACTGCGGCCGGTGTGCTTCGACTCGCCCTACGAGGCGGCGGCATGGGCGATCATCGGCCACCGGGTCCGGATGAGCCACGCCGCCGCGGTCAGGACGCTGCTCGCCCAGCGGTACGGCCACCGCGTCGAGGTCGCCGGGCAGGAGCTGTCCGCCTTCCCCGCCCCGCAGGTGCTGCGCACCGTCACGAGCTTCCCGGGCCTCGATGAGGTCAAGCTGCGCCGGCTGCACGCCGTGGCCGACGCCGCGGCCGCCGGTGAACTGGACGCGGCCGGCCTGCGCGCGCTGCCCGCCGAGGACGCCCTCGCCGCGCTGCGGGAACTGCCCGGCATCGGCCCGTTCTCCGCCGAACTCGTCCTCGTCCGCGGCGCCGGCCACCCGGACCTCTTGCCCCGTCACGAGCCCCGGCTGCACGCCGCCATGACCGACGCGTACGGCCTCGCGGACGGCTCGCCCGGCGTCTTTGCCCTCGCACGCCTCGCGGAGCGGTGGCGGCCCTACCGCAGTTGGACCGCCCTGCTGCTGCGGGCGCACGCGGACCCGCGCGTCACGCGGGCGCCCGGTCCGTACCGCCGTTCTTCTCGATGACCACCTCGGCGATCTCCCCCAGCAACGCGATCTGGCCGGGGGTGAGATGGTCGAGGAAGAACCGGCGGACGTCCTCCACGTGGTGCGGGGCGGCGGCACTGATGGCCTCCCGGCCCGCCGGGGTGACCTGGACGAACGCCCCGCGCCGGTCGTCGGCGCACTCCTCGCGGGCGGTCAGGCCGCGCTTGCCCATCCGGGTCAGGTGGTGCGACAGCCTGCTCTTCTCCCAGTTGAGCACCCGCGCCAGCTCGGAGATGCGCAGGTGGCCGCCCGGCGCCCGGGTCAGCTCGGCCAGGACCGTGTAGTCGGCGGCGGACAGTCCGAACGCGTCCTGCATGGACCGGCCGGCGCGGTCGACCAGTACGTCGTGCATGCGCAGCAGTCCGCGCCACGCCTGTTCTTCGGTCATGCTCAGCCAGCGAGGTTCCGCACTCATGGGTTCACTGTACGAGACGGTTGACGCGTCACACATCGACGCCCTCGTACCGGCCCCCTTGGCGGCTCGCCCTCACTCGGCCCGGGCCAGCGGGGCCAGTTCCCGCCACTGCGCCCGGGGCAGTCCGGGCCGCCCGCCGATGACGTGCAGCGCGACATGGTCGGCACCGGCGTCGTGGTGGGCGCGGACCCGCTTGCCGATGGCCTCGACGTCGCCCCGGGCCACGACCGCGTCGATGAGCCGGTCACTGCCGCCGCCGGCCAGGTCGGACTCGGTGAACCCCTGGCGCAGCAGGCTGCCGGCGTAGTGCGCCATGCCGATGAACGGCGCGAGGAAGCTCCGGGCGGTGGCGCGGGCCCGGTCGGCGTCGCGGTCCACCACGACCGCCTGGTACGGCGCCAGCAGGGGGCCGGTGCCGAGCAGGGACCGTGCGGTGGCGGTGAAGTCGGGGGTGACCATGAAGGGGTGCGTTCCCGCGCCGCGCCGGGCGGCCAGCTCGGTGAGCTTCGGGCCCATGGCCGCGATGACGCGTTCGCCGGCCGGGACCGGCACGGGCGCCCGGTCGAAGCGGTCGAGGTAGTCGTTCATGGCGGCCAGCGGGCGGTAGACGCCTCCGGCGCCCCGGGCGGTCGCCGCGTCGCCGACGCCGAGCCCGAGCAGCAGGCGGCGGCCGTAGCTCTGCTGGAGCCGCGCGTGCCCGGCGGCCATCTCCTCGGCCGGGTACCGCCAGATGCTGAACACGCCGGTGGCGACGGCCGCGTTCCCGGTGGCCCGCAGCAGCCGCTCGGCGTCGCCGAGGACGTCACCGCCGCCGAGTCCGGGGATCCACAGCGCGCCCCACCCGGCCCGGTCGAGTTCGGCCGCGGCCTCGTGCGTCTCCACGGGATCCTGCGCGGTGCGCAGTTCGGGGCTCCAGATACCGGTCCGTCCGATGTACATGATGTTCTCCGTCCCCGGGCCGGGCGCGCCTCCGGCCGGAGCCGGAGGCCGCGCGCCGCCGCGTACTCGCTGTCCTGCCCTGCTGTTCTCTCGCTGCCGTGCGCCGGTCAGACCTGGTTGGCGCCGCCGTCGACGTAGAGCTCGGTGCCGGTGACGAAGCTGCTCTCGGCGGTGGCCAGGAAGAGGGCGACGGAGGCCACTTCCGCGGGCCGGCCCATCCGCCCCAGCGGCACGGTGCTCGCCAAGTGGTCCCGCAACTGCGCGGCCTGCTCCTCGTCGGGCGCGAGCCCGTTGATCCCGGGCGTCTCGATCGGGCCGGGGACCACGGTGTTGACGCGGATGCCGCGCCCCTTCAGCTCGTTGGCCCAGGTCCGCGAGAAGGACCGGACGGCCGCCTTGGAGGCGCCGTAGACACCGAAGGCCTCGCCGCCCGTGGTCGCCGCGGTGGAGCCGGTGAGGATCACCGAGGCGCCGTCGTTCAGCAGCGGCAGGGCCTTCTGGACCGTGAACAGCACGCCCTTGACGTTCGCGCCGAACGTCGCGTCGAAGTGCTCCTCGGTGACCTGCTCCAGGGTGGCGAACTCACCGCCGCCGGCGTTGGCGAACAGGACGTCGATGTGGTGCCCCTGCTCGGCGACGGCGGCGTAGAGCCGGTCCAGGTCCGCCGGCTGCGCGCTGTCGGCCTGTACGGCGGTGACGGCACCGCCGATCAGCGCGACGGCCTCGTCCAGCGCCTCCTTGCGCCGCCCGGTGATGTAGACGCGGGCGCCCTCCTCGCTGAAACGGCGGGCCGCGGCGAGCCCGATACCGCTGGTGCCGCCCGTGACGACGGCGGTCTTCCCGTCAAGCTGTCCCATGACTGTCTCCTGAGCTACTGGGTTGCCGAGCCATTGAGTTACTGCGCTCCGCGCGGCCCCCGAGGGGTTCGTTCAAAGCTCAATCAACTTAACCCCGAATAGGTGACACGTCAACTAAATCTCCGGCCGTCGGCCACTCACCGCAGCCGGCCCGCACCGCTGGAGGCGTCCGGTACCGATCCCACTACTGATGACGCGTCAGCACACGGAGCGCACGGCGTCCCTCGCGAGCCGCGGCCGTGTCACTCCCCCGGTGCCCGCAGCCGCCGTACGCGCGCGGGCGCCGGGCCGGTCGACTCGCGCGGGACGTAGGTGGTGCGCAGGGTGTTCCGGGCGGGGCCGGGCCGTGGCACCGCCCACGCGGCGGACCAGGATGTCGGCCTGCGCCGACTACGTCAACGCCGGCATCCTCGGCGGCCCCTCCACGACGATGACCGGCAACATCATCCAAACCGAGTACTTCACCAACCACGACTGTCCGAGCACCGCCGCGCTGTCCTTCGTCCTCATGGGCGCGCTGCTGCTGGCCGTGTTCACCTGTGCCCGCGCCCTGGGCACCGACGACGTGCTGGAGGCGGTCGCGCGATGAGCACCGAGACCCTGGCCCCCGCCGCACCCCGGTCCCGCCCGGCCGTACGGGTGCGCCGCCGCCCCACCCTGACCCTGTACAGCGCGCTGGTGCCGGCCTGGCTGCTGCTGCCGATCGCCGTGATGATCGTTTGTTCGGCTTCGACGACACCGGCAGCAAGGTCAACTTCACCTGGCAGGGCTTCCCCCTGAACCGGTACCGGCACCTGTTCGCCATCCCCAATCTGACCTCCGCGCTGGTCAGCAGCCTCACCATCGCCCTGGTCGTCGCCGTGGTCGCCACCCTGCTGGGCACCCCGATCGGGCTCGCGCTCGGCCGCCACCGCTTCCGCGGCCGGGGCTCGGTGGACCTGCTGATGTTCACCGCCATCGCGGCCCCCGAGATCGCCCTCGGCGCCGCCCTGCTGTCGCTGTTCATCGTCATGGGCGTGCCGCGCGGCTACTGGACGGTCGTCCTCGCGTAGTCGTCGACGGCCAGGGCAAAGCAGAGCAGGGCGCCCGAGGCCACCCCGGGCAGCAGCATCGGCAGGGTGACCAGGCGGAACGCCGTCCACGGGCCCGCACCCAGATCACCAGCTTCAACGCCGGCCGTACGGTCACCTTCCCGCTGTGGGTCTACAGCGCCAGCCGTACCGGCGTACCCCCGCAGGTCAACGTCATGGGAACGCTGATCTTCGTCGGCGGACTGGTCATCGCCGGGGCGAACGTCCTCTTCTCCCGGCGCCGCAGGGCCTCTTCCAGGGCGAGGACGAGACGCGGGCGCTGACCGACCGGGCCGAGGCGTTCGCCCGGCGCGTCTCCAAGGACGTCACCGTCTTCGACACCCACGACTACCCCCTGGAGGGCATCAGCCCGTAGTTCCGCGGACTGCTCGCCCCGCTGGTCCTGGACACCGTGATGAACCGGGTCAGCAAGCACCTGGAGCGGGTCCGCGACCACTCCCTCGACCTGCGCCGCTGCTACCGCGTGGTGGAGTACTGACCCGCGGGACCGTCTCCGGCCCGCCGGAAGGCCCGGCCCGTCCATCCGCCCCGCGCGCCCGGGGCCCCCCCCCCCCGCCCCCCCCGGGGGGGGCCCCGCCCCCCCCCGCCGCCCCCCCCCCCGCGCGCGGGAGGGCGCCCCCACCCCACCCCCCCCCCCCCC
>NZ_JBHWHV010000080.1:0-37103 GCF_042732375.1 Streptomyces sp. NPDC059785
CCTCCGGGGTTTGCCTGGCCGACTTGGTGTGCGACCACGTGATCGACGGGCATTTGATGTACCGGCACGGCCCCTTCCGAGCGTCGGCGGCTGCGGGGCGTGGGGCGTTCGGCACGGCCCCTTCCGAGCGTCGGCGGCTGCGGGGCGTGGGCTGTTCGGCGCGGTCCTTTCCGAGCGTTGGCGGCTGCGGGGCGTGGGCTGTTCGGCGGCGATCCTCCCGTGCAATTGCGGCCGCGGGGGATACGACGACGCCGTCACCACGAGGTTCCGCGGTGACGGCGTCGGTTGTGACCGTATGCAGTTGTCCGAGCCCGAGCCGTCTCCCCGAGTGGACGGCGCCGGGCGGCTCTGTGGTGTCTCGTCAGCTCTCGGCCAGGATGTGGGAGAGCTCCGTGTCGAGGTCGAAGTGGCGGTGTTCCGTGCCGGGGGGCACGGCGGCGTCCGTTCGCTTCAGGAAGGACTCGAGGGCCCGCGCCGGGGCTTCCAGGAGGGCTTCGCCCTCCGGGGAGCTGAGGGCGATGCAGACGACGCCCTGACCGTGGCTCCGGGACGGCCAGACTCGGACGTCGCCGGTGCCGGTGGGCCGGTGCAGGCCCTCGGCCAGGAGGTCGCGGGCGAACACCCACTCGACGGTTTCCTCGGCTCCGGTGTGGAAGGTGGCGTGCACGGCGTAGGGATCGGCCGTGTCATACCGCAGTCCTGCGGGTACAGGCAGTGAGGACTCGCTCGACACAACGAGGCGCAGGTGCAGCTCGCAGCTGACCGTGGTGTTCATAAGCGCCAGGGCCTTTCGCTCAGTGTGCGCTCGGGGATTCGCACGTCGGCGAAATCGACATGCCACCTACGGTGCCGTTGTAAACCCCTCTGAGTGTTTTGGGTGCCTTTAGGTCGCTCATCCGGCCGAGAGTTCGGTCACGGCGTACACCCATTCCGGTGACTGGTTTCTCTCCGGTAGGGTTTGGTCGTATGAATACGGGGAGTGACGGGTCGGGCGAGGCAGTCCTGGCCGAGGGGGAATCCGCAAGCGGGGCGGGGCTCGGTTCCCGGGCGCCGGAATTCATCAAGGCTCGGCGGGCTCTGCATCTGAGCTGGCAGGTGGGGGTTTTCGTCGTCGGGCTCGCGGTCGTCGTCGCGGGCATCATCATGCTTCCGCTGCCCGGCCCCGGCTGGCTGGTGATCTTCGGCGGTATGGCGATCTGGGCGACCGAGTTCGTCTGGGCGCAGCTCGTATTGCGCTGGACGAAACGCAAGGTGACGGAGGCCGCGCAGCGTGCGCTCGATCCCAAGGTGCGCCGGCGCAACATCATTCTGACCACCGTCGGACTCGTGATCATCGCGGTCCTCGTCGGCGTCTACCTCTGGCGCTTCGGCTTCGAGATGCCCTGGAGGATCAAGGAGTGATCCGGCCTGCCCGTTGGGGTGGTCCGAGGCGCCCCTGACATGGGGTAATGTTCTTCCTGCGCCCGGGCGATTAGCTCAGCGGGAGAGCGCTTCGTTCACACCGAAGAGGTCACTGGTTCGAACCCAGTATCGCCCACCGATGCAGTAGGCGGTCGGCCCCCAGTAGTGGTTATGGGGGTCGGCCGCCTTTGTCGTGGTCGTCGGTGCGGGTGGTTGTCCGTGGGGGATCGTCGACCTGTGCCTGTGCGGCGGCTTCTCTGTGGTGTCTGTGCCTGCTTGGTGCGGTTCCTGTGGTGCGGGGTGCGGCGTCCCGGTGGGCGGGCGTCCTTACGCTCGGTTCATGTGGAACGCGGATCTCGTTGTGCAGGTGGCCGCGGTGGCCTGAACGACAGGGGATTTTCGGCCCGGGGTGATTTTCGCGCGGTTCCTCGGTTTCTGTTCGGTCCGTCGACCGCGCGGGCTCCACCTGCGGTGTTGTGCGGCGGGGTGTGGGGTCTCGCGGCGGTGGGGGCGGGGCGGTCGCGCGTCGCGTTCCATCAATTCCTGTCCGAATCATTGACGTGCCCCTGGGGCCTCCGTAGCTTGTGCCAGCAAGCGCTTACTTGAAACGATTCATGAAGCGGCCGCAACGTCGCGGGGAGGGCCCGACTGTGGGGAACAACGGAAGTGTCGAGAGGCGGACGGTCCTCAAGGCGGCCGGCGCTTCGCTGGCCACGCTGGGACTGGCGGCGACGACGGGCTGCGGAGGCGGAAGCGGTTCCGGGGACGGGACGGTGACGATCCGTTATGCGTGGTGGGGCGCCGACGACCGGGCCAAGCGGATCAACCAGACCATCGAGCTCTTCGAGAAGAAGTACCCGAAGATCAAGGTGAAGACGGATTTCCAGCCGTACCTCGACTTCTGGAAGAAGTTCAACACCCAGGCCTCCGGGGGGAATCCGCCCGACGTTTTCCAGAACGCCATCGGATTCCTTCGGAAGTATGACGCCAAGAATGTGCTGCTCGATCTGAGCGAACAGGTCAAGGCGGGAAATCTGTCCATGGACGGATTCCGGGCGGGGCTCGACAAGTTCGGTGAGATCGACGGGAAGTTGCTCGGTGTTCCGGTCGGTTCCAATTCGATGGCGCTGGTCATCGACAAGCCCGTCTACACCAAGGCGGGTGTGAAGCCCGAGCAGGGGTGGACCTGGGACGACTTCGACGCCGCGATGAAGAAGATCCGCGACAAGGCGGGCCGGGCCGGCGACAGCGGGCTGTACGGGGTCATGTACCTCTACGACCTGTACCTGCGGCAGAACGGCAAGGCGTTCTTCACCGAGAAGGAGCTCGGTTTCACCGAGGCGGACCTGACGGACTGGTGGACCAAGGCCAAGAAGGGCGTGGAATCCGGCATTTACGCCGACGCGAAGAAGGTCGCCCAGGTCAAGCCCAAGTCCGCGGTCTCCGCCGAGCTCGCGGCCAGCGAGTTCACCTGGGACAACTTCACCGTCCGCTACACCTCCGAGGGCAAGAGCGAATACGGGCTCGCCCCGATCCCCACGACCGACGGCAAGAAGACCGGGCAGTACCTCGGCTCGCTCATGCTCAGTGGCTCCAAGCGCACCGAGCACCCCAAGGAGGTCGCGCAGTTCATCGACTTCATGGTGCACGACCCCGAGGTCGCCAAGATCATGGGTTATGACCGTGGGGTGCCGGCGACTCAGGCCCAGTACGACGCTTACCAGCCGACCGACGAGGTCAACAAGGGGATCGCGGCCTACGAGGAGTCCCTGGTGAAGTCGGGGGTCCTGGAGACCATCACCCCGCACCCGAACGGCGCCGACATCTGCGAGGCCGCCTTCCTGCGCATCGCCGAGGAACTCGCCCTGGGCAAGCGCTCGGTGGACGAGGCCGTCAAGCAGTTCTTCACCGAGTCGAAGACGGCTCTCGCCGGCTGATGGGAACCGCCGTGACACACGCCCCTGCGACGGACGCCCTGGCCGAGGGCGCCGAGCCGCGGCACGGTCCGGTGAAGCCCGAGCGCCCCGCCGCCCTCAAGCGGCGGGGCCGCCGGGAGAACCTGGCCGGCTATCTGTTCATGTCCCCCTGGATCGCCGGGTTCCTGCTGCTGACCGCGGGCCCGATGATCGCCTCGCTCTACTTCGCGTTCACCGACTACAACCTCTTCGACGCCCCCAAGTGGATCGGCCTGGACAACTTCTCCGAGATGTTCGCCGACCCGCGCTGGCGCCACTCGGTGCGGGTGACGCTGTGGTACGTCGTGGTCGGCACGCCGCTCAAGCTGCTCGCGGCGCTCGGCGTGGCGCTGCTGCTCGCCCAGAAGCGGCGCGGACAGGCCTTCTACCGGGCCGCGTTCTACGCCCCCTCGCTGATCGGGGCCAGCGTCTCCGTCGCCATCGTGTGGAAGGCGATCTTCTCGGACGACGCGATCGTCGACCGTACGCAGAAGCTCTTCGGGATGAGTGCCGGTGGCTGGACCGGGGATCCGGATCTGATCATCTACAGCCTCGTGGCGCTCACCGTCTGGCAGTTCGGCGCGCCCATGGTCATCTTCCTCGCCGGGCTCAAGCAGGTGCCGCGTGAGTTGTACGAGGCCGCGGAGGTGGACGGGGCCGGCAAGTGGCGGCGGTTCTGGAACATCACTCTGCCGATGATCAGTCCGGTGCTGTTCTTCAACGTTCTGCTGGAGACCATTCACTCGTTCCAGATCTTCTCTTCCGCCTACATCGTCGGCGGTGGAGCGGGGGGCAACGCCTGTGGTCCCGCGGACGGTTCGATGGTCTACACCTGCTACCTCTACGTCCAGGGCTTCGAGAACAGCCGGATGGGGCTGGCCTCGGCCATGGCCTGGGTGCTGCTGGTCGCGGTCGGCCTGGTGACGGCGGTCCTGTTCTGGTCCCAGAAGCGCTGGGTGCACTACGAGGAGGGCGCCTGATGAGTGCGCAGACTACGGACATCGCGCACGGCCGGAAGGCGGGCGGACTCCGGCGGAGGCTGCCCGGGTCGCTCGCCTGGCACCTCGGGTCGCTCGCCATCCTCGCCGTCATCCTCTATCCGGTCGTCTGGGTCGTCGGCGGCTCCTTCAAGCGCAGTGACGACATCGTCGGCAGCCTGGATCTCTTCCCCGGCTCACCGATCACCTCCAACTACACCCGGCTCACCGAGGGCATCGCGGACATCTCCGTCTCCACGTTCTTCCTCAACTCGCTGCTGCTGGCGGTGGGTTCGGTGGTGGGGATCCTGATCTCCTGCTCGCTCACCGCCTACGCCTTCGCCAAGATCAGGTTCGCGGGGCGCAATCTGCTCTTCACGCTGATGATCGGCACGCTGCTGCTGCCCTACCACGTGCTGCTCATCCCGCAGTACGTGCTCTTCCGCAACATGGACCTGATCAATACGTACACGCCGCTGCTGCTCGGCAAGTACCTCGCCACGGAGGCGTTCTTCGTCTTCCTGATGATGCAGTTCATGCGCAATCTGCCGAGGGAGCTCGACGAGGCGGCCCGGCTCGACGGCTGCGGTCATCCGCGCATCTACTGGTCGATCGTGCTGCCGCTGTGCCGTCCGGCGCTCATCACCAGCGCGATCTTCACCTTCATCAACGCCTGGAACGACTTCATGGGCCCGCTGATCTACCTCAACGAGCCCGACAAATACACGGTCTCGCTCGGGCTGAAGATGTTCGTCGACCAGGAAGGGGTGGCCGACTACGGCGGCATGATCGCGATGTCGCTCGTCGCGCTGCTGCCCGTACTCGCCTTCTTCCTCGCCTTCCAGCGCTATCTGATCGACGGCATGGCCACCTCCGGACTGAAGGGCTGAGGCGCCCGATGAGCCAGGCATCCGCAAAGCCCCGTCGCGCCCCGCGGGAGTCGGCGTTCCAGGAGCGGTTCGCGGTGTTCGCCGAGTGCCTGCTCACCGGCGTCTGGATCGCGGTGGCCGCGCTGGGATTGGTGACCTATCCGGCCGCTTTCGCGGCGGGGGCGCGCCATCTGCGCCGGGTCACGGACCACGAGGGCGGCGGCCTGCGGGAGTTCGCCGCCGACTTCCGTACGGCCGTGCGCCGCGGCTGGCTGGTCGGGCTGGCCGGCTGGGCCGTGACCGCCGCGGTCGTCGTGGACGTCCTGGCCGTACGGGCCGGGCTGCCCGGCGGGTCGTTCGCCGGGGCCGTCGGGGTCCTGGCCCTGATCGCACTGGCCGTCGCCGGGCTGCGCGCGGCGGCGGTCTGGGAGCCCGGCGCAGCCTGGCGCGAGCTGCTCGCCGCCGCGGGGCGCCGTACGGTGCTCGACCCGGCCGGCTCCTTCCTGCTCGTCGGCGGACTGGCCGTGACGGTCTGTTCCGCCTGGTTCGCCGCGCCGCTGGCGGTCCCCGTGCTCGGGGCCGTCACGGCGGCGGCCGTCGCCGTGGAGAAGCGGTACCGCCACCGCTGATCCACGGCCGGTACGCGTACAGGCCGGTGCCCGGCGCCGCGCCTGCGTCTGTCATGCCCCTGACTTCCCCGGTACGGAGAAAGGAACAAGGTCATGTCTCCCATTCCCCGCAGGTCTCTGCTCAAGGCCGCCGCCGTCGCCGGAGCCGCCGCACAGTTCAGCTGGGCCCTCGGCAGCAACAGCGCGCAGGCCGCGCCGGCCGCCGGGACCAAGGACGCGGACCCGGTGACCCTGGACTGGCTCGAGGACGGCGGCCTCGGCGCCGCCCCCGGTTCCACCGTCGGCGTGCCCTGGCCCAAGGGCGCCTACGAGGAGGACCAGACCTTCGCGCTCACCGACGCCGACGGCGAGGCCGTCCCCGTACAGTCCTGGCCGCTCGCGTACTGGCCCGACGGCTCGCTGAAGTGGACCGCGCACGCCGTCGGCGCGGGCGCGGGCAGCGGGAAGCTCACCCTCGCCGCAGGTCAGGCCGCCGCCCCCGAGAAGAAGGTCACCGTCGACAAGAGCGGCGGCAGTATCGACATATCGACCGGGGTCATCACCGCCAGGCTCGGCAAGAGCGGGTCCACCCTCGTCAAGTCCGTCAGACGCGGCTCGACGGAGATCGCCAAGGACGGGCGGCTCGTGCTGCTCCGCCAGCCGGAGATCGAGGACGGCGACCAGGGCACGCAGAAGTACGAGCGGTTCGAGAGCCACATCACCGAGACCGACGTCGAACAGCAGGGGCCCGTACGCGCCGTCGTCCGCATCGACGGCAAGCACCGCAAGGGCGGCCGGAGCTGGCTGCCGTTCTCCGTCCGGCTGTACTTCTACGCCGGTGCCGAGTCCTTCCGCATGGTGCACACGATCACCTTCGACGGGACACAGGAGCCCGGGAAGGCGAGCGGCGACTTCATCCGCGGCCTCGGCGTCCGCTTCACCGTGCCGATGCGCGACGCGTCCTACGACCGGCACATCCGCATCGGCGGTGACGAGACCGGACTGCTGCGCGAGGCCGTCAAGGGCATCACCGGGCTGCGCCGCGACCCGGGCGCCGCCGTGCAGGCCGCCCAGTTCGCAGGGGAGAAACTGCCCGATCCGGCCACCTGGGACCAGCGGGTGACGACCCGGCTCCAGTACATCCCCGAATGGGGCGACTACACCCTCTCCCAGCTCTCCGCCGACGGCTTCACCCTGCGCAAGCGCACCAAGAAGGGGCACGGCTGGATCGGCGCGGGCGGCGGCCGGCGGGCCTCCGGCTTCGGCTACGTCGGCGGGCCCAGCGGCGGCCTCTCCTTCGGGCTGCGCGACTTCTGGGAGAAGCACCCGGCCCAGCTCGACATCCGCGACGCCCAGACCGACGAGGCCGAGGTCACCCTCTGGCTCTGGTCGCCCGAAGCCCAGCCCATGGACCTGCGCTTCTACCACGACGGCATGGGCCAGGACACGTACGCCGAGCAGCTGGAGGGCCTCAACATCACCTACGAGGACTACGAGCCCGAGTTCGGCACCCCCTACGGGATCGCCCGGACCTCCGAACTGCTCTTCTGGGCCAACGAGTCGACACCCACTCCCGAGAAGCTCGCCGAGCAGGTCGACGCCGTCCGCACGCTGCCGCAGCTCGCCGCACCGCCCAAGCACCTGATCAAGGCCAAGGTGTTCGGCGGCCTCTTCTCCGAACCCGACCGCTCCACCGACGCCAAGGCGAAGATCGAGGACCACCTCGACTTCCTCTTCACCTACTACAAGGACCAGGTGGAGATGCGCCGCTGGTACGGCTTCTGGGACTACGGCGACGTCATGCACTCCTACGACCCGGTGCGGCACCAGTGGCGCTACGACGTCGGCGGCTACGCCTGGGACAACTCCGAGCTCTCGCCCGACCTCTGGCTGTGGTTCGCCTATCTGCGCTCCGGGCGCGCCGACATCTTCCGCTTCGCCGAGTCGATGACCCGGCACACCGGCGAGGTCGACGTCTACCACCTGGGCCAGTGGGCGGGCCTCGGCACCCGGCACGGCGTGCAGCACTACGCCGACAGCGCCAAGCAGCAGCGCATCGCCAACACCACCTACCGGCGCTACTACTACTTCCTCACCGCGGACGAACGTGTCGGCGACCTCATGCACGCCAACGTCGACTCCGACGAGACGTTCCTCGTCCTCGACCCCAACCGCAAGGTCCGCACCGATCCGTACACGCCCGACCGGCACGCCCTGTCGATCGGCTTCGGCACCGACTGGAGCGGCCTGGTCTCCGCGTGGCTCACCGAGTGGGAGCGCAAGGGCCCCAAGTGGGAGAAGGCCAAGGCGCGCGTACTGTCGACCATGAAGGGCATCGCCGCCCAGCCCAACGGTTTCGTGCAGGGCAGCGGCCTGTACGACCTGGACACCGGCGAGTTCGCCGTCGCGGCCGAGCCCGTCGTCGCCGTCTCCCACCTGTCCGCCGTCTTCGGCCTCAACGAACTGTGCGCCGAACTCATCGACCTGGTCGACATGCCGGAGTTCAACGAGGCGTACTACGACTACTGCCGCTACTTCAACGCCGGCAAGACCGAACAGGCCGCCCGCTACGGCAGCAACTTCGGCACCCTGCTGCTGTTCCAGGGCCACTCGCGCCTCGACGCCTACGCCGCCGTGCAGACCGGCGACGAGACGCTCGCCAAGCGCGCCTGGGACAAGTTCTACAACTCCGACGGGTACTTCGAGTCCTCGCCCTGGAAGACCGAGAAGCTGAGCGGCCCCGTCACGCTGGTCCCCGGCAGCGAGGCCAACTGGGTCTACACCAACGACACCGCCCTGTACGGCCTCGCCGCCATCGAGAACCTCGCCCTGCTCGGCGACAAGATGCCCTGACCGCACCGGAGAGCCTGACCGCACCGGAGCCTGACCACGCCGGGGGAGGGGAGCGCCGCCGCACGGGCGGCGGCGCTCGGGCCGGTCGCCCCACGGGAGAGCCCACCGGCCGGCAAGGGGGTACGGCCGCCAGCGCCGACCGCGCCGGCGGCGGCCCGGCGTACCGCCCGTGTCCGGAGTGTGGCTCCGGTCACGTCGGACGGACATGAGTGCGCGTACTCATGTCGTACTCAGATCCGCCGGGCGGCACACTCGGCACATGGACTGGTGCCGTTACCGCTTCCGCAGCCGGTGGACGCTGCCCGCCGCGCCCGCCGCCGTCTACCCGGTACTGGAACGGATCGAGGACTACCCGCGCTGGTGGCCCCAGGTGCGCGAGGTGCGCCTCGCCGACGAGCGCACCGGCACGGTCAGGGTCCGCTCGCTGCTCCCCTACGACCTGGTCTTCACCGCCCATGAGGTGCGCCGGGACCCGGTCACCGGGGTCCTGGAGATCGCCATGACCGGCGACCTGGAGGGCTGGGCCCGCTGGACGCTCACCGCCGACGGGCCCGGCACCGCGGCCCGTTACGACCAGGAGGTCGAGGTGACCAAGGTGCTGCTGCGCCGGCTCGCCGTGCCGGGCCGGCCCCTCTTCCGCGCCAACCACGCGCTGATGATGCGGGCGGGACGGCGCGGGCTCGGGGCCCGTCTCCGGGCGGTCTGAACGAGAGGCCGCGGGCCGGTTCCCAAGCGGTTCGAACGACGGGTCGCGGGCCGGTTCCCAAGCGGTTCGAACGACGGGTCGTGGGCCGGTCCCCGAGCGGTTTGAACGACAGGCGCCCGGACCTGTATTGTTCAGTGCGTTCCCGGGCGATTAGCTCAGTGGGAGAGCGCTTCGTTCACACCGAAGAGGTCACTGGTTCGAACCCAGTATCGCCCACCCGGAAGAAACCGGTCCGTCACCGACGGGCCGGTTTTTCGTGTGCCCTCCCGCTCCCCGCCCGGCAGGGCCGACCGCGCTCAGGCCGCGGCCGGCAGCTCGGGCCGCAGCGGCCAGGCCGGATCCACTCGCTCCGGCGAACCGCTGCGCGCGAACCACGCCTGCAAACCGCGCGCCTGCGCCCCGTGCCACACCGACTGGAGCGTGTGCAGCTCGGCCGGCGACAGCCGCTCGAGCCGCGACGCGAACCGCCGCCCCACCGCCCGTACGACATCCAGGGCGGCCAGTGCGTCCGCCGCGGCGTCGTGCGCGCCCTCCAGCGTCACGCCGTAGTGCGCGCACAGATCGGTCAGGGTGCGGCGGCCCTTGCGGTAACGGTCCAGATGTTTGTCGAGGACCCGCGGGTCCAGCACCTGTAGCGGATTCGTCTCGAACCAACTGGTCAGGGAAGCGGCCCGGTGGCGGCGCAACTCGCGGTCCAGCAGCGTCAGATCGAACGGCGCGTTCATCACCACGAGCGGCCGGCCCGCCGCGGCCTGCTCCGCCAGCGACCTGGCCATCTCGTCCATCACCGGGGACGGCCAGCGGCCCTCGCGCCGCAGATGCTCGTCGGTCAGTCCGTGCACCGCCGTCGCCGCCTCGGGGACCGGCACCCCCGGGTTGACCAGCCAGCGCGTCACCCGCGGCCGGGCGCCCGCGGCGTCCTGCACCACCACGGCCGCCGACACGATCCGGTCGGTCTCGACGTCCACACCCGTGGTCTCCGTGTCGAACGCGGCCAGCGGGCCTTCGTACCAGCACGTCATACGCACACAACTCCTCGTTCACCTTCGGCAGTTGACGTACCGTCGTCTGCCCGTTTCGGTGATACCCGGGCTGTTTGCGACGTACGCCGGGAGGAGACAACACAGGTACGGGTCTTTGCAGTTCAGCGACCCGTGTCGGGGATTCATCCGGTCCGGAAGGCTGTTGGTCATGGCGCTCGCGCAGCCCGAGCGGGGTGGGCTGCTGCCCGAGCGGACGACACCGCAGCGCGGCACTCTGGCCACCACCGCATGCATGGAGACGCTCCAGGTGGGCTATCTCCACGCCGTCGCGGCCGCCGCGGGCTGCTCCCTGTCCCAGCCCTTTCCGGACAACGGCATCGACTGGCACGTCAGCCACAGCGCCCCCGGGCACACGGTCGACGACGAAGTCACCATCAAGGTGCAGCTCAAGTGCACGTACCAGATCCCGCCGAACCCCCCGGGGCCCGCCTTCTCCTTCACGCTGGACAACGCGCACCTGGCGAAGCTCGCCCGCACCCCGGTCTCGGTGCACAAGATCCTGGTCGTGATGCTCGTACCCAGGTCCCAGGACGACTGGCTGCGCGCCAGCCACGACCGCCTCGACCTGCGCCACTGCTGCTACTGGACCAACCTCGCCGGCCACGCCGTCACCGGCCGGCGCAGGACCACCGTCCGTGTACCGACCTCGCGCGTCTTCGACGACCGCGCGCTCTGCGAGATCATGACGCGGGTCGGGACGGGAGGCAGACCGTGACACACCGTCCGTTCGGCGGCCCCCACGGGGTCGCGAGTCCGCGGCAGGCCGGCACCTTCGGGAGCCGGCCGCCCGAACCGGGGCAGGTCGACCCGGCCGTGCTCGGCGCCCTGCTGCTCCGGCACGGCTGGCGGCGGCGCGGCGGTGCGGCCGGCCGGTACGGCCGCTGGACCCCGCCCGGGCCCGGAGGCGGCGGCACCAGCCTGCTGGTGCCCGTGAGCCGGGACTTCCCCGACAGCGACGACCTGCTCTGCGAGGCCCTCGACGCGCTCTCCCGGGGCACCTCGCCGACCGCCCGGGACATCCTGCTCGCGCTCGCCGTGCCGAGCGACGAGATCCGCTGGTGGCGCGATGCCCCGACCGGGCTGGGGGACACCGCCTCCTGGACCGAGGAGGACCGGCTGCGCACCGCCGCCCGGCACATCATGCTCGCCGGGGCGCTCGCCGTCCGGGCCCGCGCGGGCTACTACGGCGCCCGCCACCGCGGGCCCGCCGCCGCGTCGCTCGCGAGCGTCCTGGTCGGCGCCGCGCCCGACGGGCGCCGGATCACCGCCTTCGTGCCCGTGGCGACCGGGCGCCCGCTCGCCGTCCGCCTCTACCAGGCGCTGTGCGCGGCCCGCGAGGCCGTCGACTACCGGCGCGCCACCGGCTCCATGGACGCCTTCGACGCGGCAGTCGAGGCGGGCGTCAGCCACGAGCTCACCGAGGGCCTGGTCGACCTCGTGCGCGGCACCGAGGGAGCCAGGATCGCGGTCGAGTGGGCGCCCGCCGCGGGTGTCCCCGAGGGGTGCGCCGGGGCCGCCGACCCGGTCGAGTTCTCGCCCGGCGACCTGCCCGCGCTGCGCGCGGCGGGCAACCGCTATCTGCGCACCGAACCGTCGATGCCCGTGAAGATCACCGGCACCGTGGTGCGGATGCGCAGGTCGGACCCGCAGGGCGAGGGCGTGGTACGGCTGCGGGTGCTCTCGGGTGCCGACGTCCCGCATGTGCGGACCGTCCTCGACGAGGAGGCGTACCGGGTCGCCGGACAGGCGCACCTCATCGGACTGCCGGTCCGCGTGGCCGGACGCCTGGAGCGGCGCGGCGGCTTCCGCCGGCTCACCGCCGTCCGCGAGGTGGTGCCCGTACAGGTCGACGAGGCCGAACGGGACCGGCTGCTGAAGTCGCTCGACGAGACCGCGGAGATCGCCGCCTTCTCCGAGGGGGCGTGCGGCGAGGAGTGACCCGCGCAGGCGGCGGTGGGGAGGAACCGTTTAGCGGAGCGCGGCCGTGGCTCGGTACGATCCTTCTTGCGTACGCAATGGGATATGGCTGCGCGCCCACCTTCAGGCAGGAGAGTCCGGTGTCAGACGTCCGTGTGATCATCCAACGCGATTCCGAGCGGGAAGAGCGCGTGGTGACGACGGGCACTACGGCCGCCGACCTCTTCCCCGGCGAGCGCTCGGTCGTCGCGGCCCGCGTGGGCGGCGAGCTGAAGGACCTCGCGTACGAGGTGCGGGACGGCGAGAGCGTCGAGCCCGTGGAGATCTCCTCCGAGGACGGCCTGAACATCCTGCGGCACTCCACCGCGCACGTCATGGCGCAGGCCGTGCAGGAGCTGTTCCCCGAGGCCAAGCTCGGCATCGGCCCGCCCATCAAGGACGGCTTCTACTACGACTTCGACGTCAAGGAGCCCTTCACCCCCGAGGACCTCAAGCGCATCGAGAAGAAGATGCAGGAGATCCAGAAGCGGGGCCAGCGCTTCTCGCGCCGGGTCACCACCGACGAGGCCGCCCGCGAGGAGCTGGCCGACGAACCGTACAAGCTGGAGCTGATCGGCCTCAAGGGCAACGCCGCGCAGGCCGCCGACGGCGCCGGCGCGGAGGTGGGCGGTGGCGAGCTGACCATCTACGACAACCTCGACGCCAAGACCGGCGACCTGTGCTGGAAGGACCTGTGCCGCGGTCCGCACCTGCCGACCACCCGGAACATCCCCGCCTTCAAGCTGATGCGCTCGGCTGCCGCCTACTGGCGCGGCAGCGAGAAGAACCCTCAGCTCCAGCGCATCTACGGCACCGCGTGGCCGTCCAAGGACGAGCTCAAGGCCCACTTGGACTTCCTCGCCGAGGCCGAGAAGCGCGACCACCGCAAGCTGGGCGCCGAGCTCGACCTGTTCTCCTTCCCGGACGAGCTGGGCCCCGGCCTCGCGGTCTTCCACCCCAAGGGCGGCGTGATCCGCAAGGTCATGGAGGACTACTCGCGCCGCCGGCACGAGACCTCCGGCTACGAGTTCGTGAACACCCCGCACATCTCGAAGGAGCACCTCTTCGAGACCTCCGGGCACCTGCCGCACTACGCGGAGGGCATGTTCCCGCCCATCCAGTTCGACGAGCAGAACTACCGCCTCAAGGCGATGAACTGCCCGATGCACAACCTGATCTTCAAGGCGCGCGGCCGCTCCTACCGTGAGCTGCCGCTCCGCCTCTTCGAGTTCGGCACCGTGTACCGCTACGAGAAGTCGGGCGTCGTACACGGCCTGACCCGCTCGCGCGGCTTCACCCAGGACGACTCGCACATCTACTGCACCAAGGAGCAGATGCCGCAGGAGCTCGACACGCTCCTGACCTTCGTGCTCGACCTGCTGCGCGACTACGGCCTGACCGAGTTCGAGCTGGAGCTGTCCACCCGCGACGACTCCGACAAGTTCATCGGTTCGGACGAGGAGTGGGAGGAGGCCACCGAGGCGCTGCGGCAGGCCGCCGAGAAGCAGAACCTGCCGCTGGTCCCGGACCCGGGCGGCGCCGCCTACTACGGTCCGAAGATCTCCGTCCAGGTCAGGGACGCGATCGGCCGGTCCTGGCAGATGTCGACCCTGCAGGTCGACTTCAACCAGCCCAAGCGGTTCGGTCTGGAGTACACGGCGGCGGACGGCTCGCGGCAGCAGCCCGTCATGCTCCACCGGGCGCTGTTCGGCTCCATCGAGCGGTTCTTCGGCGTGCTCCTCGAGCACTACGCGGGCGCGTTCCCGGCGTGGCTGGCGCCGGTGCAGGCGGTCGGCATCCCGATCGGCGACGCGCACGTGTCCTACCTTCAGGACTTCGCGGAGCAGGCCAGGGCGGCCGGGCTGCGCGTCGACGTCGACGCGTCCTCCGACCGCATGCAGAAGAAGATCAGGAATGCGCAGAAGCAGAAGGTGCCTTTCATGGTCATCGCGGGCGACGAGGACATGGCCGCCGGCGCCGTCTCCTTCCGCTACCGCGACGGCTCGCAGGAGAACGGCATCCCCGTCGCCGACGCGATCGCCAAGATCGTGAAGGTGGTGGAGGAGCGCGCGCAGGTCTGACGCGCGCCTGGCCCCGGCTCACCAGGAAGCCCCCGGAAGCTCAGCGCTCCGGGGGCTTCCCGGCGTTCTCCGCGGCTTCCTGCCACTGCTCCGCCCCGGCCTCCTCCCGCTGTTCCTCCCCGTCGTCCTCCCGCGCGAACACCTGAAGCAGCCACGACGAGAACGAGCCCGTCACCGCGCCGAGCAGTGCGAGGCCGCAGGCCATCAGGCCCACCGCGACCGTCCGCCCGAGCGGTGTCACGGGGACGACGTCGCCGTAGCCGACCGTCGCCAGGGTGGCGCAGGTCCACCACACCGAGTCCCCGAAGGTACGGATCGTCGCGTCCGGGGCCGTGTGCTCCGCGTCATAGACGGCGAGGGCACCGGCGAAGCCGAGGAACAGCACCGCGAGCGCCGCGTACGTGATCACCCGGGCGTGCAGCCGGAGCCGGGGCCGGCCGCGGCGGCGCTGCACGGCCTCGTAGAGCCGCACGATCCGTAAGGGGCGCAGCAGGGGCAGCAGCACGACCACCGTGTCCAGCCAGTGGGTGCGCGGGAAGCGCGGGCCCTGGCCGCTGAGCCGCCAGCGCACCGCGTAGTCGAGGGCGAACAGCGCCCAGGCGGCCGCCACGACGCCGAGGCAGACGTCCCGCCACCCGGCCGGCAGGCCCTGGCCGAGGACCCGGACCGCGTACGCCGCCAGGAAGAGGAGGGCGGCGAGCGCGAGGGGGCCCTCCGTGCGCCGCTCCCACCGGACCGTGCGGGCGTCGTCGTCCATGGACCCAGCTTGGCCGCGGGCCGCTTTCGGTGGCACCCGCCGACACGCCGCGAACGCACGAAGTCATATGCTGCACACCATGACGAGTGAGCCGGAACAGCAGATCGGAGTGGGGACGCAGGACGCGTTCCAGCGCTTGTGGACGCCCCACCGGATGGCCTACATCCAGGGCGAGGGCAAGCCCACGGGCCCGGGGGCCGACGACGGCTGTCCGTTCTGCTCGATCCCGGCCAAGTCCGACGAGGACGGGCTGATCGTCAAGCGCGGCGAGCAGGTCTACGCGGTGCTCAACCTGTACCCGTACAACGGCGGGCATCTGATGGTCGTGCCCTACCGCCATGTCGCGGACTACACGGACCTCACGGTGGAGGAGACCGCCGAGCTGGGTGAGCTGACCAAGCAGGCGATGACCGCGCTGCGGAAGGCGTCGGGGGCGCAGGGCTTCAACATCGGGATGAACCAGGGCGGGGTCGCGGGCGCGGGCATCGCGGCCCATCTGCACCAGCACATCGTGCCGCGCTGGGGCGGGGACACCAACTTCATGCCGGTCGTCGGCCACACCAGGGTGCTGCCGCAACTGCTCGCCGACACCCGCACGATGCTCGCGGAGGCCTGGCCGAAGGCGTAGCCCGCGTCATGGAACGCAGGGGCGGCCGGGCGGCCCCGCACCGGGGCCGCCCCTGCGTTCGCGTCACGCGTCGTAGACGTCCGCCTTGCGCGGCATCGGGTCCTGGATCTGCGTGCTGAGGAAACTGGAGCGGGTGCCGAACTTGTCGGTGTCGACGCCGTTCTCGTCGAGGACTCTGATCGCCGCGGCGTGCACCACGCGCAGCACCGGAGTCGCCGCGCGCAGCGCGTCGTCGGCCATGAAGCGGTGCCGCCAGGGCTGGTCCGCCCAGGCGTGCCGCAGCCCGAACGGCTCGGGCAGGACGATTCTGCCGCCCAGCCAGTTGAGGAAGTTCGGCGCGACGGTGAACGGGGCGCGGGCGGCGAGGCGGACCACCTCGTCGGTGGTGACCAGCGGCAGGTTCACCGTGCGGGTCTCCCAGAACCGGAAGGTCTTGGAGACCTGCTTGGTGGGGGCCGAGGGCTTGGAGGTGAACAAGGAGTTCACCGGGCCGAGCGCGTGGCCGGTGACCTCGATGCGCAGCGTCTCGTGCAGCACGGTCACCGTGATCAGCATGGTGATCACGAGCTGACCGTCCCAGAGGGTCCACTGCGTGCCGAGATAGTGCCGGTCGCCGCCGCCGAACTGCTGCTTGTTGCAGATCTCCTGGATCGCGTGCGGCCTGACCTGGTAGGCGTCCACGTCGGTGCCCTCGGGGCGGGAGACAGCGCCCGCGTTCTCCCCGATCGGGGTGACGATCCAGTGCTTGATGGAGGGCTTGGGGAAGCCGCCGGTGTTGAGCGGGCCGCGCTCCAGCATCCGGAGCTGGTCGTGGATGGCCTTGATGACGTCGTAGCTGCGGAAGGGGTGGATCTCGCGGTCCGCTTCCTTGGGCACCAGGTCCTCGGCGAGCTGCCAGCTTCCCCAGCGGGTGCCCATGCCGAGTATGCCCTTGGGACCGGCGTAGAAGACGGAGTTGGACTGCTGCTCGGCGCTGAGCCGGGCCAGGCCCTGGCGCAGCCGCTCGGCCGCGCTCTCCCCGGGGCTGCCCGGCACCGCCTCCGGGATCTTGGCGCCGACCCCGCCGCCGGCCAGCAGTCCCGACCAGCGGTCGCGCAGGTCCACGGCCGTGCGCTCGCAGATCCGCTTGGCCCAGAACCAGCCGATGACGGGCATCACCACGCACGCCCGTCCGTACCAGCCCCAGAAGCCGTTGAACGGCATCTTGATCAGGAAGATCAGGGCGAGCGCACCGACGGCCACCAGCAGCACCGTGGCCAGGGCGGGGGTGTTCTTGCTGCCGAGCTTGGTGACGGCCGAGCGGATGGAGAAGACCAGCAGCCACACGATGAGGCCGGGCAGGAAGAGCAGCCCGCAGATCACCATGACGGCCGAGAGCCAGTTGTCCCGCTCCCTGCGGATGCGGTTCGCGGCGAGGCAGTGCTCGACGACGACCTGCGGCTCGGTGCCGAACGACTGGATGAGGGGCTTGCGGCCGGGCGGCAGCATGCGGTCCATCACGGCCCGGGAGAAGGCCTCGCCCAGGTTCGGCCGCCACAGGGAGGCCCACGGGCGGCCCGCCTTGACCTCGGACTTGTGCCACTCGTTGTTGGCCTTGAGTATCTCGGCGGCCTCGCTGTCCCGGTACGCCGCGGAGGCGAGGGCGTACGTCGCCGCCGTCTGTCCCGCGGAGCCCGAGAGCGGTACCTGCGCCCCGGGACTGAAATCGAATCCGTCGTCCGCCACTGCCGCCCCCATCGCCGCTGTTCCGCTCCTGCGGCCTTCCCGACTTCCCTGCCCTGCACACCTGTTGATCAGGTCATCGTCCTGATCGCGTCGCAACTTGATCAGGTCATCAGCGTATCCGCAGGCACCGACATGCGTCGGCGGACGGCCGAAGCCGCCCGCCGGCCCTGTGCGACGGCCGGGGGGCGGCCTCCGGGGCCGCCCCGGCTACGAGGCGTCCTCGGCCTGTTCGCGGACCTTCTCGGCGACCTGCGCCGGCATCGGCTCGTGCCGCACGTAGCGGCGGTCGAAGCGGGCGGTGCCGTGCGAGAGGGAGCGCAGGTCGACCGCGTACCGGCCGATCTCGATCTCCGGGACCTCGGCCCGTACGACGGTGCGTCCGCCGCCCGCCTGCTCGGTGCCGACGACGCGGCCGCGCCGTCCCGACAGGTCGCTCATCACGGCGCCCACGTACTCGTCGCCGACCAGGACCGTCACCTCGGACACCGGCTCCAGGAGATGGATCCTGGCGTCGGCCGACGCCTCGCGCAGGGCGAGCGCGCCCGCTGTCTGGAACGCGGCGTCTGAGGAGTCCACCGAGTGGGCCTTGCCGTCGAGCAGCGTGACCCGGACGTCGATGAGCGGGTAGCCGGCCGAGACGCCCTTGGCGGCCTGGGCGCGCACGCCCTTCTCGACGGACGGGATGAACTGCCGGGGCACGGCGCCGCCGACGACCTTGTCGACGAACTCGATGCCGGAGCCGTTCGGCAGCGGCTCGACCTCGATCTCGCAGATCGCGAACTGCCCGTGCCCGCCGGACTGTTTGACGTGCCGGCCGCGTCCGGCGGCCCGGCCGGCGAAGGTCTCGCGCAGGGACACCTTGTGCGGGACGACGTCGACCTGGACGCCGTAGCGGCTGCGCAGCCGTTCCAGGGCGACGTCCGCGTGGGCCTCGCCCAGGCACCACAGGACGACCTGGTGGGTGTCCTGGTTCTGCTCCAGGCGCATCGTGGGGTCCTCGGCGACCAGCCGGCCGAGGCCCTGGGAGAGCTTGTCCTCGTCGGCCTTGCTGTGCGCCCGGATGGCGAGCGGCAGCAGCGGGTCGGGCATCTGCCAGGGCTCCATCAGCAGCGGGTCGTCCTTGGCCGAGAGGGTGTCCCCGGTCTCGGCGCGGCTCAGTTTCGCCACGCAGGCGAGGTCGCCCGCGATGCAGTGGGTGAGCGTGCGCTGCTGCTTGCCGAAGGGGGCGGACAGGGCGCCGACGCGTTCGTCGACATCGTGGTCCTCGTGGCCGCGGTCGGCGAGGCCGTGCCCGGAGACGTGCACCGTCGCGTCCGGGTGCAGGGTGCCCGAGAAGACCCGGACCAGCGAGACCCGGCCCACATAGGGGTCGCTCGCCGTCTTGACGATCTCCGCGACCAGCGGTCCGTCCGGGTCGCAGGCCCTGACCTCGCGCGCCCTGCCCTCCGGGGTGGTGACCGCGGGAGCCTCGCGCTCCAGCGGGGTCGGGAAACCGCCGGTGACCAGTTCGAGGAGTTCCACCGTGCCGAGGCCCTGGCGGGCGCCCTCGGCGGCGGGCGCGGCGGCGAGGACGGGGAAGAACGTGCCGCGCGCGACGGCTCGCTCCAGGTCCTGCACGAGCGTCTTCAGGTCGATTTCCTCGCCGCCGAGATAGCGGTCCATGAGGGTCTCGTCCTCGCTCTCGGCGATGATCCCCTCGATCAGCCGGTTGCGGGCCTGGGCGATCAGCGGGAGCTGGGCGGGGGCCGGTTCGGCGTCCTTGCGCTCGCCGGAGGAGTAGTCGAACAGCCGCTGTGTCAGCAGGCCGACGAGACCGGTCACGGGCGCGTGCCCGTCGGGCCCGGGGTCGCCGTGCAGCGGCAGGTAGAGGGGGAGTACGGCGTCGGGGTCGTCGCCGCCGAACGCCTCCGCGCAGGTCCGGGTCATCTCCTCGAAGTCGGCGCGGGCGGCCTCCAGATGTGTGATCACGATGGCCCGCGGCATGCCCACCGCCGCGCACTCCTCCCACACCATCCGGGTCGAGCCGTCCACCCCGTCCGAGGCCGAGACCACGAAAAGGGCCGCGTCCGCGGCGCGCAGACCGGCCCTGAGCTCCCCGACGAAGTCGGCGTATCCGGGGGTGTCCAGAATGTTGATCTTGTAGCCGTCCCAGTCGACCGGTACCAGGGAGAGCTGTACCGAGCGCTGCTGCCGGTGTTCGATCTCGTCGTAGTCGGAGACGGTGCCGCCGTCCTCCACGCGGCCCGCCCTGTTCACGGCTCCCGAGGTCAGTGCGAGAGCCTCCACCAGAGTCGTCTTGCCCGATCCGCTGTGGCCGACCAGCACCACATTCCGTACGGACGCGGGGTGGTCGGCCGCTGTAGCCCTGCCGGCGGCTCCGGGGTGTGCGTTCGCCTTGTCGCCCATGCTCTTGCCTCCCGTGCACGGTGAGGTCACTGTGGGCGCGGACGGCGGGATCCTTCTGCCCGGACTCCGTCCGGGGGCACCCTCGGCGGTGGCGGCTCCGGCGACGCCCGCGGTGTTCTTCGAGCTTTCCACTGACGTCACGGTGCGTCCATACGGCGGACGCGATCCCGCCGTGGCGCCCGTGCCGTCCCTCATGACACGGGGTCCGGGAGCCCGGCCGTCGCACGGGCTCGTGCGTGGCTACGATGGGCCAGCCGGTGGCCAGCAGGGGCCGCGCGGCGACACCGACCCTCGGGAAGGCCATGCTGAACAAGTACGCGCGTGCATTCTTCACGCGTGTCCTCACGCCGTTCGCCGCGTTTCTGATCCGCCGGGGCGTGAGCCCCGACACCGTGACGCTCATCGGCACGGCCGGAGTCATGGCGGGCGCGCTGGTCTTCTACCCCCAGGGCGAGTTCTTCTGGGGCACGGTCGTGATCACGCTGTTCGTCTTCTCCGACCTCGTCGACGGCAACATGGCGCGCCAGCTCGGCCGCTCCAGCCGCTGGGGCGCGTTCCTGGACTCGACGCTGGACCGGGTCGCCGACGGCGCGATCTTCGGCGGTCTCGCCCTGTGGTACGCGGGCGGCGGCGACGACCTCGTGCTGTGCGCGGTCTCGATCTTCTGCCTGGCCAGCGGCCAGGTGGTCTCGTACACCAAGGCCCGCGGCGAGGCGATCGGTCTGCCGGTCGCGGTCAACGGTCTGGTCGAGCGCGCCGAGCGCCTGGTGATCTCGCTGGTCGCGGCCGGTTTCGCCGGGCTGCACAAGTTCGGCGTCCCGGGCATCCAGTGGCTGCTGCCGATCGCCCTGTGGATCGTCGCCGTCGGCAGCCTCGTCACGCTCGTCCAGCGGGTCGTCACGGTGCGCAGGGAGTCCGCCGAGGCGGACGCCGCGGCCGGGGCCTCCCAGGGGAGCGGGGCCACTCCGTGAGTCTCCAGGAGCGGCTGTCCGACGGGGCGTACGCCCTCGGCTGGAGCACGGTCAAGAAACTCCCGGAACCGGCCGCCGTACGGCTCGGGCAGCGCATCGCCGACCTCGCCTGGAAGCAGCGCGGCAAGGGCGTACGGCGTCTGGAGAGCAACTACGCGCGCGTGGTGCCCGGCGCGAGTCCGGAGCGGCTGGCGGAGCTGTCCCGCGCGGGCATGCGCTCGTACCTGCGCTACTGGATGGAGTCCTTCCGGCTGCCCGCGTGGAGCGAGCAGCGGATACGGACGGGCTTCGCCCCCAAGGACGTGCACTACCTCACCGAGGGACTGGCCGCGGGCAACGGCGTGATCCTCGCGCTGCCGCACCTGGGCAACTGGGACCTGGCGGGCGCCTGGGTCACCACCGAGCTGAACACGCCGTTCACCACCGTCGCCGAGCGGCTGAAGCCCGAGTCGCTGTACGACCGTTTCGTCGCCTACCGCGAGGGCCTGGGCATGGAGGTGCTGCCGCACAGCGGCGGCTCCGCGTTCGGCACACTGGCCCGGCGGCTGCGCGACGGCGGCCTGGTCTGCCTGGTCGCCGACCGCGACCTGTCCGCCTCAGGGGTCGAGGTCTCGTTCTTCGGCGCGGCGGCCCGGATGCCCGCGGGCCCCGCCCTGCTGGCCCAGCAGACCGGCGCGCTGCTGCTGCCGGTGACCCTCTGGTACGACGAGTCGCCCGTGATGCAGGGCCGTGTGCATCCCCCCGTCGAGGTCCCCGAGACAGGCACCAGGGCCGAGCGGACGTCTGTCATGACACAGGCGCTGGCCGACGCCTTCGCCAGCGGTATCGCCGACCACCCGGAGGACTGGCACATGTTGCAGCGGCTGTGGCTCGCCGACCTGGAAGCCCGCCCGGAACCGGCCGAGGGGGAGGGCCCGTGAGGATCGGCATCGTCTGCCCGTACTCCTGGGACGTGCCCGGCGGCGTCCAGTTCCACATCCGGGACCTGGCCGAGCACCTGATCGGCGTGGGCCACGAGGTCTCCGTCCTGGCCCCCGCGGACGACGAGACCCCGCTCCCGGCGTACGTCGTCTCGGCGGGCCGCGCGGTCCCGGTGCCCTACAACGGCTCGGTCGCGCGGCTGAACTTCGGCTTCCTGAGCGCCGCGCGGGTGCGGCGCTGGCTGCACGACGGCGCCTTCGACGTGATCCACATCCACGAGCCGACCTCGCCGTCACTGGGCCTGCTGACCTGCTGGGCGGCGCAGGGCCCCATCGTGGCCACCTTCCACACCTCCAACCCGCGCTCCCGGGCGATGATCGCGGCGTACCCGATCCTCCAGCCCGCCCTGGAGAAGATCAGCGCCCGGATCGCGGTCAGCGAGTACGCGCGCCGCACGCTCGTCGAACACCTGGGCGGCGACGCCGTCGTCATCCCGAACGGCGTCGACGTCGACTTCTTCGCCCGCGCCGAACCGAACCCCGAGTGGCAGGGCGAGACCCTGGGCTTCATAGGGCGCATCGACGAGCCCCGCAAGGGCCTGCCGGTGCTGATCAAGGCGCTCCCGAAGATCCTCGCCGAGCGTCCCGGCACCCGGCTCGTGGTCGCCGGACGCGGCGACGAGGAGGAGGCCGTCGCGAACCTGCCGGTCGAGATGCGCTCCCGCGTCACATTCCTCGGCATGGTCAGCGACGAGGACAAGGCCCGCTTCCTGCGCAGCGTCGACGTGTACGTGGCGCCCAACACCGGCGGCGAGAGCTTCGGCATCATCCTGGTCGAGGCCATGTCGGCGGGGGCCCCTGTGCTCGCCTCCGACCTCGACGCCTTCGCGCAGGTGCTCGACCAGGGCGCGGCCGGCGAACTCTTCGCCAACGAGGACGCGGACGCGCTGGCCGCCGCGGCCGTACGGCTCCTGGGCGACCCCAAGCGGCGCGCGGAGCTGAGCGAGCGGGGCAGCGCCCATGTACGGCGCTTCGACTGGTCGACGGTCGGGGCGGACATCCTCTCGGTGTACGAGACGGTGACGGACGGCACGGCGGCGGTGGCGGCCGACGAACGGACGGGCCTGATGGCGCGGTTCGGGCTGGCGCGGGACTGAGGCGGCCCGCCCGGCGGGCGCCCCTGGTCCATGTGGCCGGAGACCTTGGTCACGTGGCCCGTGTTCGGCTGCCGGACCACCGTTGACGTCCGGGAACGCTCGCTGCGAGGCTGGCGGGATGATCTCCGGCGAACCGCAGCGAGGCCCGCACGACACCCCGGCCGAGGCCCACGGACCGTCGTGCTGCACTCCTGCGCGCGGGACGGGCGCTGCGCAGACCGCCGAGGCCCCCCTGCTCCAGCTCGTCGCGCCGGGCCCGCGCGAGAACCGCGGACCCGCCCCCGACGCCCACGCAGTCGCCCTGCCGGGCGGCGAGTTCCGGATGGGCGACGCCTTCGGCGAGGGCTACCCGGAGGACCGCGAGGGCCCTGTCCGGACGGTCACCGTCGAGCCGTTCCGCATCGACGCGACCGCGGTGACCAACGCCAGGTGGGCGGCGTTCGTCCGGGCCACCGGATACCGCACCGAGGCCGAGCGGTACGGCAGCTCGTTCGTGTTCCACATGCTGCTGCACCCGCGCGCGCGGGACGCCGTGCTCGGCGCCGTGGCCGCGGCACCCTGGTGGCTCGGCGTGGAGGGCGCCTGCTGGAGCGCGCCCGAGGGGCCCGGCTCGGACCTCGACGACCGGGCCGGCCACCCGGTGGTGCACATCTCGTACCACGACGCGCTCGCGTACTGCTCCTGGGCGGGCGCCCGGCTGCCCACCGAGGCCGAGTGGGAGTACGCCGCCCGCGGTGGCCTGGAGGGCAGCCGCTATCCCTGGGGCGACGAACTGGAACCCGGCGGGCAGGAGCGGATGAACACCTGGCGGGGCCATTTCCCCCGGTTCAGCACCCGGCCCGGCGGCGCCACCGGGACCGTCCCCGTGGACACGTACGAGCCGAACGGCTTTGGCCTGTACAACACCTCGGGCAACGTGTGGGAGTGGTGCGCCGACCTCTTCGACGCGCCCCGGACCGCGGACGCCGGCCGGCGTGTGATCCGCGGCGGCTCGTACCTGTGCCACGCCTCGTACTGCAACCGCTACCGGGTGGCCGCCCGGTCGAAGAACACTCCCGACTCCTCCACGGGGCACGGCGGCTTCCGATGTGCCTGGGACCCGGCGGCGGCGTGACCGTCCACGGGTAGCCTTGCGGCCCGTGACCGCAACCCTCATCTGGATCCTCGTCGGCCTCATCGCGATCGGCCTCTACCTGAGCTGGACCGCGGGCCGCCTCGACCGGCTGCACGCCCGGATCGACGCCGCGCGCGCCGCCCTGGACGCGCAGTTGCTGCGCCGGGCCTCCGTCGCACAGGAACTGGCCACCTCCGGCGTCCTCGACCCGGCGGCCTCCATCGTGCTCTACGAGGCGGCCCACGCCGCCCGGCAGGCCGAGGAGGACCAGCGCGAGGTCGCCGAGAGCGAGCTCAGCCAGGCGCTGCGGGCCGTGGTCGGGGAGGGCCCGCAGGTCGAGGCGATCCGGGCGGCGCCCGGCGGCGAGGACGCCACCCGGGAACTGGCACAGGCGGTGCGCAGGGTGCCGATGGCCAGGCGCTTCCACAACGACGCCGTACGGGCGGCCCGCGCCCTCCGCCGCCACCGCAAGGTCCGCTGGTTCCGCCTGGCAGGCCACGCCCCCTTCCCCCTGGCCTTCGAGATGGACGACGAGCCCCCCGCGGCCTTGGCGGACCGCCCGACGACCTGAGCGGACCGATCCGCGCGTGCGGCTGCGGCTGCGCGGTTGCGTCGCCTGCCGAGGGGGTGGGCCGGGGCCGGGCCGGCACATCCGCCCGTCGCTCACGCGGTCGCCGAACCCGGTCACTGGGCTCCCGCTCCGGTACGACCACGCAAGCGACGGGCATTTGCTGTACCGGCCCAGCCCCTTCCGTGCTCACGCGGCTGCGGGTGCGTACAGAGGAACCCAGGAAAGCTGCCCTCACCGGCCCGCCCAGCCGGGAAAACGATCCACCGCCTCCCCATTGGCCCTTGCTGTGGCCTGGTCCGCAGGCGTTTCCTCGATGGTGCCGCACCGGGCACCCGGCTCTGCCGAGTGGTGGTGCCGAGCCCATCCCTCTTCCCCACCGAGCGAGGTCACCCCGTGTCCACCACCCCCTCCAGCCCCACGCAGACCCCCGAGACCGGCACCGCGCGCGTGAAGCGCGGCATGGCCGAGCAGCTCAAGGGCGGCGTGATCATGGACGTCGTCACCCCCGAGCAGGCGAAGATCGCCGAGGACGCGGGCGCCGTCGCCGTCATGGCCCTGGAGCGGGTCCCGGCCGACATCCGCAAGGATGGCGGCGTGGCCCGGATGTCCGACCCCGACATGATCGAGGGCATCATCGAGGCCGTTTCGATCCCGGTGATGGCCAAGTCCCGCATCGGCCACTTCGTCGAGGCCCAGGTGCTCCAGTCGCTCGGCGTCGACTACATCGACGAGTCCGAGGTCCTCACCCCGGCCGACGAGGTCAACCACTCCGACAAGTGGGCCTTCACCACGCCGTTCGTCTGCGGCGCCACCAACCTCGGCGAGGCCCTGCGCCGCATCGCCGAGGGTGCGGCCATGATCCGCTCCAAGGGCGAGGCCGGTACCGGCAACGTCGTGGAGGCCGTCCGCCACCTGCGCCAGATCAAGGGCGAGATCGCCAAGCTGCGCGGCTGCGACCACAACGAGCTGTTCGCCGCCGCCAAGGAGCTGCGCGCCCCGTACGAGCTGGTCAAGGAGGTCGCCGAGCTGGGCAAGCTCCCGGTGGTCCTGTTCTCCGCAGGCGGTGTGGCGACCCCCGCCGACGCCGCGCTGATGCGCCAGCTCGGCGCCGAGGGCGTCTTCGTGGGCTCCGGCATCTTCAAGTCGGGCGACCCGGCCAAGCGCGCCGCCGCCATCGTCAAGGCCACCACCTTCTACGACGACCCCAAGATCGTCGCGGATGCCTCCCGCAACCTGGGCGAGGCCATGGTCGGCATCAACTGCGACACCCTCCCCGAGACCGAGCGCTACGCCAACCGCGGCTGGTAAGGCACCACGTACATGACCGACACCGCACCTGTCATAGGCGTCCTGGCCCTCCAGGGCGACGTACGGGAGCACCTCACAGCCCTGGCCGCGGCCGACGCCGAGGCCAGGCCGGTGCGGCGCCCCGAGGAACTCGCCGAGGTCGACGGACTCGTGATCCCCGGCGGCGAGTCCACCACCATCTCCAAACTGGCCGTCCTCTTCGGCGTGATGGAGCCCCTGCGCGCGCGCGTGCGCGACGGCATGCCCGTCTACGGCACCTGCGCGGGCATGATCATGCTCGCGGACAAGATCCTCGACCCGCGCTCGGGCCAGGAGACCATCGGCGGCATCGACATGATCGTGCGCCGCAACGCCTTCGGACGGCAGAACGAATCCTTCGAGGCGGCGGTCGACGTCAAGGGCGTCGGGGGCGATCCTGTAGAGGGCGTCTTCATCCGGGCCCCCTGGGTGGAGTCCGTGGGTGCCGCCGCCGAGGTGCTCGCCGAGCACGAGGGCCACATCGTCGCCGTCCGCCAGGGCAACGCGCTCGCCACGTCGTTCCACCCGGAACTGACCGGCGACCACCGTGTCCACGGCCTGTTCGTCGGCATGGTCCGCGAGAAGGTCCGCGAGAACCGGACACCGGAGTCCTTGTAGGATCTCTGGCGTTCCGTACGGAGATGGGTTACGCGAAGGAGACAGGCAGATGTCCGGCCACTCTAAATGGGCCACGACGAAGCACAAGAAGGCCGTGATCGATGCCAAGCGCGGCAAGCTCTTCGCGAAGCTGATCAAGAACGTCGAGGTCGCGGCGCGCATGGGCGGTGTCGACCTGGAGGGCAACCCGACGCTCTTCGACGCCGTGCAGAAGGCGAAGAAGCAGTCGGTCCCGAACAAGAACATCGACTCGGCGATCAAGCGCGGCGGCGGCCTCGAGGCCGGCGGCGCCGACTACGAGACGATCATGTACGAGGGCTACGGCCCGAACGGTGTCGCGGTGCTCATCGAGTGCCTCACCGACAACCGCAACCGCGCCGCCTCCGACGTCCGCGTCGCCATGACCCGCAACGGCGGCTCGATGGCCGACCCGGGCTCCGTGTCGTACCTCTTCAACCGCAAGGGCGTCGTCATCGTCCCCAAGGGCGAACTGTCCGAGGACGACGTCCTGGGTGCCGTGCTCGACGCGGGCGCCGAGGAAGTCAACGACCTGGGCGAGTCCTTCGAGGTGCTCAGCGAGGCCACCGACCTGGTCGCGGTCCGTACCGCCCTCCAGGAGGCGGGCATCGACTACGACTCCGCCGACGCCAACTTCGTCCCGACGATGCAGATCGAGCTGGACGAGGAGGGCGCGCGCAAGATCTTCAAGCTGATCGACGCCCTCGAGGACAGCGACGACGTGCAGAACGTCTTCGCCAACTTCGACGTGAGCGACGACGTCATGGCGAAGGTCGACGCGTAACGACGCCCGGGGATGTCGTGGCACCGCGCTGCGGAGGGCCGGTGGGACACGTCCCGCCGGCCCTCGGGCGTTGTCGGTGGCAGCGGATAGCCTGACGACAGGCCAAGATCACCGGCCGGGGAAGCAGCGGAGCAGGGGAGGGGCGGGATGCGCGTACTGGGTGTCGACCCGGGACTGACCCGATGCGGCGTCGGAGTCGTGGAGGGCGTCGCCGGACGCCCGCTGACCATGGTGGACGTCGGCGTCGTACGGACCCCGGCGGACGCCGACCTCGGCCACCGCCTCGTCGCCGTCGAGCAGGGCATGGAGCGATGGCTCGACGAGCACCGCCCCGAGTACGTGGCGGTGGAGCGCGTCTTCAGCCAGCACAACGTGCGCACGGTGATGGGCACCGCCCAGGCCAGCGCCGTCGCCATCCTCTGCGCCTCCCGCCGCGGCATCCCCGTCGCGCTGCACACGCCCAGCGAGGTCAAGGCCGCCGTCACCGGCAGCGGCCGCGCCGACAAGGCCCAGGTCGGCGCCATGGTCACCCGTATCCTGCGGCTCGACGCGCCCCCGAAGCCCGCCGACGCCGCCGACGCCCTCGCGCTCGCCATCTGCCACATCTGGCGCGCCCCGGCGATGAACCGCCTCCAGCAGGCGCACGCCGCGCACCGTCAGGCCCAGCTCGCCAGCCGTCCCAGCCGGAAGGTCCCCCGATGATCGCCTTCGTCAGCGGCCCGGTCGCCGCCCTCGCCCCCGACTCCGCGGTGGTCGAGGTCGGCGGCATCGGCATCGCCGTCCAGTGCACCCCGAACACCCTCTCCGGACTCCGGCAGGGCCAGCAGGCCAAGCTCGCCACCTCCCTGGTCGTGCGCGAGGACTCGCTGACCCTGTACGGCTTCGCGGACGACGACGAGCGGCAGGCCTTTGAGCTGCTCCAGACCGCGAGCGGGGTCGGACCGCGCCTGGCCCAGGCCATGCTCGCCGTGCACAGCCCCGACGCCCTGCGCCGCGCGGTCGCCACCGGCGACGAGAAGGCGCTCACCGCCGTCCCCGGCATCGGCAAGAAGGGCGCCCAGAAGCTCCTGCTGGAGCTGAAGGACCGCCTCGGCGAGCCCGTCGGCACCGGCGGCCCGGCCATCGGCAGGCCCGTCACGGCCGGCTGGCGCGACCAGCTGCACGCCGCCCTGATCGGCCTCGGCTACGCGACCCGGGAGGCCGACGAGGCCGTCTCCGCGGTGGAGCCGCAGGCCGAGGCCGCGGGCGGCACCCCCGAAGTGGGCCGGCTGCTCAAGGCCGCGCTCCAGACGCTGAACCGCACCCGCTAGCCGCCGCCCACGCGCGCGGACCCCCGCCGGGCCCGCACCGCCCGCCCCACGCACGTACGACCCACGCCCGTACGACCCACCCCACCGCGAGGCACACCTGATGAACTGGGACGACACCACCGACGAAGCCGCCGAGCGGTCCGTCGGCCCCGCCGCGGAGCGGCTGGTGGGGTCCGTCGCCGACGGCGAGGACCAGGCCGTCGAGGCGGCGCTGCGCCCCAAGGACCTGGACGAGTTCATCGGCCAGGAGAAGGTCCGCGAGCAGCTCGACCTGGTGCTGCGCGCCGCACGCGCGCGCGGGGCCACCGCCGACCACGTCCTGCTCTCCGGCGCCCCCGGACTCGGCAAGACCACCCTCTCGATGATCATCGCGGCCGAGATGGGCGCCCCGATCCGCATCACCAGCGGCCCCGCCATCCAGCACGCGGGCGACCTCGCCGCGATCCTGTCCTCCCTCCAGGAGGGCGAGGTCCTCTTCCTCGACGAGATCCACCGGATGTCGCGGCCCGCCGAGGAGATGCTCTACATGGCGATGGAGGACTTCCGTGTCGACGTGATCGTCGGCAAGGGCCCCGGCGCCACCGCCATCCCGCTCGAACTCCCGCCGTTCACCCTGGTCGGCGCCACCACGCGCGCGGGCCTGCTGCCGCCCCCGTTGCGCGACCGCTTCGGCTTCACCGCCCACATGGAGTTCTACGAGCCCGCCGAGCTGGAGCGCGTCGTCCACCGTTCGGCCCAACTGCTCGACGTGGAAATCGGCGCCGACGGAGCCGCCGAGATCGCGGGCCGCTCCCGCGGCACGCCCCGCATCGCCAACCGGCTGCTGCGCAGGGTCCGCGACTACGCGCAGGTCAAGGCCGACGGAATCATCACGCAGGAGATCGCGGCGGCGGCCCTCGCCGTGTACGAGGTGGACGCCCGCGGTCTCGACCGGCTCGACCGCGCCGTCCTCCAGGCACTGCTCAAGCTCTTCGGCGGCGGCCCCGTCGGCCTGTCCACCCTCGCGGTCGCGGTGGGGGAGGAGCGGGAGACGGTCGAGGAGGTCGCCGAGCCCTTCCTGGTGCGCGAGGGGCTGCTCGCCCGTACGCCCCGGGGCCGGGTGGCCACCCCGGCGGCATGGGCGCATCTCGGCCTCACCCCGCCCCGGCAGACGGCCGGGGGAAACGGACAACAGGACCTGTTCGGGGCGTGACGGCGCGGGACCGACCCGGGTCAGGAACCCCGGTGCCATGCTGAGCGTTGTTCCATGCGTGCGGACTCGCTTAGACTCCGCCGATGCCGCCTTTGTAGGGCGGCGCCCACCACCCCCATCCACCAGGCCGCCGTCCGAGCGGTCGTGCGAAGGAAATTCCGTCCCGTGAATACCTTGACCCTCCTCCCGTTCATCGTGCTCATCGGGGCCATGTTCCTGATGACCCGCTCGGCCAAGCGCAAGCAGCAGGCGGCCACGCAGATGCGCGACGAAATGCAGCCCGGCACCGGCGTCCGCACGATCGGGGGCATGTACGCGACGGTGAAGGAGGTCAGCGAGGACACGGTCCTCCTCGACGCGGCCCCCGGCGTCCACCTGATCTTCGCGAAGAACGCGATCGGTGCCGTGCTGACCGACGACGAGTACAACCGCATCGTCCACGGCATCGACCCCGACCCGAAGGACGACGACACCACCGTCGTGCCGGACGACGCCTCCTCCCTGACCGGGACCGACGAGCCCGCCGACGCTTCCGACGAGCAGCCCATCGACCTCGGCAAGAAGGACACGGCCGCGCAGGACGACGCGGCCGACAAGCCCGCCGGGGCCGAAGCAGCAGAGCCGAAGAAGACCGACGGCGAGTCCGACGCGAAGTAGTCACGCCCCCGGAGCGGGGGCGTGACCCGCTCGCGCCCCGCGTTCCACGGGACGTGCGGCTCTCGCACGGAAATCCCGACACCATGTCATGGCCGCCCGGAAGCCCACCCGCCGCCGGGCGGCCCGAGAGGGAGTACGAGAAGGTGGCAGCACCTAAGAAGGGCCGGAGCGCGAGTGCCCAGAGCAAGCCGGGGCGCTCGCTGGCCCTCATTCTGATCGCCATGGTGGCGCTCACCGGGGGGATGTTCCTCTCCGGACACACCACTCCGCGTCTCGGCATCGACCTCGCCGGCGGCACGAGCATCACGCTCGAGGCGAAGAACGAGCCCGGCCGGCCCAACGCGATCAACAAGACCAACATGGACACCGCGGTCGACATCATGAACCGCCGTGTCAACGGTCTTGGCGTCTCCGAGGCCGAGGTCCAGACGCAGGGCGACCGGAACATCATCGTCAACATCCCCAAGGGCACCAACTCCAAGCAGGCCCGGGAGCAGGTCGGCACCACCGCCAAGCTCTACTTCCGTCCGGTCCTGACCACGGACGTGTCCGGGGCCGACGCCTCGGCCACCCCCTCGCCGAGCGCCTCCGGCAGCGCCTCCGCGTCGCCCTCGGACGACGCCAGCGAGAAGGCGTCGTCGTCGAGCTCGGCCTCCCCGTCGTCGTCCGCCACCTCCCAGGGCCGCGCGGTCACCGACGCCCTGAAGGAGGACGCCTCCCCGTCGGCGAGCAGCTCGGCCTCCGCCAGCGCCTCGGCGTCCGCCTCCGCGAGCAGCAGCGCCGACGCCGCGACCGCGAAGCTCCAGGCCGACTACGAGAAGCTCGACTGCACCAAGCCCGCCCAGCGGGCGTCGGCCGGCGAGGGCGCCAAGCCCAGCGACACGATCCTGGCCTGCGGTCAGAACTCGTCGAAGCAGTGGCAGAAGTACGTCCTGGGCCCGGCCGAGGTCTCCGGCACGGACGTCAAGAAGTCAGAGGCGGTGTACGACACCCAGAGCGGTGCCGGCTGGAAGGTCACGATGGACTTCACGTCCAGTGGCACCAAGAAGTTCGCGAGCATCACCGAGAAGCTCGCGCAGAACCAGTCGCCGCAGAACCAGTTCGCCATCGTCCTCGACAACGAGGTCGTCTCCGACCCGTACGTGAACCAGGCGCTCACCGGCGGCAACGCGGAGATCTCCGGCAGCTTCGACCAGACCGAGGCGCAGGACCTGGCGAACATGCTGAAGTACGGCGCGCTGCCGCTCACCTTCAAGGAGGCGAGCGTCACCACGGTGACCGCCGCGCTCGGCGGTGAGCAGCTGCACGCCGGTCTGATCGCCGGTGCGATCGGCCTGGCCCTGGTCGTCATCTACCTGGTGGTCTACTACCGCGGCCTGTCCCTCATCGCGGTCGCCTCGCTGCTGGCCTCCGCGATCCTGACGTACGTGATCATGGCGCTGCTCGGCCCGGCGATCGGCTTCGCGCTCAACCTGCCGGCCGTCTGCGGTGCGATCGTCGCGATCGGTATCACGGCGGACTCGTTCATCGTGTTCTTCGAACGGGTCCGGGACGAGATCCGTGAGGGCCGCTCGCTGCGTCCCGCCATCGAGCGGGGCTGGCCCCGCGCCCGGCGCACCATCCTGGTCTCCGACTTCGTGTCGTTCCTCGCCGCCGCGGTGCTCTTCATCGTCACCGTCGGCAAGGTCCAGGGCTTCGCCTTCACGCTGGGCCTGACCACGCTGCTCGACGTGGTCGTCGTGTTCCTCTTCACCAAGCCGCTGCTGACGATCCTCGCCCGCCGGAAGTTCTTCGCGAGCGGCCACAGCTGGTCCGGCCTGGATCCGAAGCGACTGGGCGCCAAGCCACCGCTGCGCCGCACCCGTCGCGTGTCCGCCCCCGTCGACACGAAGGAGGCGTGAGATGTCGAAACTCGGCACCCTCGGCGCCCGGCTGCACCGCGGCGAGATCGGCTACGACTTCGTCGGCAAGCGCAAGATCTGGTACGGCATCTCGATCCTGATCACCATCACGGCCATCGTCGGCCTGGCGGTGCGCGGCCTGAACATGGGCATCGAGTTCCAGGGCGGCGCGGTCTTCACGACGGAGAAGACCAGCGTCTCGGTCGCCCGGGCGGAGGAGTACGCGGAAGCGGCCTCCGGCCACGACGCGATCGTCCAGAAACTCGGCAACGGCGGGATGCGCATCCAGATCGCCGGCATCGAGACCGACAAGTCGGACCAGATCAAGGAAGACCTCGCCAAGGACCTGAAGGTCGACGCGGAGAAGATCAACGCGGACCTGGTCGGCCCGAGCTGGGGCGACCAGATCGCCAACAAGGCCTGGCAGGGTCTGGCGATCTTCATGGTCCTCGTGGTGATCTACCTGGCCATCGCCTTCGAGTGGCGGATGGCACTGGCCGCCCTGGTGGCCCTGGTCCACGACATCACCATCACGGTCGGTGTCTACGCCCTGGTCGGCTTCGAGGTCACCCCCGGCACCGTGATCGGTCTGCTGACGATCCTCGGTTACTCGCTCTACGACACGGTCGTCGTCTTCGACAGCCTCAAGGAGCAGACGAAGGACCTGACCAAGCAGACCCGCTGGACCTACAGCGAGGTCGCGGACCGCTCGATCAACAGCACCCTGGTCCGGTCGATCAACACCACCGTGGTCGCGCTGCTGCCGGTCGGCGGCCTGCTGTTCATCGGCGGCGGCGTCCTCGGCGCCGGCATGCTGAACGACATCTCGCTGTCGCTGTTCGTCGGCCTCGCCGCCGGCGCGTACTCCTCGATCTTCATCGCCACGCCGCTCGTCGCCGACCTCAAGGAGCGCGAGCCGCAGATGAAGGCCCTGAAGAAGCGGGTCCTCGCCAAGCGGGCGCAGGCCGCCGCGCAGGCCGAGACCGGGCAGGGCCACGGCGGTGCCGAGGAGCCGGACGGGCCCGAGGACACTGAGCCGGAGGACGCCGCGCCCGCCGTGGTCGGCCCGCGCGGCACGTCCGCGTCCGGCACCCAGTCCGGTCCCCGGAACCAGCCCGCGTCCCGCAACCGGGGCCGCGGCCGACCCTCCGGGAAGCGGCGATGACCGACATCCGGCAGCTCCTCCTGAGCTGCATCCGCGACGTGCCGGACCACCCGGAGCCGGGCGTGGTGTTCAAGGACATCACTCCGCTCCTGGCCGATCCGGCGGCGTTCTCGGCGCTCACCGACGCCCTGGCGGACCTCTGCGTCCGGCACGGCGCCAGCAAGGTCGTCGGCCTGGAGGCCCGGGGCTTCATCCTGGGCGCCCCGGCCGCCGTCCGCGCCGGGCTCGGTTTCATCCCCGTACGCAAGGCGGGCAAGCTCCCCGGAGCGACCCTGAAGCAGGCGTACGACCTGGAGTACGGCTCCGCCGAGATCGAGGTGCACGCCGAGGATCTGAGCGCGGGCGACCGCGTCATCGTCATCGACGACGTCCTGGCCACCGGCGGCACCGCCGGGGCCGCGGTCGAGCTGATCCGCCGGGCCGGCGCCGAGGTGGCGGGCGTCGCCGTGCTGATGGAGCTCGGCTTCCTCGGCGGGCGCGCCCGTCTGGAGCCGGCGCTTCAGGGCGCGCCCCTGGAGGCACTGCTCGCCCTCTGAACCCGTCCGGGACGCCGACACGGCCGGGACGGCCACAAAGGCCGAAAACAGTCCCTCACCGGCGCGAGCTGCGAAGCGGGGCCGCGAGGCGTTCCGAGGGTCAGGTGGGGGCAAAATATTTGATACCTGGGCAAAACCCCAGGTGAAGGACAGGAAAACCGCGAGAGGCGGGCCCGGAGGAATCCGGTGCCCGCCTCTTGTGTTTCACCGGTACCAGGCCGTCTCACCGGCCGGAGGCGAGCCCGATGGCCGGGATCGCTACCATGGGTCTTCCGGAGCCTGACCGGGGGACCCGGAACGCGCACGAGGAGCCCTCTTGCCAGACGAGGCCCAGCCACTGACCGCCGCCAAGCCCGAACCGTCCTCGGGCACCGGCGACCAGCCCGCGGAGAAGGTCACGCACGGGCCGGTCGAGCACGCCCAGTCCGCGCCTGCCGAGCGGGCGGCCGAGCCGTCGCGTCCCAAGCCGGCCCCGTCCGACCGCCCCGCCAACCCTCCGGCGGTGCGCCCCGCGGGCGGCCAGCCCGCGCGCACCGGATCCTCGAACCGGGTGCGGGCCCGGCTCGCCCGGCTCGGCGTCCAGCGCTCGAACCCGTACAACCCGGTCCTGGAGCCGCTGCTGCGGATAGTGCGCAGCAACGACCCCAAGATCGAGACGGCCACGCTGCGCCAGGTCGAGAGCGCCTACCAGGTCGCCGAGCGCTGGCACCGCGGCCAGAAGCGCAAGAGCGGCGACCCGTACATCACGCACCCGCTCGCCGTCACCACCATCCTCGCCGAGCTGGGCATGGACCCGGCGACCCTGATGGCCGGGCTGCTGCACGACACCGTCGAGGACACCGAGTACGGCCTCGACACCCTGCGCAAGGACTTCGGCGACCAGGTCGCCCTGCTCGTCGACGGCGTCACCAAGCTGGACAAGGTCAAGTTCGGCGAGGCCGCGCAGGCCGAGACGGTGCGCAAGATGGTCGTCGCCATGGCCAAGGACCCGCGCGTCCTGGTCATCAAGCTCGCCGACCGCCTGCACAACATGCGCACCATGCGCTATCTCAAGCGCGAGAAGCAGGAGAAGAAGGCGCGCGAGACCCTGGAGATCTACGCGCCGCTCGCCCACCGCCTGGGCATGAACACCATCAAGTGGGAGCTGGAGGACCTCGCCTTCGCGATCCTCTATCCCAAGATGTACGACGAGATCGTGCGCCTGGTGGCCGAGCGCGCCCCCAAGCGCGACGAGTATCTGGCCATAGTGACCGACGAGGTCCAGTCGGACCTGCGCGCGGCCCGCATCAAGGCCACCGTCACCGGCCGGCCGAAGCACTACTACTCCGTCTACCAGAAGATGATCGTCCGCGGCCGTGACTTCGCGGAGATCTACGACCTGGTGGGCATCCGCGTCCTCGTCGACACCGTCCGCGACTGCTACGCGGCCCTCGGCACGGTGCACGCGCGCTGGAACCCGGTCCCCGGCCGGTTCAAGGACTACATCGCGATGCCCAAGTTCAACATGTACCAGTCGCTGCACACGACGGTCATCGGGCCCAACGGCAAGCCGGTCGAGCTCCAGATCCGCACGTTCGACATGCACCGCCGCGCCGAGTACGGCATCGCCGCGCACTGGAAGTACAAGCAGGAGGCCGTCGCCGGCGCCTCCAAGGTGCGCTCGGACGCGCCCCGGAGCACCGGCAAGGACGACCACCTCAACGACATGGCGTGGCTGCGCCAGCTCCTGGACTGGCAGAAGGAGACCGAGGACCCCGGCGAGTTCCTGGAGTCCCTGCGCTTCGACCTCTCGCGCAACGAGGTCTTCGTCTTCACGCCCAAGGGCGACGTGATAGCGCTGCCGGCCGGCGCCACCCCCGTGGACTTCTCCTACGCGGTGCACACCGAAGTGGGCCACCGCACCATAGGGGCCCGCGTCAACGGGCGCCTCGTACCGCTGGAGTCGACCCTCGACAACGGCGACCTCGTGGAGGTCTTCACCTCCAAGGCCGCCGGAGCCGGACCCTCCAGGGACTGGCTGGGCTTCGTGAAGTCGCCGCGGGCCCGTAACAAGATCCGCGCCTGGTTCTCCAAGGAGCGCCGCGACGAGGCGATCGAGCAGGGCAAGGACGCCATCGCCCGCGCGATGCGCAAACAGAACCTGCCGATCCAGCGCATCCTCACCGGCGACTCGCTGGTCACCCTCGCGCACGAGATGCGCTACCCGGACATCTCGTCCCTGTACGCGGCGATCGGCGAGGGCCATGTCACCGCGCAGAGCGTCGTGCAGAAGCTGGTGCAGGCGCTCGGCGGCGAGGAGGCCGCCACCGAGGAGATCGACGAGAGCGTCCCGCCGGCCCGCGGCCGCGGCCGCAAGCGGCGCAGCAGCAACGACCCCGGCGTGGTCGTCAAGGGCGTCGACGACGTCTGGGTCAAGCTGGCCCGCTGTTGTACGCCCGTACCCGGCGACCCGATCATCGGCTTCGTCACCCGCGGCAGCGGCGTCTCCGTGCACCGCAGCGACTGCGTCAACGTCGACTCGCTCTCCCGGGAGCCCGAGCGCATCCTCGACGTCGAGTGGGCGCCCACCCAGTCCTCGGTCTTCCTGGTCGCGATCCAGGTCGAGGCGCTCGACCGCTCCCGGCTCCTGTCGGACGTCACCCGGGTCCTGTCGGACCAGCACGTGAACATCCTGTCCGCGGCCGTCCAGACCTCCCGCGACCGCGTCGCCACCTCGCGCTTCACCTTCGAAATGGGCGACCCGAAGCACCTCGGCCACGTCCTGAAGGCCGTACGCGGCGTGGAGGGCGTCTACGACGTCTACCGCGTGACGTCGGCCCGCAGGCCGTAGAGGGCGCTTCACACGAAAGGGCCCCTTGTACACGTCCTGGGACATGTACAAGGGGCCCTGACGTACAC
>NZ_JBHWHV010000081.1:0-36924 GCF_042732375.1 Streptomyces sp. NPDC059785
GCCCGGGGTCCCGGGCAGACCGGCGTCGTACCGGCCGTCGGCCGTCGCGGTGATCACCGCGACGGGGTCACGGCCGGTCGGCGAAGTCCCCCGCGAGCGCCGCGGCGATCCGCAGGTGCGACTCCGCCTCCTCGTGGCGCGCCTGGCGCTGGAGCGTGCGGCCCAGCATCAGCCGCGCGTAGTGCTCCACCGGGTCGCGCTCGACGAGCACCCGCAGCTCGGCCTCGGCGCGGCGCAGCTGCGCCGAGTGGTAGTACGAGCGCGCCAGCAGCAGCCGCGGCCCGACCTGGTCCGGCACCTCGTCGACCAGCCCGGTCAGCACCCGCGCGGCGGCCGCGTAGTCCTTGGCGTCGAAGAACATCCGCGCGCGCTCCCAGCGCTCCGCGGCCGTTCCGTGGTCGTAGTAGGTCGGTTCGGTGTCGTACGTCGTGTTCACCGCTGCCCTCCTTCTGCCTTCTGCGCGCGACAACGACCGGGCTTGGTTGAATATTCCACTACTCCGCTGTCGCTCAGGCGCTCGCCAGCTCCGCGTCGGCCCGCTCCCTGACCAGCGTCAGCACCCGGCCCGTGACGGCCAGGTCCTCGGCCGGGATGCCCGCGTACAGCCGCGCGGCGATCCCGGCGGCGCTCTCGTTGATCCCCGCGAACAGCTCACGGCCGACGGCGGTGAGCGACGCCCGCCCGTCCGCGGAGACCTCGAGCAGGCCCGCGGCCGCCAGGGTGCCGACGGTCTCCTCGGCCGCCGGTCCGTCGATCTTCAGGGCGCCGGTCAGACGGTCGGTGAGCCGGGTCCGCTCGACGCTGCCGCCCTGGTCCGACACGGCCCGCAGGGCCACCGACTCCTCGAAGGTGGTGCCGGTGCGGGCCAGTACGGCCTCCAGGAGGGCGCGGCTCGCGTAGTGGGCCGTGCCGATGAGCTGGCCGTTGACGGCGGGTGCGGTGGTGGTGGTCATGACTGCTCCTTCTCAGTGTTCTGCGCGTTCCGCGCGTTCTGTGCGTTCAGGGGTGTGTCCAGCAGCAGTGCGAGGTCGCGGCTGAGTGACTTGGTGCGCTCGCCGTCCAGTCCGCCGAGCGGGTCGAGCAGTTGCTCCAGCAGGCCCTGGACCACGCGGATCGCGCGGCGCGTGACCTCGCGGCCCTCCTCGGTCAGGGAGAGCTGCACCGCCCGCGGGTCGGCCGGATCGCGGGTCCGGTCGACGATTCCGGCCGTCTCCAGCGCGCGGGCCAGCTTCGAGACGTAGAGCGCTTCGAGTCCGGTGTGGTCGGCGAGCCGGCGCTGGCTGGGCCGCAGGCCGTCCCGCTGCATGCCGTACAACGACGCCACCAGCGAGTACTGGGCGTGCGTCAGGCCCAGCGGGGCGACCGCCCGGTCCACGGCGACGCGCCACTTCATCGACAGGCGCCAGACGAGAAAGCCGGGGGTCGCGTTCTCGGGCACCGGACTCGGACCGGGGCCGGGGGCGGGGACGGCGGGACCAGGGGTGCTCGGGCTCTCACTCGTGCGCTTGCTCATAGGCGATACCGTACATGGCTACAGTAGCCATGGCTACTGTTTTCTCGTGGGGCCTCCGGATGGGCTAACTGCGCACGCGTCCGCGCCGCCGCGACGGCGACAGTGGGGGCACGGCGGGAAGCGGCCGGCGACGGCCAGGACCGGGAGGACGGGGTGCACACGTGATCGCGCTGGCCGCGCTGTTCGCCGTCCTCGGGGCGGCCAGCAACGCGATGGGCACCGCGTTCCAGCGCAAGGCCGCGGCGACCGTGGCGTGCGGCGGCGGTCTGCGGCTCGTCCTGGCACTGGCCCGGCGGCCCGCCTGGCTGGTCGGGATCGCCGGAGTCGTCGGCGCCGCGGCGTTCCAGGCGCTGGCGCTGCTCAACGGGCCGCTCGCCCTGGTGCAGCCGCTGTTCATCCTGGAGCTGCCGTTCGCCCTGCTCATCGCGATCCCGCTGCTGCACCGGCGGCTGCCGCGCGCGGGCTGGGGGGCCGTGGCCGGTGTCGCCGCCGGGCTCGCCCTGCTGCTCACCGCCGCCGCGCCCGCGGGCGCGCGCGACGAGGCGAGCATGGCGCGGTGGATCCCGGTGCTGATCGGGTGTCTGGGCGCGCTGGCCGCCGCGGTCGTGCTGGCGAGGCCGGGCCGGTCGTCCCTGTTCCGCGCCGCCGTGCTCGGCTCGGCGTCCGCCGTCAGCAACGCCCTGACCGCCGCGCTGCTGAAGTCGGCGACCGCCACGCTCGCCGACGACGGGTTCGAGGCCTTCCTGCGCTGCTGGCAGACGTACGGGTTCGCGGTGACCGGCGTCGCCGCCATCCTGTTCCTGGAGAACGCGCTCCAGGCGGGGTCCCTGGCGGCGTCCCAGCCCGCCCTGACCATCGGGGACGCGCTCGTCAGCCTGGTCTTGGGCATCACCCTGTTCGGCGAGACCGTCCGCACCGGCTGGTGGCTGCTGCCCGAGGCGGCCGGGGCCGCACTGATCGTGTGGGGCGTGCTGCGGCTGACCCGAGTGGTGCCCCACCTCCAGGACGTGACCGGATAGGCAGGTGCCGTACCGTCGCCGACCGCCGACCGCCGACCGCCGACCGCCGACCGCCGACCGCCGACCGCCGACCGCCGACCGCCGACCGCCGACCGCCCCGCCCTTACCGCCGCCGGGTCCTCACAGCCGGGGTTTCGTCTCCCAGCGGGGGCCCAGGTCGGGGGTGTCGGCTCCCGTCAGTTCCGTGACCAGGCGGTGGACCTGCGTCAGATCGTGCAGCAGCGCCCGGGTCCGCTCCGGCGGCAGGTCCGCGGTGCGGGCGATGTCGTCCAGGAGCACGGCATCACCGTCGTGCGACGCCTGGGCCCTGGTCACCGCCTCGAACACCCGCTCGTGCTCCTGGGTGTACTCCTGGCGCTCGCCCTCGACGAACGTCCGCTCCGCGCCCGCCGCCGCCGGGTCCCCGACCCGCTTGTCGGCCAGGTCGCCGGGGCGCCACTGCTGCTTGCCCCGGTGCTGTGCCGCGATCCGCTCGTCGTGCGTCACGGAACCGCCGTGGCGCAGGTGCGTGCGCTGCTTGGAGGCGCCGGTGCTCGCGTTGCGGGCACTGGGGCTGTCGCCGTCCGCGACCGCGTCCCGGGCCGCGGCCCGGCGCTGTTGCTCGTTGCCTTCCATCTTCTTGCCGGCCATGGTGCCCTTCCGTTCTGCCGTCCTGGTGCTTCCCGGCCCCGCGGTTCTCCGTCAGCCTCCCTCCAGCTCCTCCTGCACCGGCGGCTTCGGCGCGTCCCGCAGGTGCTGCGACTGACCGGGCCTGCCGCCCTTGCGTGCCTGCTCGGCGCGTTGCGCGGGGCTCAGGCCGAGGTCGGACGCGGGGTCCACCCGTACCGACCGGGCCACCTCTTCCCTGTTCGCGTACTCGTCCGGCGGGATGGCGCGCAGCGCCGCGACGACCTCCGCCGATCCGCCGCCCGACCGGCGGGCGGCCTCCACCAGCTCGTCCCTGCTCGCCGGGAAGTCGACGTCCTCCAGGGCGTCCACGACCTCCCGGGCGCTCGTTCCGTGCGCCATGGCTGCTCTCCGTTCCGGGGTGTGGATCCTCGCCGCCGCCGAGTACCCCGGCACCGGTGACCGTTTCGCGGCTTCGCTCCCTTTTCTCCGCCGGGGTGTGATCAGGCAGGGCCCGGATACCCGCCGGGCTATGGCGCGGATTACCGGAAGTCACGAACGACGCAATGACACGGACCCGGACGACGGGTACCGCACGGACTTGGACGACAGGGACCGCACGGGCCCGGACGACGGGACCCGCACGGAGCCGGACGACGGGACCCGCACGGATGCGGGCGACGAGCGGTACGGACCCGACGCGGAGGTGGAGCGGCGGGCGCCGGACACGCCGACCGCGCTGCCGAAGCGGTCCTGGGCCGCCGTGCTGCGCGGCACCCTGCGCGAGTTCCAGGACGACGAGCTGACGGACCGCGCGGCGGCCCTGACGTACTACACCGTGCTGTCGCTCTTCCCGGCCATGCTGGTCCTGGTCTCCCTGCTCGGCATCGCGGGGCCCTCGGTCACCGACAAGGTGCTGGACAACCTCAAGCAGCTCGCCCCGGGCTCGGCGCGCGACATCATCACGCAGGCCGTCGACCAGTTGCAGGGCAAGGGCGGCGTCGGTTCGCTGATGGCCGTCGTCGGTGTGGTCCTGGCCGTCTGGTCGGCCTCCGGCTACGTCGCGGCCTTCATCCGCACCGCCAACGCCGTCTACGACATGCCCGAAGGACGGCCGGTGTGGAAGGTGCTGCCGGTGCGGGTGGGGGTGACGGTCGTCCTCATGCTGCTCGCCGTGGCCAGCGCGCTGATCGTGGTGTTCACCGGCGGTATCGCCCGGCAGGCGGGCTCCGCGCTCGGCATCGGCGACACGGCCCTGACGGTGTGGGGGATCGCCAAGTGGCCCGTCCTCGTCGTCCTGGTGATCATCATGATCGCGATCCTGTACTGGGCCACGCCGAACGCGAAGGTCCGCGGCTTCCGGTGGATCACCCCGGGCAGCCTTCTCGCCCTGCTCATCTGGCTGGTCGCCTCGGCCGCGTTCGCCTTCTACGTCGCCAACTTCGCGTCGTACAACAAGACGTACGGCACCTTCGCGGGCGTCATCGTCTTCCTGGTGTGGCTGTGGATCACGAACCTGGCGATCCTGCTGGGCCTGGAGTTCGACGCGGAGACGGTGCGGCAGCGGGCCGTCGCGGGCGGGCACCCGCCCGAGGAGGAGCCGTACGCGGAGCCGCGCGACACCAGGAAGTGGGACGAGCGGGACCGCCGCCGCATGGAAGGCCCGTAGCGCGGGCCTGCTCGGCCCGCCGTGTGGAAGACCCGTGGCGCGGGCCCGCTCGGTCCGCCGCGTGAAAGGCCCGTGGCGAGGGCCCGCACGCTCTCAGTCCTCGGCGGCCTGCTGGGTCCACGTCCAGGCGTACTGGAGCCAGTCCGCGAGCGTCATGGCGGCGAACCCGGCGCCCGCCAGCCTGGCCGACCTGGGCGACACGGCGTACCAGCCGACCAGTGCCCCGGTCGACCAGGCGGAGAAGCAGAACGGGCAGGACAGCAGGTCGCCCACGGCCAGGCGCAGACCGCTGCCGCGCGGTTCGTCCATGACCTCCCCCGCGGTGGTGTCCTCCTTGCGGCGGGTGAAGGGCGCCCGGACGAACCCGGTGATCTTGTCCTTGGTGAACAGCCGCGCCGTTTTGTACGAGGCCGCGCCGAGCAGCAGCACGTCCCACGGCGGCACCCGGTCCGGGAGGACGGTGCCGCGCCGGCGGGCCGCGGCGGTGAACGCCCCCGCGGTGGCGACGAACGCCGCGGCGAGGGCGGCGTACCCGCCCAGCGGTGCGTTGCGCTGCTCGTCGTAGTCGCGGGCGACGGTGTCGATGGTCATGGTGTCTCCGTGTCGTCGGTGGCCGGCCGTTCGGCGGGGTGCGGGCCGTGGCCGGGTGCCGCCCGGCAGGGGCGGCTGAGGACGCGCAGGCTCCAGGGCTCCAGCGGCAGCCGGGCCCCGGCCTTGAACTCCGTCTCGTCGGCCGCCTCGCCGAGCGGATCGGCGGTGTCGGCGACGGCGCGCCACGCCTCGCCGAAGGCGGCGGGCGGCAGCGTGAACGCCGCAGGTTCGGGCCGGGCGTTGAACAGCAGGAGGAAGGAGTCGTCCGTCGACGGACCGCCGCACGGGGCCCGTTCGCCGATGACGTCCCCGCACAGACAGCAGCCGAGCGTGTGCGTGCCGCCGTCCTGCCAGTCCGCGTCGGTCATCGACAGCCCGTCGGGGCGCAGCCACACCACGTCCGCCAGCTCGGGCGGCGTACCGTCCTCGGGTCCGCGCAGGAAGCGCCGCCTGCGCAGTACGGGATGATCGCGGCGCAGCGCCACGATCCGGCGGGTGTACTCCAGCAGGGCGCGGCTCTCGTCGCCGAAGTCCCAGTCCATCCAGGCGAGTTCGTTGTCCTGGCAGTAGACGTTGTTGTTGCCGCGCTGGGTCCGGCCCGTCTCGTCGCCGTGGGCGATCATCGGGACGCCCTGCGACAGCAGCAGCGTGGTCAGCAGGTTGCGCTGCTGACGCGCGCGCAGCCGCAGCACGCCGGGATCGTCGGTGGGCCCCTCGGCCCCGCAGTTGAACGAGCGGTTGTCCTGCTCCCCGTCGCGCCCGTCCTCCCCGTTCGCCTCGTTGCGGCGCTCGGTGTACGACACCAGGTCACGGAGGGTGAAACCGTCGTGCGCGACGACGAAGTTGACGCTCGCGCGGGGCCGGCGGCGGTCGCGCTGGTACAGGTCGGAGGAGCCGAGGAGCCGGCCGGCCAGTTCGGCGGCCGTGTGGTCGTCGCCCCGCCAGAAGGCGCGCACCGCGTCGCGGTAGCGGCCGTTCCACTCGCTCCACAGGGCGGGGAAGTTGCCCACCTGGTAACCGCCGTCACCGACGTCCCAGGGTTCGGCGATCAGCTTGACGCGGCTGACCACCGGGTCCTGCTGGACCACGTCGAAGAAGGCCGAGAGCCGGTCCACGTCGTGGAACTGGCGCGCCAGCGTCGCGGCGAGGTCGAAGCGGAAACCGTCGACGTGCATCTCGGTCACCCAGTAGCGCAGCGAGTCCATGATGAGCTGGAGCACGTTGGGGTGCCGCATCAGCAGGCTGTTGCCGGTGCCGGTGGTGTCGAAGTAGTGGGCCGGGTCGCCGTCCGTCAGCCGGTAGTAGGAGCGGTTGTCGATGCCGCGGAACGACAGCGTCGGACCGTTCTCGTTGCCCTCGGCTGTGTGGTTGTAGACCACGTCGAGGATGACCTCGATGCCCGCCCGGTGCAGCGCCTTGACCATCGACTTGAACTCGTCGACCTGGCCGCCCCGGCTGCCCGCGGAGGAGTAGGCGTTGTGCGGGGCGAAGAAGCCGATGCTGCTGTAGCCCCAGTAGTTGGACAGGCCCTTGGCGGTCAGGAAGCCGTCCTGTACGAACTGGTGGACCGGCATCAGCTCGACCGCGGTGACCCCGAGCCGGAGCAGATGCTCCACGACGGCCGGGTGCGCCAGTCCCGCGTAGGTGCCGCGGATCTCCTCGGGCACGTCCGGGTGGAGCCGGGTCAGGCCCTTCACATGGGCCTCGTAGACCACCGACTCGTGGTACGGCCGGTCGGGTGACCGGTCGCCCTCCCAGTCGTAGCGGTGGTCGGTGACGACGCCCAGCGGGACGTGGCCGAGACTGTCGCGTCCGTCGCGCAGCCCGGGGTCGCCCGGACGGTGCCCGGCGAGCGAGGGGTCACCGTCGACCTGCCCGTCCACGGCGGTCGCGTACGGGTCGAGGAGGAGCTTGGCCGGATTGCAGCGCAGGCCGCGGGCCGGGTCCCAGGGCCCGTGGACGCGGTAGCCGTAGCGCTGTCCCGGGCCGATGCCGGGGACGTGGCCGTGCCGGACCCCGCCGTCCGCCTCGGGGAGCACGAGCCGCCGCTCCCGCCCCGCGTCGTCGATCAGGCAGAGCTCGACCCGCTTGGCGCACTCGGAGAACAGGGCGAAGTTCGTGCCCGAACCGTCGTAGGAGGCACCGAGCGGATAGGGGCGGCCCGGCCGTGTCTGCCATGTCTGCATGATCGGCAGACAACCACGGCCGGATCCGTCCCGCCCGTCGGACCAGGGTCACAGGGACCCAGGGCGCTCAGCCCGCGGGGCGCCAGCCCAGCGCCGGGCCGAGCTTCGTCGCGAGATCGGTGAGGATCTGCACGTAGTCCTCGTGGTCGAAGGTGAACGGCAGCGCGAACGCGACCTCGTCGATCTCCCGGAAGGCGGCGTGCGCGTACAGCTGCTCGGCGATCTCCTCGGACGTGCCGACCAGGTCGGGCGCGAAGAGCAGCCGGGCCGGGCCCTGCGGGGCGGTGGTGCGCGGCAGCCGCCGCGCCGCGTACTCCGCGTACCTCGCCCGCTGGGCGGGCGTGGCCGAGTCGGTGGGGATGACCACGAGTCCCTGCGAGACGCGGGCCCGCTCGCCGTCCGGGTGGGCGGCCCGGAAGGCCCGTACGTGGGAGAGCTGGATGGCTGCGAAGTCCCGGGGCTCCGTCCCGTCCTCCGCCTTCACCACGCTGCTGGTCAGGAAGTTCATCCCGTGCTCGCCGGCCCACCGGGCCGAGGAGAGGCTGCCGCCGCCGTACCACAGGCGGCTGCCGAGCCCGGGGGACTGCGGCTGGACGCGGTCGGAGAACACCTCGAAGCCCTCGGTGCCGCTGAAGCCGGTGGCGGGCTCACCGCGCACGAAGTCCAGCAGCCGCCGCACCCGGTCGTGGCCGAACTCCTCGTGGTCGGCGGTGTCGGGGTACAGCGCGTCCCTGACCCGGTCGTAGTGCATCGGGGGACCGGCGCTGACACCCGGGTTGAGACGGCCGCCGGACAGCAGGTCGACCGTCGCCAGGTCCTCGGCCAGGCGCAGCGGGTTCTCCCAGCCCAGCGGGATCACCGCGGTGCCCAGTTCGATGCGGGAGGTGCGCTGGGAGGCGGCCGCGAGGACGGCGACGGGGGAGGAGATGCCGTACTGGAGGTGGCGGTGGCGCAGCCAGGCGCTGTCAAAGCCGAGCCGCTCACCGAGTTCGACGATCTCCAGTGTCGATTCGTGTCCCCGGCGCGGGTCCGCCGCGTCGAACAGGCCGATGGTCAGGAAGCCCAGCTTGCGCAGGGGGCGTGAACTCGGCGGCACAGGGCTCCTCAAGGGTCCGCGGCCCGGCCGGCCGCACATCGGTGCTCCTCGATGGATCTCTGTCCCGATTGTGTCAGGGCCACGGCTGAAACCGGCGGGCCGGGGGAGACGGTACGACGGGCCGGCCGCAAGCGGTACGACGGGGCGGCCGTACGACGGGGCGGCCGACCGCCCGCCGGACCGGACGGCCACGCGACGGCCCGAAGGAGGCACACGCATGGGGACCGCTGTGCACGTCCCGCAGACACGGGACATGATCGGGGACGAGCTCTCCGGGGACGAGGCGCTGACCGCGCTGCGCCGCTACGGCGGGCGCCGTCTGCTCCTGGACGCGTTCTCCCGGTTCCGCTACGCCGACGGGTTCACCAGCGCCCGCTCCCTGGGCTTCCAGGTCGTCCTCGGTCTGGTGCCGTTCACCATCGCCCTGGTCGGCGCGGCCACCACCGTGCACACGGAGAGCGTCGGACGGATCACCGAACTCACCCTCGGCCGGATCGTGCCCGGCGCCAGCGCGGATCTCGTGAAGGACGCCCTGGCCAGGACCGAGCGCACGGCCGGCGCCGGGGTCCGCAGCGCGGTCGCGATGTGGGTGGGCCTGGCCTTCGCGGTGCTCAACCTGGCGTCGGCGATGGGCCAGGTCGAGCGCGGCGCCAACCGGATCTACGGCATCGAGCGCGACCGGCCCTTCCACCGCAAGTACGGCCGGGCCCTGGTCCTCGCGCTCGCCGCGGGCATGCCCATGGTGCTCGGGTTCCTGGTCCTGGTCGCGGGCGAGGCGGTCGGGGACGCCGTGGCCGAGACCTTCGGCCTCGCACCGGGCAGTACCGGCTGGTGGAACGCGCTGCGGATACCGCTGGGCGTGGCGCTCGCCTGGATCGCCTCGGCGGTGATCTTCCGCTGGGCGCCACGGCGGGACCAGCCCGGCTACACCTGGCTCGCCTTCGGCTCGGCGGTCCATCTGGTGCTGTGGGTCGCCGCCACCTGGCTGCTCGCCCTCTACGTCGACGAGAGCGGTTCCTTCGGTGCCGTGTACGGGCCGCTGACCGCGTTCGTCGCGCTGCTCCTGTGGGCGAACCTGACGGGCATCGCCCTGTTCCTCGGCATCGCCTTCGCCGCGCAGCTGGAGGCCGCGCGGGCGGGGATCGAGGAGGCGGTGCGGCCGGACCCCGGCCCGGGACCGTGAGCGCGCCGCGGCCCGCGGATGCGGCCGTGAGGGCGCCGCGGCCCGCGGATGCCGCCGTGAGCGCACCGGGCGCCGGCGGGTGCGGCGGGTTCCTGCACCGGGACAGTGGTGCAGGAACCCGCCCGGCGGGCATTCCCGCGCCCCGGCCGACACGGCCGTGACCTCAGAATGCCCCACACGTCACTGTTCCCGCGAGGCACCTGCCTCGGCCCGGTGGTCGTAGTACGCCCACGCGGTCACGCCCAGTACGGCCACGATGCCCACGGTCACCACCCGCACCGCTCCGGTGGTGAACGCGGCGGCCAGGACGACCGCCGCCGCGCCACCCGCCATGATCAGGCGGCTGGTGAACCGCTGCCGTCCCGACTGCGGCTCCTCCCGGTCCTTCAGGTCGTGCGCGGCCGCACGTGCCGGGTGCCGGGCCCCGCGCCGGGCCCGCGTCCGGTACTGGAGCCCGAAACTGATCACGGCGTACAGGGCCAGCGCGCCCAGCGCCCACCACCAGCCCCCGGGATCGTCGCTCAGTCCTCGTGCCAGTTGCATGACATCTCTCCCTCCCCGCTTCCGTCTCCCGCGCTCGCGATGGCGTGCGTATGCCCCGGAAGTCCCACGCCAGGCACCGCGCCCCCGCGGCACCTCGGCGCCCGCCGGGACAAAGGGGCATACGGTTCAGTTTCGTACGATTGAGTAACGCAACTACCGTCCACCCACTCCGGAGCATCCATGCGCCCCTCCTCGCCCGTGCCGGGCGGCGGAACCGAGCCGCTCTTCGGCCTCGACGCGCTGGCTCCCGCACCCGCCGGACCCGCGCCCGCCGGTTCCGCGGAGCTGCGCAGGCTGCTCCCCGTGCGGGAGATCTACGCCGAGCCGGCCGCGGCGGCCTCGCCGCGCGGGCGCGAGATCATCGCCCGGTTCCCCGGCGCGCGCCTCGTCGAGGTGGACTCGCACTGGCGGATCCCGCACCTGTACGGCAACGAGGGCAACGTCGACCGGTGGATGAAGGTCAAGCGTGAGACGCTCGTGCTCGGCGTGAAGAAGACCCTGGCCACGCGGCCCAACGGACGGTCCGCCGACTGGATCGCGCCGGGCCCCGCCAACGGCTGCGCCCTGTCCTGCGCCTACTGCTACGTACCGCGCCGCAAGGGCTACGCCAACCCGGTCACCGTCTTCACCAACATCGACCGCATCATCGCCCACCTCGGTCGCCACGTCGCCGCCCGGGGCCGCAAGCCGGAACCCAACCAGTGCGATCCGGACGCCTGGATCTACGACATCGGGGAGAACGGCGACTGCGCGGTCGAGGCGCTGATCTGCGACAACACCGCCGATCTGGTGCACGCCTTCCGGCAGTGGCCCACCGCCAAGGCGTCCTTCGCCACCAAGTTCGTCAACCCCGGCCTGCTGGCCCTGGACCCGCGCGGCCGTACCCGTATCCGCTTCTCGGTGATGCCCGCCGACGACTCCCGCCTGCTCGACCTGCGGACCAGCCCGGTCGACCGGCGCATCGCCGCCGCCGGCGACTTCCTGGAGGCCGGGTACGAGGTGCACTTCAACCTGTCGCCCGTCGTGATCCGCCCCGGCTGGCAGCAGGCGTGGGCCGAGCTGCTCACGCACATGGACGATGTGCTGCCGGCCCGCGTCAAGGAGCAGGCCCGCGCCGAGGTCATCATGCTCACCCACAACGCGGGCCTGCACGAGGTCAACCTCGGCTGGCACCCCCGGGCCGAGGACCTGCTGTGGCGGCCGGAGCTCCAGCAGACCAAGCACTCGCAGAACGGCGCGGAGAACCTCCGCTACCGCAACGACGTCAAGCGCGAGGCCGTGCACACCGTGCGCAGCCTCGTCGCCCGCCACGCCCCGTGGCTGGACATCCGCTACGCCTTCTGACGCGCCGCGCGGCCGACCGCTCTCACTCCGGTGCCGGGTCGTACGGCGCGCCCGGCGGCGTCCCGGGGTGACGGGCTCCGGTGCCGCGGCCGCGCCCCGGGGCCGAGGACGGCCGGAGGGTCACCGGCCCCGGACATCCGATCTGCCGCGCTTCCGGCCCGCGCGACCGACGGCTCGTCAAGTAAGTGTTTCCAGTGACCAGTTGAGGCGTCCGGTCGGGTCCTGGGCGAGGGCGGCCGTCCGCCGTGCGCGGCCCCGTCGGCGCCGTACCTCCGTCACCCGCGCCGGGCGCCGGACGGCCGGTGCGCGCGAGCGGCCTCCACGAATGACGGCATCGACGCTCTCTACCGTCCAAGCCTGCCGGAATTGTGATCTTTGTCTGTTTAACATGCGGAAGTCCACCGTCCAGGCGTCCGGCGTACGGAGCTCCCAGGGCCCCCGCGCAGGCAACCACGAGAGGAGACCGCATGACCCCAAGAGGCCGGCCCGGACCGCTGTCGCACCCCACCCCTTCGCGTCACGACCTCGAACTGCGAGCCGCCGCACGGCACTTCGGGCGCCGCCGGTTCCTCAGCCTGACCGCCGCGGCCGCGTCCCTCGCCTTCAGCACCAATCTGCCGGCCACCGGCGCCGCCCGCGCCGCCGAGCTCGAACCGGCGAAGATCAGCGACAACCCCTTCACGCTCGGCGTGGCCTCCGGCGACCCGATGCCCACCACCGCACTGCTGTGGACCCGGCTCGCCCCCGCGCCCTTCGAGGAGGGCGGCGGGCTGAACGGGCGGACCGTCGCCGTCCAGTGGGAGGTCGCCACCGACGAGCGCTTCGCCTCCGTCGTCCGCAGCGGGATCAAGGTCGCCTTTCCCGAGTACAACCACTCCCTGCACGTCGAGGTCAAGGGCCTCGACCCCGACCACGACTACTACTACCGGTTCAAGACCGGCCGCTGGATCAGCGACAAGGGCCGCACCCGCACGTCCCCCGCCCCCTCGGCCGCCGCCCCGTCCCTCACCTTCGCCGCTGTCTCCTGCCAGGCCTACCACGACGGCTACTTCACGGCCCACCGCCATCTCGCCGGGGAGGACGTCGACGTGGTCTTCCACCTCGGCGACTACCTGTACGAGTACGCCGTCAACGCGGCCGGCGGCGCGCGCGGCTACACCGACCGGAAGCTGCCCGACGTCTTCAACCGCGAGGCGACCACACTGGCGGACTACCGGCTGCGGTACGCCCTGTACAAGTCCGACCCCGACCTGCGGGCGGTGCACGCGGCGCACCCGTTCGTGGTCACCTGGGACGACCACGAGACCGAGAACAACTACGCGGGCCCCATCGACGAGAAGAACGACCCGCCGGAGGAATTCCTGCTGCGCCGCGCCGCCGCCTACCGCGCGTACTGGGAGAACCAGCCGCTGCGCAGCGCGCAGTTGCCCAAGGGCCCCGACTGCCGGCTCTACCGCAGCCTCGCCTGGGGCACGCTCGCCCGGTTCGACGTCCTGGACACCCGGCAGTACCGCTCCGACCAGGCGTACGGCGACACCCAGCACGTCCCGGGGCCGGAGTCGGACGACCCCAAGCGCACCATCACCGGGGACGCGCAGGAGAAGTGGCTGATCGACGGCTGGCGGGAGTCCGGCGCCCTGTGGAACGTGGTGCCCCAGCAGGTCTGCTTCTCGCAGCGCCGCCTCGACCTCAACCCGGTGGCGAAGCTCTCCATGGACGCCTGGGACGGCTACCGCGCCTCCCGCGACCGGGTCCTCGCCGGTGCGAAGGCGGCCGGCGTCGACAACCTGATGGTCCTGACGGGCGACGTCCACGTGGGCTACGCCTTCGACATCAAGGACAGGTTCGACGACCCGGACTCCAGGACCCTCGGTACGGAGATCGTGGCCACGTCCATCGCCAGCGGCAAGGACGGCGCCGACAGACCGGGGAACTGGGAGACGTACACCAAGGCCAACCCGCACCTGAAGTTCTACAACGGGCGGCGCGGCTATGTGCGGGTCGAGCTGGGCCGCAAGGCGGCGCGGGCCGACTTCAGGACGGTGTCGGCGGTGACGAAGCCGAACGCGCCGGTCACCACGGCCGCCTCGTTCGTGACCGAGGTGGGCAGCCCGGGTCTCAAGCCCGCGTAAGACCCCGGAGAAGGCCCGCGCCGGGCGGGTCCGGCGCGCCGGGCATGGCTACCCGGGCCGCCGGTGCGCCGACACCCGGCGCTCCGCCGGGCGGGCCCTTCCTGTCGGCCAAAGCGCGGAACGGTCGGATTGCGGGCATTTTCTGACGTACTTTCGGAAAAACCTACGATTCTCAGGCATTGCGTCACCCAATCGTCACCGAATCGAGGAGACACCCGATGGTCCACAGACACGCCGGAGCATGCTGTGCCGCCCTGACCGTGCTCGGCACGCTCGCGCTGACGGCGCTGCCCGGAGCCGCGGCCGCCGAGCCCTCCGGGCTCAAGTCCGCGCCCTCCTTCGCGGGACCGCTCGGCGGCGGCGGACCGTCGCCCGACGTACTGCGCGCCCTGCGGCGCGACCTGGGCCTGACGGAGGTTCAGGCCAGGGCCCGGCTGGTGAACGAGGCGGAGGCGGGCACCCGTGCCGGGCGGCTGCAGAACTCGCTGGGCAAGCACTTCGCCGGCGCGTGGGTCACCGGCACCACCTCGTCCGAGCTGACCGTCGCGACCACCCACGCCGGGGACGTCGCCGCCATCAAGGCAGGCGGCGCCAGGGCCGCCGTCGTCAGGACCGCCCTCGGCGACCTCAGGGCCGCGAAGGCGAAACTGGACGAGGCGACGCTCGGCGCCAAGGCCCTGAACACGCCGGTCCGCTACGTCGACGTACGGGCCAACCGGGTGACGGTCGAGGCGACGAGCCAGGCCGCGGCGGACGCCCTGATCGCCGCCGCGAAGGTCGACAAGGCGCTGACGGCCGTCACGGTGACGGCGGACCGGCCCCGGCTCCTGCACGAGATCCGGGGCGGTGACGCGTACTACATCGACGAGAACGCCCGCTGCTCGGTCGGCTTCCCGGTGACCAAGGACAAGCAGCAGGGCTTCGCGACCGCCGGGCACTGCGGCAAGTCCGGCGCCAAGACCACCGGCTTCAACAAGGAGGCGCAGGGCGTCTTCCAGGCGTCCGTCTTCCCGGGCGACGACATGGCGTGGGTCCTGGCCAACGACAAGTGGACCGCGACCCCGAAGGTCAAGGGCGAGGGGAACTCGGACGTCGAGGTGGCCGGCTCGGTGCAGGCCATGGTGGGCGCCGCCGTCTGCCGCTCGGGCTCCACCAGCGGCTGGCACTGCGGCAAGATCGAACAGCACGACACGAGCGTGTCCTACTCCGAGGGCACCGTCGACGGCGTCACCAGGACGACCGTGTGCGCCGAGCCGGGTGACTCCGGCGGCCCCTATGTGGCGGGCACCCAGGCGCAGGGCGTCACCTCGGGCGGCACCGGGGACTGCAAGAGCGGCGGCACCACCTTCTACCAGCCGGTCAACGAACTGCTCAGCCACTACGGACTGGCCCTGAAGACCAACGCCGCGCAGGCCGGCACGTCCGGCGACCACGACGCCCCCGCGGGCTCCTGGGCGACCGGCCGGGTCTACGACGTCGGGACGCAAGTGACCTACGACGGCCGCACCTACCAGTGCCTCCAGGGCCACCAGGCGCAGGGCGCGTGGCGGCCCGCCCTCACCCCGGAGCTGTGGCAGCGCCTCTGAGGAACCGCCGTACGGGGGCGCCGGACCGTGACCGGCGCCCCCAGGGCGTGTTGCGAAAGTCCCGCCTGCCGCGCGACGCCATGCACGCCCTCTCGCCGCACCGGGCGAAAGCCCGAGTACGTCCAGTACGAGGGCTTGCGCCCGGCACGCCGGGAGCACGCACCTGACGCCGCGCGGCCCGCCCGTCGGACGAACGACGGGACTTTCGCAACACGCCCTAGTCCTCCGCCAGCACCTCGTACGCGGTCCGCACGAACGTGTCGCGGACGCGGAAGCGGCGGGTGCACACCGCGGCCAGTGCCGTGCCGGTGCCGGGGCGGAAGCCGAGGAACGCCTGCTGGCCGAGGGTCGCCCCGGCGTGGAAGTACAGCGGGCCGCCCTCGGCCGGGTGCTGGAACCAGGCGACGGTGTGCACGTGCCGGTGCCCGACGCCGCGCCGCAGCACCGGCCGCCGTACCGCCCGCAGCGCGCCGGCCAGCGGTATGTCCCGCGGGTCGAGATGGGCCTCCAGGAAGGTCAGCAGATCGTCCGGGACGGCCCGGACGGCGCCGGCCGCCTGGAAACCGCCGACGGTCAGCGGGGGCACGGGCGTCGTGCCGTCCCCGCGGTGCCCGACCGCGTCGGTGCCCGGACCGCCGGCCCGCAGGGCGGTTTCGCCGAGCCGCAGCGGGCCGAGCACCCGGCCGGTCAGCAGCTCCTCCCAGGGCGTGCCGGTCGCCGCGGCCAGCGCGTGCCCCAGTACGGAGACCCCGAAGTTGGAGTAGTGCCAGCGGGTGCCGGGCCGGTGGCGCCGCCGGTGCCGCAGGAAGGCGGCGATCACCCGCTCGTCCGGGTAACCGGCGTACGGGTTGGTGCGCAGCGTGGGCAGGGCCCGCGGAAAGAAGTCGGCGGGCAGGCCCGGCAGGCCGGCGGTGTGGGTGATCAGATGGGCGAGCGTGACCGGGTCGCGCTCCCCGCGCCACCGGCCGGGCGCGAGGAGCGCGGCGGCCGGTTCGCCCCCGGACAGCAGCCCGGTCTGGGTGAGCTGGGCCAGCAGCAGCCCGGTGAACGTTTTGGACGCCGAGCCGATCTCGTAGCGCAGCCGGGTCCGTGGCACCGGCGGGGGCGGTCCGGTGCCGCCTGAGCGCACCGTGCGGCGGCCGTGCCGGGAGAGCGCGAAGACGACGTCGGGCGCGTCCACGGCCCGGACGGCGGCGTCGAGCCGCTCCCGTACGGCCCGCTCGTCCACGGCCTGCTCGTCCACGGCCTGCTCGTCCACGGTCTCCGGATGCGGTGCCGGGGCCGTCGACGGGTCCTCGGGGCAGGTGTCCGGCCAGCGGGCGGCGCGGGCGGTCGTCATGCCGGGACGTGCGCGAGGTCGGCCAGCGCGCGGGAGGTGGCGACGCAGGAGGCGAAGGCGGCCACCAGCGTCGGGTGGTAGACCAGGTCGAAGACCTCTTCGGGGTCGCCCCGCGGCATGGTGCGCAGCGCGGGCATCGCGCCGTCGGGTTGCTGCGCCGCGGCGAACCCGGCCCACGCCCGTGCGTCCAGGGTGGGCCGGGGCAGACAGGCGTCGACCACCAGCAGTTCGCCGAGCAGGTCCCAGCGCTCCAGGTCGAGCCAGTCGTCCAGCCAGACCGGCAGCCAGGTGGCGAGGTAGTCGGCGAGCGGGGCGGGCAGGCCCTCCGGGTGCTCGCCCCAGTCGGTGAGGTGGAAGACGGTGTGCGTGACGGAGTAGGCGATGTGCCCCTCCACCGACCAGGGCTCGGGGGTGCGGCCCAGCCAGGTCCTGCCGACGACCTCGGCCTCCGGCGGCCGGGGCGGCAGACCGAAGCGGCGCTGGAACGCGGAGAGCCCGAGCCTGCGGGTCGGCGGCAGCTCGAAGGCGGCCGTGCTGTCGAGCCGGTGATTGAGCCGGACCGCCCGCTCCAGCTCGGGTTCGCTGTGCCCCAGCTCCCAGAACGGCAGGTACACCTCGAACGGGACGGGGGATATCGGCTCGGTGCGCTGACCGCGCACCAGCGACCGGCCGCCGTCCAGCGTGTGCCGCCAGGCGTGGTCGAGGAGCTGCCGGGCCAGCTCGGCCTGCCGGGAGCCGGCCACCCCTTCGCGGAAGAGGACCTTGCAGATGAGGGCCAGCTCGCCGACCGGTTTGAAACGGTCGAGGTAGCCGACCTCCGGATCGACGTCGGGTTCGAGGCGGAAGCCGTCGCGGTGGGCGTGCAGCCACTCGATGGCCCGCACGCCCACCTGATGTATGAGGCGGGTGTCGGTCATACCGTTGCTCCTGTGTCCTGCCGCAGCCGGTCGGCGGTCAGCGCGGCGGCGAAGGCGGCCATCAGCGTCGAGTGGTAACAGGCCCGGAAGCCGGGGGCCGCGGCCCGGCCGCCGGGTCCGGGACCGATCTCCGGTACGGCACCGGCGGCGTCCTGCGCCGCCGCGAGCCCGGCCCAGGACTCCGCCAGCACCGCGCGGTCGGGCGGTCCCGGCAGACTGGCCGCGACCGCCAGCAGCTCACAGGTCAGATCCCACTGCTCGTGCTCCAGACAGGTGTCGAGCCAGGGCGGCAGCCACTGCCGGAGATAGGCCGCGACGTCCGGGGGCAGCCCGTCCGGCACGTACCCCCAGTCGGTCAGGTGGAAGACGACGTGGGTGAGCGTGTAGCCGGCGGCGCGCTCGAAGGTCCACGGCTCGGGCAGCCCGCCCAGCCAGGTGCGCCGCAGCGCGCCCGCCAGATCGTCGTCGTGCGGCGGGATGCCGCTGCGCCGCTCGGAGTTGAGCACGCTGAGCCGCCGGTTGGGCTCCTGCTCCGTCATCCGCCAGCCGCGGGTACGGGCCACCGTGGCCGCGGCGCTCTCGTAGCGCGGGTGCCGCAGCCCGGCCGAGGCGAACGCCGCGTACACCTCCATCGGATACGTGGCGAACGGTTCCAGACGCTGCAACTCGTGGAAGAGGGCGCCGCGTCCGGTCTCCTCCCACGCGAACTCCAGGAGGGCGGACGCCTTCTGGTGCACCGGCTCGTCCGGCGCGGTGTGCCGGCGCACGCTGACACAGACCTGGGCCAGCTCGCCCAGCGGTTTCCAGCTCGCGTTGACATCGCCGTGCACGGCGAGCGCGTCCTCGTCGAGCCGGAACTCGCCGCGGTGGGCGAAGACCCAGTCCAGCGCGGCCTCGCCCACCTTCCGCACGGGACGCGCCGCCCGCGTGCCGTGCGTCTCCCGCAGGCCATGCGCCTCGCGCACATCACGCGCCTCCCGTGTGCCGCGCGCCGTCACACCGGCACTCCGGCCCGCAGCAGCCGGGCCGCCTGGAGGTGCAGTGCCACCCGGGCGTCCGCGCCGCTCATCTGCGCCACGAAGTCGAGACCGCCCTCCAGGCCGAGGGTGTCCGGGACGCCGTCCAGGAGGACCAGCCAGCGGCCCGCGCCGGCCGCCTGGAGCCAGTCGCGGCGGCGGACCGCGCGGACGAAACCGCGGGCGACGTCGACCGGGCGGGCGCGCGCAGCGCGGGTCACCGCCGAGTCGTCGCCCGGCACCGCGAGCGCGGCCAGCGCCGCGAGTTGACGGGTGAGGACCTGCCAGGAGGTGTCCTGGAGCCAGTCCGCGCCGGGCTCGGTGTGCGCGTCCGGCGCGCCGTTCAGGGAGGCGTCGAGCCGGGACAGCGTGGTCCGCAGCGCCCAGTGGCTCCAGGCCGAGGCCGGGGAGGCGCCGCCGGGCGGCGGGAAGGCGTGCACGGCCCGGCTCACCACGGCCAGGTCGTCGGGGTCGGTGGGGGTGCGGCGCAGCACGTTCGGCAGCAGTACGTCCGCTCCGAGCACCCGCACGGCGGCGAGGGTCAGATCGGCGGCCGGAGCGGTGTCGTCCCGGTGCGCCACTTGGCCCGACAGCCGGAAGGGGTCCCCGCTCCGGAGAGCGGAGACCACCTCCGTGGCCAAGTCCTGCACAGCGCCCGCTAGTTGGGTCGGAGTGCCTGACTCATCCATTCAGTTGCCTCCCGTCAACCCTTCTTCTTGGGCCGCGGCGTCGGAGGAGACAGAAGGAGGCTGCCCTCAGCGCCCGACAGCGCGAGCGCCGCGCACTCCCGGCTGTCGCGGAACGTTCCGTCGACCTCCGCCGGGTCGAGGGCGGCTTCGATGTCCACGCCCTGGACTTCAGTGGTCTCGTTCAGAAACTCGGTGGAAGACATGCCACCATCCCTTTCGAGAGACATGCGAAGTTCTTCGCTGCGGGAGAACCGCGTCACCGTCCTCCCACTTCCAGGGAAACCCCATCGGCGCCGATGCGCAAAAGGAGCGGAAATGTACCGTGCGTGGTCGCCCCCGAGGACGGCTCGCGGGCGGCTCAGGGCAGCGGCTGCTCGGCCCAGATGACCTTGCCCGCCGGGGTGTAGCGGGTGCCCCAGCGCTCGGCGAGCTGAGCCACCAGGAACAGGCCCCGCCCGCCCTCGTCGGTGCTCGCCGCGTAGCGCAGGTGCGGGGAGGTGTTGCTGCTGTCGGAGACCTCGCAGATGAGCGCGCGGTCACGGATGATGCGGACGCGGATGGGGCTGCCGCCGTACCGGATCGCGTTGGTGACCAGCTCGCTCAGGACCAGCTCCGTGGTGAAGGTCATGTCCTCGAGCCCCCACTCGGTGAGCCGGGCGGTGACCGCGGCCCGCACGTCCCCGACGGCCGCCGGATCGGCCGGCACGTCCCAGTCGGCGACCCGGCCGGGCCCCAGGGCCCGGGTGCCGGCCACGATCAGCGCGATGTCGTCGCTCGGCCGGGCCGGGCGCAGCGCGTCAAGGACCGCCTGGCACATGTCTTCCGGGGACCCGCAGGACCGCTCCAGGGCGGCGCCCAGCGCCTCGATGCCCGTGTCGATGTCCCGTTCCCGGTCCTCGACCAGACCGTCCGTGTACAGCACGAGACGGCTGCCCTCCGCGAACTCCAGCTCGGCCGCCTCGAAGGGCAGTCCGCCCACCCCGAGCGGCACCCCCGCGGGCACCTCGGGGAACTCCACGCCGCCGTCGGGGCGGACCAGCGCGGGCGGCGGATGCCCGGCGCGGGCCACCGTGCAGCGCCGGGTGACCGGGTCGTAGACGGCGTACAGGCAGGTGGCGCCGGTGATCGCGCCGTGGCTGTCGGCCGCCTCGTCCTGGTCGATCCGGGCCACCAGCTCGTCCAGCAGCGACAGCAGCTCGTCAGGCGGCAGGTCCAGGGCCGAGAAGTTGTGCACCGCGGTGCGCAGCCGCCCCATCGTGGCCGCGGCGTGCAGTCCGTGGCCGACCACGTCGCCCACCACGACCGCCACCCGGGCACCGGACAGCGGCAGTACGTCGAACCAGTCGCCGCCCACCCCGGCCTGCGCCGGCAGATAGCGGTGGGCGAGGTCCAGGGCGTTCTGCTCCGGCAGCTTGCGCGGCAGCAGACTGCGCTGGAGGGTCACGGCCATGGTGTGCTCGCGCGTGTAGCGGCGGGCGTTGTCGATGGAGACCGCGGCCCTGGCCACCAGCTCCTCGGCGAGGGCGAGTTCCTCCTCGTCGAACGGCTCGGGCCGGCCCGACCGCCAGAACGTGACCACGCCCATCACCAGGTGCCCCACGCGCAGCGGCACCGCGATCAGCGAGTGGATCCCGTACCGCAGCACCTCGGCGGAGCGCTCGCGGTCCTGGGCCTGCCAGCCGGGGGCCGCCGTGAGGTCGGGTTCGAGGACCGGGCGTCCCGTGTCCAGGGCGCGGGCCTGCGGCGAGGAGGCCACGAAGGTGATCCGCGCGCCCACCGGGTACAGCGGGGCGTGCTCGCGGACGCCGGTGAGCGAGGTACGGCGCAGCTCGGTGACCGCCTGCGGCTCCTCGCCCCGCAGCACCGCCTCGGCCAGGTCCACGGTGGCGAAGTCCGCGAACCGGGGGACCGCGACCTCCGCCAGCTCCTCGGCGGTACGGGTCACGTCGAGGCCCGAGCCGATGCCCACCCCGGCGTCGTACAGCAGCTTCAGGCGTTCGCCCGCCGCCTCCGCGCGGCCTGTCAGCGCCCGCAGTTCGGTGGTGTCGCGCAGTGTCGCGACGCTGCCCGGCGGGCCGCCGCGCAGATCGGTGGGCCGCTGGTTGATCGCCAGCAGGCGCTCGCCGACCAGGTGCACCTCGTCCGTGACGATGCGCCCCGAGGCCAGCAGGTCCGTGGTGTCCGGGTCGAGACCGAGCTCGCGCACATGGCGGCCCTCGGCGTCCTCGGGCAGATCCAGCAGGCGGTGCGCCTCGTCGTTGGCGAGCAGCAGCCGCCCCTCCCCGCCCGCGATGATCACGCCCTCCCTGACCGCGTGCAGCACCGCGTCGTGGTGTTCGTACATCCGGGTCATCTCGTACGGGCCCAGGCCGTGCGTCTGGCGCCGCAGCCGTCTGCTGACCAGCGCCGTGCCGCCGAGGGCGAGGGCGAGCGCGGCGGCCGCGGCGCCCAGCAGGAGCGGGAGCTGCCGGTCCGCGACGCCGCCCGTGTTCTCCGTGGTGATGCCCGCCGACACCAGGCCCGCCACCGTGCCGTCGGAGTCCTTCACCGGCACCACCGCCTGCACGAGGCGCCCTATGGTCCCGTCGACCTCCTCGACGACGACCCGTCCGCCCAGTGCGGGCCCGATGGTGCCGACGAACTTCTTCCCGATCCGGTCCGGCCTGGGGTGGGTGTAGCGGATCCCGTCGGTGTTCATCACGACGACGAAGTCCACCTTCGACCGCTTGCGGGCGGCCTCGGCGCTCGGTTGCAGCGCGGCGGTGGGGTCGGGGGAGCGCAGCGCCTCCAGAGTGCCGGGGGCGCCGGCGAAGGTCTCGGCGACGGCGAGCGAGCGATTGCGGGCCTCGTCGGTGCTGTCGTGCCGTACCTGGAGGACCAGCGCGACCGAGGCGGCCACCACGAGCAGCAGCACGATCACCACGTGCAGCAGGAAGACCTGGCCCGCGACGCTGCGCCCGCCCAGTCCGGACCGCTGCCCGCCCTGCGCTTTCTGCGCGGACCGCTGCCCGCCCAGCCCGGAGCGCCCGGCGGCCGGCCCGTGCCGGTGCCCGGTGCCGCGCTGCCCGGACGGATCGTGCGCCGTCCGCCGCGCTCGTGGCTCCCGCGCCCGGCGGGGGGCGTCCTGCCCGCGCCGTGCGCGCAGGCCGTCGAGCCAGCGGGTCGACTGAGCCCGGGTTCGAGCCAATAGTCGGACCATGTGCCATGTCTACACTGCCCACCGCCCCGAAGCGAGGGGGCCCCACCCCACCTGGCCGCCCCGGCCGGCTCGCCGCGGGCCGGGGCCTCACTCCGGTGGGGGAGGGACGGGAGCGACGGGGGAGGCCGGGCTCACCCCGCCGCGGCCGTGCGGCGGGAGGTCTCCTCCGGGGTGGCGACGGGGACACCGAGGGGACGGGCCAGGCCCACGACGCCCTCGTCCAGGCGTTGCAGATGGCGCAGGACGCGGCCGGTCACGCGGTCGTGCCGGGGCGCCGACCGGCTGTCGGTCTCCAGCATCGAGGCGAGGCTCGCGCCGGTCTCGACCTCGCCGGGCTCCTTCTGGTCCTCGACGTGCCCGTGCAGGACCTCGATGTTGTGGGCGATGCGCCGGCCGACCCGCTTCAGCCGGGGGTCGGCGGCCACGCTCTTGCTGTGCGGGAGCAGTTCGGCCGTCGCCGCCAGCGAACGCGCGTGGTACGCGCAGGTCTCCAGGAGCGCGACGAGATAGCGGACGGTCTCCCGCCGGGACCTGAGCGGGGTCACCGGATGCGTCAGCGGCTGGGTGGAGGCCCGCAGATCCTCCAGGGCCGTGTCCAGGTCCCGCGCCCGGTCCAGCAGATCGAGCGCCGGACCGCCGCTGAGCTGCTCCACCGCCGCCCCGGTCACGTCCCCGAGCCGGCTCAGCACCGTCGCGAGGAGTTCGTCGGTACGCCGGTCGGTGTGCACCGGCAGGATCAGCGCCGCCGCCACGATCCCGCAGGCGGCGCCGAGCGCGGTCTCCTCGATGCGCAGCACGAGCACCGCCGGGCTGTAGGTGTTGAGCAGCGTGTACAGCAGCCCCAGCATCGCCGTCACGAAGAACGACATCAGGGAGTACGACAGCGGCGCGGTGAAGAACATCGCGAAGATGAAGAGCAGGACCAGCGCGAAGGCGACGATCGTGTGGTTGCCGACCACGCCGGCCAGGACGACTCCGGCAACCACCCCGAAGACGGTGCCGAGCAGCCGCCGGTAGCCCTTGACCAGGATCTCGCCGGTGGACGCCGTGTTCAGGAAGACGACCCAGCAGGTCAGCACCGCCCAGTACCAGCGCTGGCTGGACAGGAACTCGCCGCCGACGATGGCGAGCGCCGACCCGGCCGACACCTGGACGGCGGCCCGCGTGGTCGGGCGCCGCAGCCCGGTCTCCTCCTCCTCGTCCCGCGAGGTCTCCTCGGCCCCGGCGATGGCGACGTCCTCGGCGTCCAGCTCCTCCCGGGACCGGGTCGTCGCGGGGGAGTCGTCGGACTCGTCCTGCGGCCCGTCGAGGGCGAGCCGCAGGCCCAGTACGGCGCGGGCCGTCTCGCCGATGCCGCGGAAGACGTCCTGCACGGCGGCCGAGGCGCGCGGCAGGTTCTCCTCGTCGCGGTAGCCGAGGAGACGGTTGCGCACATGGGCGACGGCGGTCCCGCGGCCGTCGCCGACCGGGCGGACGACCAGCAGCCGCAGGGCGCCCAGGTCCCGGCGCAGGGTGGCCGTGGTGTCGTCCTGCGCCCGCAGCCGGTCGCCGGGCGCGGGCAGCGGCGCGTTCGGCAGATGCAGGGTGAGGGTGTCGGCGCGCTCGGCGCTGCGCGCGGAGAGCAGCAGCACGCCCAGCCGCTCCGCGGCGATCTCGGCGTCCGCGATCCGGCGCTGCACGAGCGCCGCGGTCGCGCTGTCGCTGGTGCCCTCCTCCAGGCGGCCCTGGATCATCATGGCCGTCTCGTGCAGCCGCGCGGTGTGCCGGCGTACCTGCTCCAGGGCCTTCTCCACCCGGTCGGGCCCGGCGTCGAGGAGGTCCGTCTGCGCGGAGACGAGCTGGGCGAGCCGCGCCCGGAACGCCTCCCGCAGCCGCCTCAGGATCCGCTCGGGCGTCTCCGCCACCAGACCGAAGCGGACCGCCGCGCTGCACAGGAAGGCGACCGCCAGGGTGCCGGCGAGACCCGGCAGCGCGGCGGAGCTGGCCTGCACGAACAGCGAGACGAAGTAGACCTGGAAGCCGATCAGGCCCAGGGCGGTGCCGCGGTCACCGAAGCGGCGGCTGTAGACGGCCGTGAAGATCAGGGCGAGGAAGAACAGGTCGCCCGCCACGACCCGGGCGTGCAGCAGCGCGCCCAGGGACATCGCGGCGATCGCCACCGGCAGCCCGAGCAGCAGCGTGACGGCCTGCGCGCCCCGCTCCTTCTCCTTGATGGCGAAGGTGGAGACCATGGCCGTCATGGCCCCTGCCACCATGTGCGTCACATCGGTCCGCAGCAGCGCGAGCACCACGAGGGTGAGGGCGATGGCGCCCACGGTGCGCAGTCCCGCCATGAGCCGCAGCAGCCCGGGGTCGGACGCCGCGAACCGGTCCCAGGTGCCGGTCCAGGCCGGCCACGCGCCGGACCGGCCCCGCCGTGTCGCCGACTTCACCCTGCTGAACGCCGTCCGTTCGCTCACCCTGCCGCACGCCCTCCTCCGCCGTCATGATCATGATCTGTGTTCCAGCATGCCATGGCGCCGGATCCGGGCTCCGTCCGCCCGTGATCAGGGTCGCGACCGGGCTCTGTCCCCCTTGCGGTCGCGGCGGGTCAGGGCCCGCTGAGCCCACGTCAGACCGTTGGGGAAGGCGCCGCCGCGCAGCGCGGCGCGTGCCGCGTTCGCGCCCGGCGCCCCGTGCACCCCGCCTCCCGGATGCGCCCCGGCCGAGGCCAGGAACAGCCCCTTCACGGGCGTCTCGGGGCGCCCGGTGCCCGCGAGCGGCCGGAAGACGAGCTGCTGGTGCATCGCGGCGGTCCCGCCGTTGATGGCGCCGCCGCACAGATTGGCGTTCATGGCCTGGAGCGTCGGCGGGGCCAGCACCCGGCGGGCGCGCACCAGCGCCCTGAACCCCGGCGCGAACCGCTCCACCTGCGCCTCCACCCGGTCCGCCATCAGCTCCCGCTCCCGCTCGTCCCAGCTGCCGGTCAGCCCGTCGTCGCCCGCGTCCCCGGCGACCTCGTGCGGAACGTGCGTGTACGCCCACGCGGACTCCGTGCCCAGCGGGGAGCGCGTCGGGTCCGCCGTCGTCATCTGCCCGAAGAGACAGAACGGGCGGTCCGGTACCAGACGCATCGCGTTCTGCGCGGCGAACCGGGTCAGTTCGTCCACCCCGTCCGCGAGATGGACGGTGCCCGCCGACGCGGCCTGCGCGGCGGTCCACGGGACCGGCCCGTCCAGCGCCCAGTCCACCTTGAACGTCGCGAAGTCCCACTGGAACCGGCGCAGGTCATCGAGGAGCTGCCCCGGCAGATGGCTCTCGTCCACGAGCCCGCCGTACAGCGCGGGCACCGAGACGTCGGCGAGCACGGCACGGCGGGCCGGGACCGTCTCGCCGCACGCCGTGCGCACGGCGGCGGCCCGGCCGCCGCGCACCACGACCTCCTCGACGCGGTCGCCGCAGCGGACCGTGCCGCCCCGCCCGCGCAGCCGGCGCACCAGCGCGTGCGTCAGCGCCCCGGACCCGCCGGCCGGCACCGGGAACCCGTACGTCTGGCCCAGCATGGACATCAGCCAGCCGAAGCCGCCGCTGCCCGCGGCCTCGGGCGCGAGGTCGGCGTGCAGGGCGTTCCCGGCGAGCAGCAGCCTGCCGCCCGCGCCGGTGAACTCCTCCTCGCCGAGCCGCCGCACCGGCAGCACCAGGGACCTGGCGAGCCGCAGCCCGCCCGCGCCGCGCAGCCGCGCCGCCAGCCGGGCGGTCGCGCGCACCGGCGGGAACGGCGTGAACAGGGCGTCCACGATGCCGGGCCGCAGCCGCTCCCACACCTCGTGCAGCTCCCGCCAGGCGTCGCCGTCGCCAGGGGCGAACACGTCCAGGGCGTCGGCGGTGTCGTCGAGGGCACGGCCCAGGACGGCGCAGCGGCCGTCGGTCAGCGGATGGGCGAGCACGTACGGGGCGTGGCTCCAGCGCAGCCCCTCGCGCTCCAGGTGCAGCCCCGCGATCACCGGCGACGCGGCGGCCAGCGGGTAGAAGGAGCTGAAGACGTCGCTGACGAAGTCGGGGTGCACCCCGCGGTCGTGGCGGACGGCGCCGCCCGGTTCGCTCTGCTCCTCCAGCACCTCGACGCTCCACCCCGCGTCGGCCAGCAGGTTGGCCGCGACCAGACCGTTGGGCCCGGCACCGATCACCACCGCGTCCGGCATGACTGCCTCCTGTTCACCGTCTGCTGTGCGCCTCGGCGGGCGCGGCGTCCCGCGACCGGTTCACCGGGGCGCGGCGGGGGCCGGCGCCCGGCCCGCGCGCCGGTGGCGGTCCTCGCAGAGCTTCGCCAGCCGGCCGAGCATGGTGCGGTGGCGCAGCTGGACCAGTACCTCGAAGAGCGGATTGTGCAGGGAGCCGCCCGCGCCCCGCAGCGGATGCTCGTCGGCGACGACCAGCGTGTCGTCGCCCCAGGGCTGCACGGTCAGGGCGATCCGGGCGGTGCCCAGGGGCCCGGAGTGCGCCTCGAGGCCGAGCTCCCGGGGCGGGTCGCTGTAGCGGACGACCGTCCTGTTGCTCAAGGTCAGCGGTCCGAGGCGGACATCGAAGCTGAGCGACGCCCCGACCTCGGGCCAGTGCCCGTCGCAGGGTTCGGTCTCGGCGGTGCCGACCACCCAGCGGCCGTAGGCCGTGGGGTCGGCGAGGACGGACCACACGACGTCGGGGGGCGTCCTGACGAGCTGGTGACGAACCGCCATGCAACCTCTCCAGCAGGGCTCGGCCACCCGGCCTCGGCGGCCGGGCGCATTCCGTTACGGCTGCACCCAGGTTTCCACCCACGCCCGCTTCACGCGTCTTTTGCGGATCCGGTTCCGTACGGTCCGCGGCCGGCGTCCGCAGGCCGGTGCGGCGCGGGGCGGTTAGTGTGCGAGACATGCCGTCTGTTCCCCCGAGCCGTACGAGCCCGCTCGTGGGCCGTGTCGCGGTCGTCACCGGAGCCGCCCGCGGCCTCGGCGCCGCCATGGCCCGCGACCTGTCCGAGCGGGGCGCCGACGTGGTGCTCCTGGGCCGCCAGCCCGAGGCGCTCGCCGAGACCGCCGCGACCCTGCCCGGCCGGACCGGCTGGTGGGAGGCCGACGTCACCGACGTCGGGGTCCTCGGGCGGGCCGCCGCCGACATCCGTACCCGCTTCGGCGTGCCCTCCGTGGTCGTCGCCAACGCCGGGATCGCCGAGGGCGGGCCCTTCCAGGAGACGGACCCGGCGACGTGGAGCCGCGTCGTCGAGACGAATCTGATCGGCAGCGCCAACACCGCGCGGGCCTTCCTGCCCGACCTGGTGGCGACCCGCGGCTACCACCTCCAGGTCGCCTCCCTGGCCGCCCTCGGCGCCTCCCCGATGATGAGCGCCTACTGCGCCTCCAAGGCGGGCGTGGAGTCCTTCGCCCACGCCTTCCAGGCCGAGGTCGCCCACCAGGGGATCGCCGTCGGCATCGCCTACCTGAACTGGACCGACACCGACATGATCCGGGACGCCGACCAGCACGCCGTGCTGCGGGAGCTGCGCCGCCACATGCCGCCGCCCGCCCGGAAGGTGTATCCCGTGGAGCAGGTGGCCGAGCGGCTGGTCACGGCCGTCGAGCGCCGCTCCCGGGCGGTGTACGTACCCGGCTGGCTGCGCCTCGCGCAGATCGGGCGCGCCACCCTGCCGCCGATCGTCACCCGTATCTCCCGGCGGGAACTGCCCCGGCTCTCCGCGCGCGAGCCCTTCCGGGAGACGGGCCTGCTGGGCGCCGGCGGACGCGACGACCCGGCCGAGACGGCCAGGACCCGCACGCGCCCGCCGCACTGACGCGGCCCCGGCGCCCCGCCGCCGTCACCCGGCCGGCCGCTCCGACACCGGCCCCGGCCGCGGCACGGGCGGCATCGGATCGGGCCCGCCGGGCTGCGGCGGCGCGGGCGGTACGGGATCGGGGCCGCCCGGCGACGGCGGGCTCGGCGGCACCGGATCGGGCGCGGGCACGGGCACGGGACCGGGCGCCGGACCCGGCTGCGGATCGGTGGGCCCCGGCGCGGGCGTCGGGCTGGGCGGCACCGGATCGTTCGGCGGAATGCTCATGATCACCTCTTCCCTCGGTGGCCGACCGGCGGCCACACGCTCTTGCGGGCGTACGACCCTTACGGGTTCCCACTGGATCACGGGTATGCCCGGTCGGATCACGGGTGTGCCCGGTCGGATCGCAGGTATGCCCGGTGCCGCCGAGCGGAGCATCCGGCGGCGCGGGCCGGTATGAGAGGCCGTGTCGCGGATACAGGGTGATCCATGACCGATCCGCGACACGACCACGGGACCGGCGCCGAGCCCGGTCCCGACAGAGCCCACCGGCGCCCCGACGGTGTGAACGACACCACCGTGGAGGCGCTCGGCGCCCTGTCGAAGGCGCTGGAGACGACCGAACGGGCCCGCGGCCACCTGTACTCCTTCCACCAGCTCACCGGCAGCGCCGACCTGGAACTCGACCGGGCGGTGGAACTGCTGCGCAAGGCCGGCCACACGGCCCACGCCGACCGGGTGGAGCGGGAGATCCTCGGCCGCAACGTGATCCCGGACCACTGGACGTTCCAGATCGTGGAGGCCTACGACGCCACCTACTACGAGCCCTTCAAGGCCGTGGAGCGCCGGGCGCGGGACGAGCTGGTCCAGGGGCGCGACCACCTCTTCGAGGCGGAGATGAAGGAGGCCCGGCGCACCGCGGGCCACCCGGACCACACGGCTCACCCCGGGAGTCCGGGGTGAGCCCCGCCCGGCCTACTGCACGACGGTCGACCAGTCGGGCGACTGCGCCGGGTCGAGGCTGCGCAGCCGCTCCAGCGTCTCGGGCTTCTGCGCGTCCATCCAGTCGGCGAGCTCCTTGAACGACACGCACTGCACCCCCTTGCGCACGCACACGTTCTTGATGACCTCGTCGATGGCCTTCATGTAGATGCCGCCGTTCCAGTCCTCGAAGTGGTTGCCGATGAACAGCGGCGCCCGGCTGCCGTAGTACACCCGGTTGAAGCCGGCGAGATAGGAGTCGACGGTCTCCTGCTGCCAGGCGGCGTACTGGGAGGGATCGCCGTCCGTCTCACCGTCGGACTGGTTGTAGAGGAAGTTGAAGTCCATGGACAGGCCCTGGTACTTGCCGCCCTCGTACGGGAGCATCTGGAGCGGAAAGTCCCAGATGCCGTCCTTCTTGGTGGGCCAGATCTGGAAGTCGCCCGCGGAGCTCGCGTCGTAGCGCCAGTCGAAGTCCTTGATTGCCTTGAGCAGGTTCTTCTGGCCCTCCAGGCACGGCGCCCGGCCGCCCACGATCTCCTTCTCCGCGTCGAAGGGCAGCGGCGAGATGTCCGTGTAGCCGGTGTTGGTCTTCCAGTTCTCCACGAACGAGTAGAACTGCTTGATCTCGCTCTTCCACTCCGCGACGCTCCAGTCGCCGCCGCCCTTGGCGTCGCAGAAGTGCCCGTTGAAGTGCGAACCGATCTCGTTGCCCTCCTCCCACGCCTGGGTGAGCTGCTCCAGGGTGGTGCGGATGTGTTCGTCGGTCGGGTAGCTGATCGCCGCGTCCCCGGCGTCGTGCATCGGCCCGTGGTAGAGCGTCTTCTTGTCCTTGGGCAGCAGATAGATGCCGGTCAGGAAGAACGTCATGTGGGCGTTGTACTCCTTGGCCAGCTCCCGGTAGTGCGAGAAGAGCTTGTCGTCGCCCTCCAGGGCGCCGTCCCAGGAGAAGACGACGAACTGGGGCGGCTTCTCGCCCGGCTTCAGCGGCTCCGCCTTGAAGTCGTCCTTCTGCGGCCCGGTGTACGAGGTGGAACCGTCCCCGATCACCTTGGTCTTGCCGTCCCACTGGGGTTCCTGGTTGTTCTTCGCGGATCCCGTCCCGCCGGAGGACTTCGCCGAGGTGGTCCCGTTCGGGGAGGTCCCGTCCCCGCCGGACAGCACGACCAGGGGCACGGTGACGCACAGGACGACGAAGGCGATCACTGCGGCGAGGACGGCGGGGCGTTCCTTGAGCCGGTCGAGGAGGTCCTTACTGCGTCGTCTGCGGCGACGGCGGTGAGCGTTGGAGTTCATCGGTGGCGCATTCTTCGAGGAGGGAGAATGGAGGGGGGTTGATGCCGTTGTCGCCCGCGCGTCAGCCGAGCGGACTCATCGCGCTCGACCAGATGCCGTAGGGGACGCTGCCGGACGAGCCGGCCAATCCCTTCAGGGGCAGTGGTTCGAGACTTTTCGTCAGATCCATGCGGTAGACGACGACCGCCGTCGACACCGACCGGTGCGTGCCGACGTACCAGGAGGCCGTGTCCTTGTCGTTGCTGCCGCCCTTGCCCGCGACCCCGGCCGTGGCGGGCGCCGCGCCCGGATGCTGGGTCTGGAAGGACTCCTGGAGCGCCTCGGTGACCTGCCCGGCGACCTCGGACTTGACCGCCCGGTGCGCACCGGGCGTCTTGAGCGCCACCTTGGTGCCGTTGCGCGTGATCCGCCGCACCGAGTACGGCTCCGTGTGCGACCCCTCGGCGTCGAACGTGGCGTAGGCGCTGGCCATCCGGATGGCACTGGGCGTCGAGCTGCCCAGCGAGAGCTGCGGCACCTGCGGTCCCATGCTGGACGACAGCAGCCCGGCCGCCTGGGCGGTCTGCCGCACGTTCACCAGCCCGGTGTCCATGCCGAGCTGCATGAAGGGCGTGTTGACCGAGTTGGCGAGCGCCTTGTGCAGGGAGATGTCGCCCCACGACTTGCCGCCGTCGTTGTGGCCGGCGACCTTCTTGCCGCTGCGGTCCCAGTAGGGGCCCTCGGGGGTGGTCACCGGCACGTCGTCGTCGCCGTCGTAGACGGAGTCGGGCCCGACCGGCACGGGCGACCCGTCCCGCTCCTTGGTGACCCCGTGCTCCAGACCGGCGGCATAGACGAACGGCAGGAACGCCGAACCGGCCGGGACGGTCGTCGCGTTGGACTCGTTGAAGCCCTGTTTGCGGTGGTCCGGACCGCCGTAGACGGCGAGGATGCGGCCGTCGTCGGCGATCGAGGCGGCCCCGTAGTGCGCGGTCTTCGCCTGGTCGGGGTCCTTGGCCTTCGCCTCCTTGCGGGCCTTGGTCACGGCCTCGGTGAGCTCGTCCTCCCGGGTGCGGTCGAAGGTGGTGTAGATCTGGTAGCCGCCGAGGTCGAAGTCCTTGTCCGAGATGTTCGCGGTCTTCTTGGCGTACTGGGTCGCCAGCTCGACGAGGTAGTCGCTCTGGTGGCCGGTGTCGTACACCTGGGACTGCTTCAGCGGCTCGGGGAACTTCTTGTACTTCGCCCGCTGCTCCGGCGACAGCTTGCCGGTCTTGACCATCCGGTCGAGGATCCACGACCAGCGTTCCACGGCCCGGTCGTGGTTGGCGTCGCTCAGGGAGGGGTCGAAGAGGCCGGCGCCCTTCAGCAGCGACGCGAGGAACGCGGCCTCGCTGACGTTCAGCTCGTTGACTTCCTTGCCGTAGTACGCCTGCGCGGCCCGCTGGATGCCGTAGGTGCCGCGGCCGAACCAACTGGTGTTGAGGTAGCCCTCCAGGATCTGGTCCTTGCTCATCTGCTGGTCGAGCTTGATGGCGATCATGGCCTCGGTGAGCTTGCGGCCGACCGAGCGGTCCTGGGACAGGTAGACGTTCTTGACGTACTGCTGGGTGATCGTGGAACCGCCCTGGGTGTCGCCCTGGCCGACCGTGCGCCACAGCGCCCGGCCGATGCCGCTGACGGAGATGCCGGGGTCGGAGTAGAAGCTCTCGTTCTCCGCGGCCAGCACGGCCCAGCGCACCTGGGCCGGGATGTCCTTGAGCGGCATCTCCTGGCGCTGCACCCAGCCGGTCCGCGCCATGGGCGTCCCGTCCGACCAGAAGTAGACGTTGTCCTGCTGGGTGGCGTACGTGTTGAGGTTCTCCGGGATCTCCGTGTTGGCGTAGGCGATGCCCAGCAGGGAGGCGATCACGGCGAAGGCCGTCGCGAAGCCGCCGAGCCACTGCCGCCAGGACGGCAGCCAGCGCCGCCAGCCGCTGCGGCCGGGGCGGGGGTAGCGCGGCCGCATCCGGCGGGCGAGCGGGCCGATGCCCTCGAGGACGGGTTCCAGCCGGGCCGAGACGGCCTTGCGCAGCGGAGAGGGCTCGGAGGGCTTGCGCCGGGGACCGGTGCGCGGCTCGATCGGCTTGACGGGCTCCGGGGGCACTTCCGGCACCCGGAGCGCCATCGTGTGCTCGGGGTCGGCGGGGGTGCCGGTGGCCTCGGACCCGGCGGCGGTACGGGCTCCGGAGTCGGCGTCTCCGCCCCTGGAACCCCTGGAACCCTTGGAACCCCTGGAACCCTTGGAACCCCTGGGTTCCTTGGGCCCCTTGGAACTTTCAGGGCCCTCGGGGCCGGGCTTGCCGCGCCCCGCCTGCCCGGTGCCCCGGCCCGGGGCTTCGGCGGTGCCCGGCCTGGAGGTCGCGGCGCGGAAGGCGGCGGCCCTGGCGGCGGCGGCCTTCAGATCGCCGGGGACCCGGAGCGCCATGGTGGCCTCCGGACCGGCGGGCGCCTTTGGGGCGGCGGTCCCGGGATCGTCCCGGCGGTCGGGGCGTTCCGAGTGGTCCCGTTCCGCCGGACGGTCCCGGCGTGCGGGGCGGTCCCGGTTCTCCGGGCGCCGCGGCCGGGCCGGCTCTCCGGGGCGCCGTGCCTCCGACGGGTCCTCGGGACGCCGTGGGTTCAGCGGGGCCCCGGGGCGAAGCGGCTCGCCGGGGCTCCGCGGACTTTGCGAAGTTTTGGGTTTCTGAGGGTCCGTCGGGTCCTTGGGGACCCGTATCGCCATGGTCTCCTCGGGGTCGACGCGCGGCCGCGCCACCTCGCCCCGTACGCCGCCGCCGGTGTCCTCGCCGCTCCCGCGCGACGGGTGCGACGGCTCGGCCGCCGCGTCGGGGCCGGAACCGGCCGGACGGCGGTCGGTTTCCGGTAGCTCCTGGTCAGGCGTACGGCGGCGCGGGCCGCTGCCTTCCTCGGGCCTAGCCATGACCGGATCCCGGGCGCCGGCCCACCCCCGGGCTCGTCCCCCGTATTCGCTGCCTCGCCCTGGACATGCCTGCGTCTCCCTCCGCACTCAGCCTTGCTCGCGCGGGTAGATGCAGCTGCCGCGCACGCGGCTGCGAGCCCCCCTCCCCGACCTTCCGGTACATCGCGGCCCCCACAAATTATCAGTGGTCACTGTGAACGCTTCGGTTGGATACCGGACAGAAAACGGACAGTAGTGTTCCGTTTCACTCAGGGAGGGGGATGCTGGCGGGTTGGAGCGGGATGGTCACCTCGTCCTCCACCGGCGGGGCGAGCTCCTGCTCGAGGTTGCCGGTCGCCGAGAAACAGCGCAGCCGGACCGCGTCGGGCGTCACGTCCAGCCGCAGGAAGGACTTGAAGAACGGCGGGCTGTACGTGGCCGAGCCGGGCGAGAAGAGCTGGGTGTACGCCTTGCGCACGGGCAGCCGGAACCGCGCGCCCTTGTCGGGCCTGCGGCCCGTGCCGAGCAGCGCGGCCACGAGCCTGACCCGCCGGGTGACCCGGGCCGGGTCCTGCCGGCGGCGCGTCGGCCCGATGCCGAGCCGCTCGGCGATGACGGCGGTGGCCTCGGCCTCGGTGAGGGTGAAGAAGCGGCGCAGCCGCAGCCGGCGCCCGTAGAGCCCGCTGTAGAAGGCGAGCGAGTCGCCGCGCAGCGGGTAGCAGCGGAACTCGTCCTCGGTGACCCCCGCGACGGAGACCCGGGGAATGGTGTGGGTGGCGTGCATGAAGGCGCCGCCGCCCCCGGAGACCACGTACTGGATGGTGCGCCCGGCGACCCGTACCGGATAGCGCTGGTAGTTGTGGATGTCCCCGCCGATCGCGGCGACGAAGCGGTGGGCGGGGTCGCGGACGATGTCGTCGACGGTGCCGCCGCCCTCGATGGGGCACGGGTGGTGCTCGCCGTCCACGTACAGCGGGGAGCCGGTGACGAGGATCTTGGGGCGGTCGCCCCGGGACACCTCGCGCAGCCAGCGGCCCTGCTCGGCGTCGACGGTGCCGAGCAGCCCGGTGTCGATGCCTATGATCCGCACCGGTCCCGCGTCGACGGCCCAGTAGGGGCCCGGCTGGACGGCCTGCTGGGCCTCGGCGGCGCGCATCCGCCGGGCCCCGGCGAGGCGTTGTTCGTCGACGGGCTTCCCCCGGTGCCACAGCAGCGACCGCAGCCACGCGCGCGTGAACGGGCGGGGCCGCTCCGCTGCGGCCAGGGCGGGGGCGTCGCAGAAGACGCGCATGAACCCCTGGAGGTCCTCGTACCAGTCGTGGTTCCCGGGTATCGCGTAGATCGGCGCCTGGTAGTCCCGGTACGGGCGGAAGAACTTGGTGCCGTAGTCGTCGGAGCTGCCGACCGGATAGATCACGTCACTGGCCAGCACGGTGAAGCGGGTGTCCTGACTCGCCCTCAGAAAGCCGGGGACGACCGCGTACTGCGGCTCGTCGCCCTCGCCGGTGTCGCCGATGACCATGAACGAGAAGCGGTCCGGGTCGTCGCGTCCGATCACCAGGTCGGCGGGGGCGCCGTCGGCCCGCCGCTGTGCCACCCAGCGGTCCCGGGTGTGTCCCGTGGGGTCGCCGAACCACGAGGCCAGCACGCCGTTGCGGGCGGGCCACAGGGTCCTCGGGTTCAGCCACGACAGCTTCTCGACCCGTTCCGGCATCAGGCTCTTGTACGAGCCGCGTTCACCGGTGCCCCAGCCGGCGCCCGCGGCGGTGTTGCGTGAGGAGTCAGACATCGGTGCACCGTAACAACGCCCCAGCTCAGCGGGGCGGGCGGCCCCAAGTGACGGACGGCGGAGACTGGTTGAGCACCTGCCTCCCGGCCGGCGCGGACGCTTCCCGCGCGGCTTTCCGTGGAAAAGGCGCGGCGATACGCGATCCGGCGCACGCGCTTATCCTGAAGAGGTGGTGAATGAATTCCCGGCAGGTTACTCAAAAGGGTTGAAAGGTCGCCCACAGTAAACCCGTCGCGCATTGTTTCGCTGTTCCGGGCGGCGGGAATCGGGCCCTTAGTGCTTCCCTTTCGAAGGGAGTTGCCGTGTCATGCACGTCACGGGCAGAACGAAACAGCACCCGCACGACGACGCCCCCGACACCGCCGCGGCATTCGAGCGTCTGGTGCGCCTTCCGCGGGGCCCCGACCGGCAGCGGCTGCGCGACGAACTGGTACGGGCCTGGCTGCCGATGGCCGAGCGCATCGCGGGCCGGTTCCGCGGCCGCGGAGAATCCGCCGAGGACCTCTGCCAGGTCGCGGCCCTCGGCCTGGTGAAGGCCGTCGACCGCTACGACCCGGGCCGCGGCAACGTGTTCGAGAGCTACGCGATCCCGACGATCACCGGAGAGATCAAGCGGCACTTCCGGGACCACATGTGGCTGCTGCACGTGCCCCGGCGGGTGCAGGACCTGCGCAATCGCGTCCGTACGGCGTCCAAGGAGCTGGCCCGGACGATCCCCGGGCGGCGGCCCACCATCGCCGAGATCGCGGCCGAGGCGCAGCTCAGCGAGGACGAGGTGCGGGCCGGCATCGAAGCCCTCGACAGCTTCACCGCCCTGTCCCTGGACGCCGAACTGCCGGGCAGTGACGACGGGTACGCGCTGGGCGACGCCCTCGGCGCGCCCGATGCCGGCTTCGACCTGGTGGTGGACCGCGAGGCCGTCAAACCAGGTCTCCGGGCGCTGCCCGAGCGCGAACAGACCATTCTTTACCTGCGGTTCTTCCGCGGGATGACGCAGAGCCGGATCGCCGAGCAGCTCGGCATCTCGCAGATGCACGTCTCCCGGCTGCTCAGCGGCTGCTACGACCGGCTGCGCGAGGAGACCCTCGCGGACCCGGACCCGGAACGGAACCCGCTCCCGGAACGGAACCCGCCCCCGGAACGGAACCCGCCCCCGGAACGGGAACCGCCCCCGGAACGGGAACCGCCCCCGGAACGGGAACCGCACGCGCCCGCGCATTCCGAATGAGGTCCGCCCGTCCCCGGAATTCCCCGGCCTTGAACCGCGGATGACCGGGTACTCGCGGCACATGCGCAATATCCTGCCGCGCCCGCTGAGGCGCAATAAGCCGACCAGGACAGCGACCGAAGAGGCGCTCGAGGAGATCAAGCAGCAGGACATCGAGGACGACTTCGACACCTCGAAAGGCACCTCCGGCGGCACGGGCGACCCGATCACACCGAGCCTGCCCGCCAACAAGCGGACCGCCGAGGGACACCCCGACGACTGAAGCGGCACTGGCAGGGGCGGCCCGGAGCCGCCCCTGCC
>NZ_JBHWHV010000082.1:0-35224 GCF_042732375.1 Streptomyces sp. NPDC059785
GACGGGAAGCGCACACACCCACCCCACCGACCGGGGCGCCGCTCGCGCTCACCGGCATGCGTGAGCTGTGACATACCTGAAGGCGCGGCATGCGTGAGGGGTGCCCCCGGCCGGTCGGCCGGGGGCACCCCTCACGTGTTGTCCATGCGTCCGGTGTCCGGCCTTCGCTCCGCCTGGGGCTCGGACGGCTCGGACGAGTCGGGGGCTAGTGTCCCTGTTCGTCGCGGCGGCGCTGCCACCGCTGCTCGATGCGGTCCATCATGGAGCGGCGCTGTCGCGGCTGCCGACGGGCACCGGGCGCACCGGCGGCCGGCTGCTCACCCGGCTTGGGGGCCTTGCGCCAACCGGTGACGGCGAGCACCGCACAGCCGAGCATGACGAGGAACCCCACCACGCTGACCCAGATCTGCTGTGCGACCATTCCGGCCATGAGGAGCGCGATACCCACCAGGAAGCCCGCGACCGCCTGGTAGACCCGTCGCCGGGTGTACGTACGCAGCCCGCTTCCCTCAAGCGCTGTCGCGAACTTGGGATCTTCGGCGTACAGCGCTCGCTCCATTTGCTCGAGCATTCGCTGCTCGTGCTCCGAGAGCGGCACGGAGTCCTCCTCATCGTGCAGTCGCCGGGGCGACTGGGGGTCCCCTTCAGGATAGGCAGGGAATCGCCCCCGTGAAACCCGCCCCTCTACGCCAATTGGCCAACCGGAACCCGCCATGGCGGTTCCGGCTCACTAGGTCGTCCATTCCCCAGCAGCCGTCCCGTCATGCCGGGCGGTCTCCCTCGATCATACGGCTCGGAGCGCCGGATCGGGGGGCCTGTGGCGTACTCCATCTGCCGCCGATGCCCTGATCAGCGGCGCGTCACAGGAGGTGACTCAGGCCCCTTCGGCACTCCGGGTCACACCGAGCACATGGAGCTGCGTGGCCACGGAGTGGAAGGCGCTCAGCTCGGCCACCACCGCCTCCAGCTTCAGCAGCGCCTCCAGGGCGCCCGGCTCGGTGTCCACGAGGACGCCGGGGACGAGGTCGGCGAAGACCCGTACGCCGTGCACGGCGCCGACGCGCAGGCCCGCGCCCTCCACGAGCGCGGTCAGCTGGTCGGCGGTGAAGCGGTGCGGCACCGGGTCGCCCTCGCCCCAGCGGCCGTTCGGGTCGTCGAGCGCCTGCTTCGCCTCCTTGAAGTGCCCGGCGAGCGCCCGCGCGAGCACGGCGCCGCCCAGACCCGCGGCGAGCAGGCTGAGCACGCCGCCGGGACGCAGGGCGTCGACCACGTTGCGCACGCCCTCGGCGGGGTCGTCCACGTACTCCAGGACGCCGTGGCACAGCACGGCGTCGTAGCCGCCGCGCTCGACCACGTCGAAGAGGCCGTGCGCGTCGCCCTGGACGCCCTTCACCCGGTCGGCGACGCCGGCCTCGGCGGCCCGGCGCTCCAGCGCGAAGAGCGCGTTCGGGCTGGGGTCGACGACCGTGACGCGGTGGCCGAGGCGGGCGACGGGCACCGCGAAGTTGCCGCTGCCGCCGCCGGTGTCGAGTACATCGAGGACACCGTGGACACCGTGCTCACCCGGGGCGCCGGAGCCGTCCCCTCCCGTGGCCTTGACCCGGCGGTCGAGGGCGTCCTGGAGCACCTCCCACACCACGGCCGTACGGAGCGAGGCACGGGGCCGCGACGGGGCGGAGCCCGGCGACGTCCTTTGAGGGTGGTGGTGGGAGACGGGAGATTGAGAGGGGTCGGAGCCCGGCGACGTCCTTTGAGGGTGGTGGTGGGAGACGGGAGGGCGCATCGGGTCCGACACGGCAGTTGACTCCTCGGCGCGGCACCGCCTGCTGTGCGGCGGAGCGATCGGGTCGCCTCCGGCGGGGGAGGCTGCATGCGGTTCCCACCCTAATGGGACCCGAGGGCGGCGCCTGCCCGGCCGTCACCCCGCGTCCGGCATCCCGTGATCACCGGCCCCGTAGCCGTCACTTTCGTAGCCATCACCCCCGTAGCCGTCACCCCCGTAGCCAGCACCCCCGTAGCCGTCACCCCTGTAGCCGTCGCCCCTGTAGCCGTCGCCCCCGGCGCCGTCGTCGCCCTCGCCGTCCGGCCGGGGCCGGGGCAGCACCGGCTGGAGGGAGAGCATCCGCTCGACGAGGCGCAGGAACATCGCCACGTCACGTATCAGGTCGTCGGCGTCGCGCCGGCCGGCCGCGCCCTGGATGCCGGCCTCCGCGCGGGCCCGGCGGGCGGCGCCGGAGGCGAACAGCGCGCTCCACTCCGCCAGTTCCGGCGCTATCTCGGGGAGCACTTCCCAGGCGCTGCGTATGCGCGCCCTGCGCCGGGGGGTGGTTTCCGGACGCCCGCGCGCGGCGAGCACGGCGGCCGCGGTGCGCAGAGCGGCCAGATGCGCCGTGGCGTACCGCTCGTTCGGGGTCTCGAGGGTGGTCGCCTCGTCGAGGCCGGCGCGGGCCTGCGCGAGCAGGTCGAGTGCGGCCGGCGGGGCCGTGGTCCGGCGGAGCACGGGGTGCACGTCGCTCGCCGGGCCGGTCAGTGAGGGGGCAGGGCCGGTGGCGCGGCGCCGGCGGGCGGCGGCTGCGGAAGAGCTGGCCATGACGAACCTCCTGTCGTCTGTGTAACGGCGCAATGGCCGTATGTGCCCCATCGTGCGGTATGCCACTGACAATCCGTTCTGACCTGGCCTTTTGCTTCGATCGGAAGTTCGAGCTAGCTTTTGCACTGACCAGTCAGTACAAAAGGTTGGGGGGACATGAGCGAGTCGGACGCAGTCACCGCGGTCACCGTCAGCGCTACGGGGCTGGGGCTCAGAGGTCCGCGCGGCTGGGTGTTCCGCGGTGTCGGCATCGACGCGGAGCCCGGTTCGCTGATCGCGATCGAGGGGCCGTCCGGTTCCGGCCGCACCTGTCTGCTGCTCGCGCTGACGGGGCGGATGAAGATCACCGAGGGGGAAGCCGCGATCGGCGCCCTGCGGCTGCCCCGGCAGATGTCCGCGGTGCGCCGCGTCAGCGCCCTCGCCCACGTGCCCGGCGTGACCGACCTCGACCCGGCGCTGACGGTCGGCGAGCACCTGCGCGAACGGGCGCTGCTGCGACGGCGCTTCACCGGCTCCGTACGCGCGGTCCTGCGGGGGCTGCTGCGGTCGCGCGCCGAGCGGGCGGCCGAGACCAGCGCGCACGTCGGGACCGCGCTCGCCGCCGCCGGGCTCGACCTGTCCGCCCTGCCCAAGGGCGAGCGGACCGCCGTACGGGATCTGGAGCGGCTCGAGGCGCTGCGGCTCTCCGTGGCGCTGGCACTGATCGGCCGGCCCCGGCTGCTGGCCGTGGACGACGCCGACCTCAAGCTCGCGCCGGCCGAACGGGCCGAGGTCTGGGACCTGCTGAGGTCCCTGACAGCGTCCGGCACCACGGTCGTGGCCGTGTGCGGCGAGGCCCCCGGGGACGCCGTCGTCGTCCCCACGCGCGCGGGTACCGACGCAACCGCCGACCCGGACGCACGGGACGACGAGAACGCCGACGCCCCGGACGCGCAGGACGGCAAGAGCGAAAAGAACGACCAGGACGGCAAGAACGACCAGGACGACCAGGACGACCAGGACGACGAGGACGAGGAGGCGGCTGATGCGCTCGCCGAGACTGGCCGCGCTTGAGCTCAGGCGGTTCGGCCGCGGGAAGCTGCCGCGCGCGGCCCTGGCCGCGCTGCTGCTCCTGCCGCTGCTCTACGGCGCCCTGTACCTGTGGTCGTTCTGGGACCCGTACGGGCGTCTCGACCGGATCCCCGTGGCGCTCGTGAACGACGACAAGGGGGCCACCGCCGCCGGCCGGAGGATTACCGCGGGCGACGACATCACCGAGGGGCTGCGCCGGAGCGACACCTTCGAGTGGCACGAGGTGAGCGCCGCCGAAGCCCGCGAGGGCGTCGAGGACGGCACGTACTACCTGTCGCTCACCATGCCCTCGGACTTCAGCGAGCGGATCGCGTCGAGCTCAGGGGACTCCCCCGGGACGAGCGCGCTCCAGGTGCGCACGAACGACGCGAACAACTACATCGTCGGGCAGATCTCGCGGACCGTGTTCAGCGAGGTGCGGACGGCCGCCTCCACCAAGGCCTCCCGGTCGTTCCTGGACAAGATCTTCATCTCGTTCTCGGACATCCACGGCAAGACCGTGAAGGCGGCCGAGGGCGCCGACGACCTGACCAGCGGCCTGGGCAAGGCCAAGAAGGGCGCCAAGGACCTCGCCGACGGCCTGAAGGACGCCAAGGCGGGCAGCGGGAAGCTCTCCGGCGGCCTGAAGAAGCTGAACACGGGCGCGGGCGACCTCGAAGAGGGCTCCCAGCAGGTCGCGGACGGCACCCAGACGCTCGCCGACAAGGTCAACGGCGTCGCCGACGCGGTCGGGCCCTTCCTGAAGGACAACGAGAAGACCATCGGGGACACCGCACAGCTCGTCGCCGACTCCGCGGCCGCGATCCGCCGCAACCTGGACACCCTGGTGACCTCGGCGCCGGCCGCCGCCGAGGGCGCGCACACGGCGTCCGACACGCTGAGCGCCGTCCACCGCGCGCGGTGCGAGGACGCCGTGGTGCCCGACACCGCCTGCCCGGACCTGAAGAAGGCCGAGGACGCGGCGGCCGACGTGACGAAGGTCGCCGACGACGTCGACGCCCTCGTGAGCGACCAGGACGGCGGCCTGGACGAGCTGGACACCGGCCTGGCCACCCTCCAGAAGCAGGCCCAGGCACTCGCCGACCGTTCGCCGCACCTGTCGGAGGACCTGGACGACGCCGTTGCCAAGATCAACAAGTTGAACAGTGGCGCGGGCAGGGTCGCCAAGGGCGCGAAGACGCTGCACACCGGACTCGGCACCGCCAAGACCGGCGCCGCCGACCTCGACAAGGGCGTGGGAAAGCTCAAGACCGGCGCCGCGGACCTCAACACGGGCCTGTACAAGCTCGTCGACGGTTCCGGACAGCTCGCCGGCGGACTGCACGACGGAGCCGACAACATCCCCGACTACGACAAGAAGGACCGCGACCAGCGCACCGACGTCATGTCCGACCCCGTGCGACTCGCCTCCCGGGACCTGCACAAGGCGCCCAACTACGGCACCGGTTTCGCCCCGTACTTCATCCCGCTGTCCCTGTGGGTCGGCGCGATGGTGGCGTACATGCTGATACCGCCGCTGAACCGGCGGGCGCTCGCGGCCGGCGCGTCGGCCTGGCGGATCGCCGTGGCGGGCTGGCTGCCGGTCGCCGCGCTCGGCGTCCTGCAGACCGCGGCACTCATGGCGGTGCTGCACTGGGCGGTCGGCCTGGAGATGGTCAGGGCGGCCGGGACGGTGGGCTTCCTGTTCCTGGTCACGGCCTGCTTCGCGGCGATCGTGCAGTGGCTGAACGCGCGCTTCGGGCCCGCGGGCCGCATCCTCGTCCTCGCCCTGCTGATGCTCCAGCTCACTTCGGCGGGCGGCACCTACCCCGTGCAGACCAGCCCCGGCTTCTTCAACGCGCTGCACCCCTTCCTGCCGATGAGCTACGTCGTCGAGGCCCTGCGCAGGCTCATCACGGGCGGCGGGCTCGGCCCGGTCTGGCAGGCGTGCGCGGTGCTCGCGGCGTTCACCGCCGCCGCGCTCGCGCTGACCGCCCTGTCGGCCCGCCGCAAGCAGGTGTGGACCCTCGACCGGCTGCACCCGGAGCTGACCCTGTGACGGTTGCTGTGAGAATCAAGGCCATGGAAAGCACCAGCGCCGCGGGGACCGGCGGCAGCCGTCGCGAGGCGACCAGGCAGAAGCTCTACGAGGCGGCCGTCACCCTCATCGCGGAACAGGGGTTCTCGGCCACCACGGTGGACGAGATCGCCGAGCGGGCCGGGGTCGCAAAAGGCACGGTCTACTACAACTTCGCCAGCAAGTCCGTGCTCTTCGAGGAGCTGCTGCGGCACGGCGTCGGACTGCTCACCGCCTCGCTGAAGGAGGCGGCCGAGCGGACCGCCGGGGAGGGCCGCGGCAAGGTCGACGCCCTGGACGCGATGATCCGGGCCGGACTCGTCTTCATCGACCGCTACCCGGCCTTCACCCAGCTCTACGTGGCGGAGCTGTGGCGCACCAACCGCGCCTGGCAGTCCACGCTCATGGTGGTCAGGCAGCAGGCGGTCGCGGTCGTCGAGGACGTCTTGCGCGACGGTGTGGCGAACGGCGAGCTCAGCGACGAGATCGACATCCCGCTGACGGCGGCGGCCCTGGTGGGCATGGTCCTGGTGGCCGCCCTCGACTGGCAGGCGTTCCAGCCGGAGCGCTCCCTGGACGACGTCCACGCGGCGCTGTCCCGGCTGCTCCAGGGACGGGTGAGCGGCGGCCGCTGAGCCCGCCGGGGACTCCGGTGCGCAAGAAAGCGCCGGTCCGCCGGGGCCCTCCGCGCAACCGGTGCAGACGAGAGCTCCGGTCCGCCGGGACCCTCAACGCAGCCGGTGCACACGAGAGCGCCGGTCCGCCGTGGCCGCGTCCCCCGCGGGCCACCTCGAACCGGCGCTTCCCTGTGCTCCCCCGTGTCCCCCGTACTTCCCTCCCCCGATCCTTCCCTTCCCCCGTGGGCCCCGCCGCGGTCGGTCGGCGGGTCCCTGTGTCTCACTTCCGCCGACGCATCGGCGGAAGGAGCGGTCGAGGGCGGTGCTCCGTTCCGCCGCCCCGTGTCGGCGGTACCGGAGCAGCGCCCCTTTCCGTGCCTCCACTCTGTCGTTCACGCAGGTCGCGACCATCCGCGCGGGTACTCATCTCGCCTCCTAGGTACGGGTACTCACGGGTACGCACTCAAGCCCAGGACGCGCCGTCGCCGAGTGGTTACGATCGCGTCCGTGTCCGTACTCCCCTTGGTCTTCACCAGCGGCTGGGCCAGCGGCATCAACGCGTACGCGGTGGTGCTGCTGCTCGGCATGTTCGGCGCGACCGGCCTGAGCGACGACGTCCCCGAGGGCCTGCAGCGCCCTGAGATCCTGCTCACAGCCGGGGTCCTGTTCGTCGTCGAGGCGGTCGCCGACAAGATCCCGTACCTGGACTCGGTGTGGGACTCGGTGCACACCCTGGTCAGGCCCGCGGCCGGTGCCGTGGTCGGGGCGCTGCTCGCCGGGCAGAGCGGATCGCTCTCCCACACCGCGGCGGCCGCGGTCGGCGGCTCCACGGCCCTGGCGAGCCACCTGGTCAAGGCGGGGACCCGGATGGCGGTGAACACCTCGCCCGAACCGGTCAGCAACATCGTGCTCAGCATGGCCGAGGACCTGGGGGTCGCGGGGCTCGTCGCCTTCGCCGTCTTCCACCCCGTGGCGGCGGCGGTCATCGCTGGTCTGCTGCTGCTCGGCGGAGTGCTGATGGTCCTCTTCCTCGTCTCGCGCATCCGGCGGTTCCTGCGCCGCAGGGCCCAGCGCCGCGCGGAGAAGCGGCTCGCCGGACAGCCGGGGTGGCCCTAGGTGTATTGACCCGCGAGGTTGTTGACGCGGGTCAATACACCTAGCGGCCTCCGCACGGATCTCCGCGCGACCGCCTCGGACCGGCACTGTCAGTGCCTGCCGATAAAGTCCCTGGCATGGCGAGGATTGCGGTGATCGGTGCCGGGATGGGCGCGATGGCGGCCGCCGCCCGGCTGGCCGTCGCGGGCCACCGGGTGACGGTGTACGAGCGCGCGGCGACGTACGGCGGAGCGGTGGGCCGGCTGGAGCGCGACGGTTTCTCCTTCGACCTCGGCCCCGGGCTGCTGCCGCTGCCCGCGGTCTACCGCGATCTGTTCGTCAAGACCGGCAGACAGCCGCTGGAGGAGTGCGTCGAGCTGGTCCAGGTGGACCCGTCGTCCCGGCACGTCTTCCCCGACGGCAGCGCGGTCGCGCTGCCGAACGCCTCGCGCGCGGGCGTCGTCGCCGCGCTGGACGAGACGCTCGGGGACGGCGCGGGCAAGCGGTGGGGCGACTTCCTGGTGCGGGCCCGCGAGGCGTGGGACCGCACGCGCCGGCCGCTCCTGGAGGAGCCGCTGTGGCCGAACTGGCAGGTGCTCGCCGAGCGCGAGCCCTATCCGGCCGTGCCGCACAAGCGGCTGCTGCGCACCCGGCGGGCCGCCACCCTCGCCGAGGTCGGCGCCTGGGAGCTGCGCGACGCCCGTCTGACGGCGCTCCTGGAGAGCCACGCCCTGGCGTACGGGCTCGACCCGCGTGCGACCCCGGCGAGCGCCGCCGTGCTGCCGTACATGGAGCACGCCTTCGGCACCTGGTATGTGCGCGGGGGCGTCCGCGAGCTGGCGCGTGCGGTGTACGAGCGGTGCGTGGCCCGCAGGGTGGAGTTCGTCTTCGGTGCCGAGGTCACCCGGGTCGTCGAGAAGGACGGCCGGGCGGCGGGCGTCGAGACCGCCGACGGCACGGTCGCGGAGGCCGATCACGTGGTCGCGGGCGTGGCGCCAGGCGTCCTGGACGTCCTGGTGCCCGGCACTCCCCCGCGCGGGGGCGCGGGCGGGGTGCCGCCGCAGCGTGCGGCGGCGAGCCGGCTGACCGTGCTCCTCGCGCTGCGCGGCGCCCGGCCCGCGGGGACGGCCCACCGGACGGTGGTGCACGCAGCGGACCGCGCCGACGAACTGCTTCGGCTCTTCGGCGAGCACCCGGGGCTGTCCGCCGCGCCGACGGTGACGGTGACGCGCCCGGAGGACCCGGCGGCGGTGCCGGACGCGGAGCACGAGGCGGTCACGCTGACGGTGACCGTGCCGGCCGGCCTGGAGATACCGGAGCCGGACGTGCAGCGGGTCGTCGACGCCGCCGGACGGGCCGTTCCCGGCCTGCGCGACCGGCTGCTGTGGCACGAGGTGCGCACGCCCGCGGACGTCGCCCGGGCGACCGGCGCGGCGGGCGGCGCGGTGCCCGCCCCGGCGCTCGCCGCGGCGGACGGCCGACTGCTCCACCCGGCCAACGGCACCGCTCTGCCGGGCCTGTTCGCGGCCGGCGGCTGGGCGCACCCGGGCGGCGGTCTGCCGCACGCGGGAATGTCGGGGGCGCTGGTCGCCGGGCTGATCGTGGAGGGGCCGGAGTTCCGCGGCTCCCAGTGAGCCGCGCCGCCCGTGCCGCAGGTCCAGTGGTACGAGCGGCCCGTTCTAGTACCGGTACTGCCCGTCGTAGCCGTTGCCGCCGTGGCCGCCCTGCCCGCCGGTGTTCCCGTCGCCCTGGTACGGGTACTGCTGCTCGGGCGGGAGTTCGCCGCCGTACGGGTCCTCGGCGTTGCGCTGCTGGGGCACCCAGACGCCGCCGGCCGGGGTCTCGCCGTAGCCGCCGGTGCCGTACTGGGACTGGTCGTAGCCCTGCTGCCCGTACGCCTGCTGGTCGCCGTAGCCGCTGGTGTCGTAGCCGGTGCCGTAGTTCTGCGCGCCGGCGTACGGGTCGGTGTAGCCGGCGTACTGCTGCTGCCCGTTCGCGTCGTAGCCGTACTGCTGCTGGTCGTACCCGGAGTAGCCGTCGTAGGCGTACGCCTGCTGGTCCTGGGACTGGCCGGTGGCGTAGGACGGATCGGTGGCGGCCGCGTAGGCGGCGTCGCTGTAGACGCCGTAGGAGCCGGTGTCGTCGGGCATCGGCTGCGGCTCGTACACGGCGGTCGTCTCGGCGGCCGAAGCCGGCGTCCCGGCGGGCGGCACGGGCGTGAAGAGGTCGCGCTCCTCGTCGTCGTCCGCGTACGCCGGGCCGGTGCCGGGCATCTCGGGGCCGGAGTCCTCCGCGGCCGGGCCCTGGGGGTCCGGCTCGCCGCGGCGGCGCTTGGACGCGGGCTTGGGGGCGCCCTGCCGGGCGCCGATGGACCAGCCGGTGGCGAAGCCGCGGCGGAAGGAGAGCGTGACGTAGGTCTGGCCGACCGCGAAGGCGGCGGCGCCCAGGCCGATGACGACCACGGAGGGGATCAGCACACCGAGTACGACGCCGAGGAAGCCGACGAAGGCGAGCAGCCGCCAGCGCAGCCGCGCCTTGTACTGCAGCAGGACCTCACCCAGCAGCCACAGTGCGACAATCCCGAACGCGATGTAGAGGACCGTCCAGCCCATGTACGCCCCTCTCCCAGTGACCGCTACGCAGTGTGTCGTACGCAGGTGCGGCCGGTCTAGGCCCGCTGTGGGTGGTGCAGGCCGAGGTTTTCGTGAATTTCCAGTGTCGCCGTGGAGTTGTTGAGCGTGATGAAGTGCAGTCCGGGGACTCCCTCGGACTGAAGTGTCGCGCAGAACTCGGTGGCGAAGTCGATGCCAATGGAGCGTACAGCCGTCGGATCGTCTTTCGCTGTGAGGATCCGCTCTTTCAACTGGGCGGGGATCACGGCGTTGCTGAGCGTCGGCAGCCGTTCCAGCATGCGCACGCTGGTGACCGGCATGACCTCGGGGATCACCGGGGTTTCACAGCCGGCCGCGGCCACCCGGTCGCGCAGCCGCAGGTACGACTCGGGCTCGAAGAACATCTGGGTGATCGCGTAGTCGGCGCCGGCCCGGCACTTGTCGACGAAGTGGGCGACGTCCCGGTCCCAGTCCGCCGAGCGGGGGTGCATCTCCGGGAAGGCGGCGACGCCCACGCAGAAGTCGCCGGACTCCTTGATGAGCCGGACCAGCTCGGCGGCGTAGGTCAGGCCGCTGGGGTGCGCGATCCAGTCGCCCATCGGGTCGCCGGGCGGGTCGCCGCGGACGGCGAGCATGTTGCGGATCCCGGCGTCCGCGTACTGGCCGATGATGTTGCGCAGCTCCGCCACGGAGTGGTTGACCGCGGTGAGGTGCGCGACCGGAGTGAGTGTGGTGTCGGCCACTATCTGCTGGGTCTCCCGGACCGTGCCCGCGCGCGTCGAGCCGCCCGCCCCGTAGGTCACGGAGACGAAGTCGGGCGCGACGGCCTCGACCCTGCGCAGCGCGTTCCACAGGTTGCGCTCGCCCTTGGGGGTCTTCGGCGCCGAGAACTCGAACGACACCGTCTGCTTGCCGGTCGCCAGCATGTCGCGCACGGTGCGTGCGCGATCAGTCCTGGTGGAGGCGGTTCCGATGGCCATGTCCGCAGGTTAGCCAGGGGGGTGCGGCTCGCCCAACCGAACCAGTGGAAATTGTCCGATTTGTCGACTTCTTGTCCACCCCTCGGGACGAAGGTCCCGGAACACCGGCACGCGCCCGCGGCCTCCCGCGCACCCGCCGCCCCACCGACCTGCCGACCCGCCGTCCCACCGACCTGCCGACCCGCCGCCCTGCCCGCCGGGCTACCGCACCCCGCGCAGCCGCTTCGCGAACTCCCCCGCCGCCGCTCCCGGGTCGTCGGCCTCGGTGATCGCCCGGACCACGACGACACGCCGCGCGCCGGCCTCCAGCACCTCGTCCAGGTTCCCCAGGTCGATGCCGCCGATGGCGAACCAGGGTCTGCCGATGCCCAGGGACGCCGTGCGGCGGACCAGGTCCAGGCCGGGAGCGGGCCTGCCCGGCTTGGTCGGGGTGGGCCAGCAGGGGCCCGTGCAGAAGTAGTCCACGCCCGGCTGGACGGCGGCGGCGGACGCCTCGGCGGCCGTGTGCGTGGAGCGGCCGATCAGGACGTCGTCGCCGAGGATCGCGCGGGCCGCGGGCACCGGAAGGTCGCCCTGGCCCAGATGGAGCACCTGGGGGCCGGCCGGGTGGGCGGCGCGGGCCGCGTGGGCCACGTCCGCCCGGTCGTTCACCGACAGGAGTCTGCCGTGCTCCCGGCACTTGTCGGCGAAGAGCGCGAGGTACTCCAGCTCCTCGGCCGCCTCCAGGCTCTTGTCGCGCAGCTGCACGATGTCGACGCCGCCCGCCAGGACGGCGTCCAGGAACCCGGCCAGGTCGCCCTGGCGCTTGCGGGCGTCCGTGCACAGATAGACCAGGGCGTCGGCGAGCCGCGCACGCGCGGTGACTGCGGCCTGAGGCATGGGGGTCCCCCTGTTCGGGCTTCACGAGCCGGGCTCGTGAAGCGAAGCCGGGAACGCGGGGCGGGCGCCCCGCGTCCCCGGTGGCGCGCGGACCGCGGCGGCCGTGGGGCGGCGAGCCGTGGTCCGTGCGCCGGACGGTCGTCTTCCGGATCAGACGGCGAGCGCCTGGGCGCGGCGCTTCACCTCCGTGCCGCGATTCTCGCTCAGGGCCTGCGCGGGGGTGCCGGGCAGGCTGTCGTCGGGGGTGAAGAGCCACTCGAGCATCTCTTCGTCGGTGAAGCCGTCGTCCCGCAGGAGCGTCAGGGTGCCGGTCAGGCCCTTGACGACCTTGTCCCCGTCGATGAAGGCGGCGGGGACGTGCAGCGCCCGGTTCTCACCACGGCGTACGGCGATCAGCTGGCCCTCCTTGACCAGCTGCCGGACGCGGGTCACCTCGACGCCGAGCTGTTCGGCGATGTCGGGGACGGTGAGCCAGGCGGGGACGAGAGCATCGATCTTTGCGTCAATCTCGGTCACGGGACAAGCCTGCCATCTGGGACTGACAGTCGGTAGCCGGGCACCCTCCGGCCGGGTCGCGGCAGGCCGGGCTGTCCGCCGTACGGCGGGACGCGACCCCGCCGCCGTGGCCGTTACGCCGTGGCCGCCTTCAGCGGGCGGGCCGGGTCCGCCAGCAGCTCCGGATCCATCGCGGTGCCCGCCTCGATCAGCTTGCGCCCCTGGGCGAGGTCCCGGGGCCTGCCCACCGCCAGCAGGGCGACCAGCCGCCCTTCACGGAGCCAGCAGACGGTCCAGGCGGCGCCCGCCGGATCGCCCCGCCAGACCGTGGCGTCGCCGGCCGCGTGATGACCGGCGTACTGCACGAAACGGCCGAACTGCTCGGACCAGAAGTACGGCACCGGGTCGTACGCCGTGGGCGTCTCGCCGATGATGTTCGCCGCGACCGTGCGCGGCCCCTGGAGGGCGTTGTCCCAGTGGTGGACCAGCAGGCGCCCCTGGTAGCGGCCCGACGGGAAGGAGGCGCAGTCGCCGACCGCGTACACGTCGGGCGCCGAGGTGCGCAGGTGGTCGTCGGCGACGACCTCGCCGTGCGCGCCGAGCTCGATGCCGGAGCCCGCCAGCCAGGCCGTCGCGGGACAGGCCCCGATGCCGACGACGACCGCGCCCGCGGGCAGCCGGGTGCCGTCGTCCAGGATCACCGCGCCGGGTTCGACGCTCGCCACGCGCGCGTGAGTGCGCAGTTCGGTGCCACTGTCGGCGTACCAGCCGGTCATCGGCGCGGCCACCTCGGCGGGCAGCGCCCCGGCGAGCGGCCGGTCGGCGGCCTCGACGACGGTCACCGCGCAGCCGGCCTCACGGGCGGCGGTGGCGAATTCGGCGCCGATCCAGCCCGCCCCGACGACCACGACGTCGTGCTGCCGGGCGAGCACGGGGCGCAGCCGCTCGGCGTCGTCCAGGGTGCGCAGCAGATGGACCCCGGGGACGTCCTCCGCGCCCGGCAGCCGGATCGGCTCGGCGCCCGTGGCGAGCACCAGGACGTCGTACGGGACGGGTCCCTCCGCGGTGTCGACCTCGTGGTCGCCGGGGCGGACGGCGAGCACCTCGCGGCCGAGGCCCAGGGTGATGCCGAGCGCGGGGAAGTCGACGTCGAAGGCGGATCCCTCGGCCTTGCCGAGGAGCACGGCCTTGGACAGCGGTGGCCTGTCGTACGGCTGGTGCGGTTCCGCGCCGAGCACGGTCACGTCGCCCGCGAATCCCTGTTCCCGCAACGCGACCGCGGTCTGCACCCCGGCCATGCCCGCGCCCACGACGACGACCCGCCGTACCGTACGCCCCTGCGTCTGCTCGCTCACTCGATCACCTTAGACAACTGACAATTCGTCAGTCAGCGGACCGGGCCCGTGACCTGTTCCACACGCGCGTGCCGCCGCCCGGGTGGCGGCCGTCCCGGCCGCCGTGCGCGAGGGCTCCCCTACTGGCACCCGGACGGACGGGCTAGGGTGGCCAACGTAGAGCACACGCGGGAGCCCGGACGCACCGGGCTGAGAGGGAGGCTGGCCGGCCTCCGACCGTACGAACCTGATCCGGGTCATGCCGGCGAAGGGAGGGGCTGGACACCCATGGCGCTTGTGCCGGACACGGCGGACGTCCTCGTGGTCGGGGGCGGGATCATCGGGCTCGTGACCGCCTGGCGGGCCGCGCAGCACGGGTTCGCCACCGCGGTCGTGGACCCCGAGCCGGGCGGCGGGGCGGCGCAGGTGGCCGCCGGGATGCTGGCCGCCGTCACCGAGCTGCACCACGGCGAGCAGACCCTGCTGGGCCTCAATCTGGCCTCCGCGGAGCGTTATCCGGACTTCGCGGCCGAGCTGACCGGGGCGACGGGTCTCGACCTCGGCTACCGCAGGAGCGGCACGCTCGCGGTCGCCCTGGACGCCGACGACCGCGCCCACATGCGCGAACTGCACGCGCTGCAACGCCGGTCGGGGCTCGACTCGGAGTGGCTCAGCGGCCGCGAGTGCCGCCGCCTGGAGCCGATGCTCGCGCCCGGCGTGCGCGGCGGGCTCCGGGTCGACGGGGACCACCAGATCGACCCGCGGCGGCTCGCCGCGGCCCTGGTCACCGCCTGCGAACGCGCCGGGGTCGTCCTCCACCGCACCTGGGCACAGCGGCTGACCGTCCTGCGCGACCGGGCGGCCGGTGTCGTCACCGCGGACGGCACCGCGCTCGCCGCCGGCCGGGTCGTCCTGGCGGCGGGCAGCCTCAGCGGGCGCCTCGCGGGCGTGCCCGACGACGTAGTGCCGCCCGTACGGCCGGTGAAGGGGCAGGTACTGCGGCTGACGGTGCCGAAGCGGTACGCGCCGTTCCTGAGCCGTACGGTGCGTGCCGTGGTGCGCGGCAGTCAGGTCTATCTGGTGCCCCGGGTGAGCGGCGAGCTCGTCGTCGGCGCCACCAGCGAGGAACTGGGCTGGGACACCACCGTGACCGCGGGCGGGGTGTACGAGCTGCTGCGGGACGCCCACGAGCTGGTCCCCGGCATCACGGAGCTGCCGCTGACCGAGACCCGCGCGGGACTGCGTCCCGGCTCCCCCGACAACGCGCCGCTGCTCGGCCCGACCGTGCTGGACGGCCTGCTCCTGGCCACCGGCCACTACCGCAACGGTGTCCTCCTCACGCCCGTCACCGGCGACGCCATGGCGCACGTCCTGACCACCGGTGAACTCCCGGACGTGGCCCGCCCCTTCAGCCCCGGGCGGTTCGGCCAGGGCCCGGCCGGAGCGGCCCGCACGAACCCCACGGAGCAGCCCGTATGAGCGTCCTCGTCACCGTCTTCGTCAACGGGGAGCGGCGGACGGTCGCCGACGGCACCGCGCTCGACGCGCTCGTCGCGACCCTCACCGCGGCCCCCTCGGGCATCGCCGCCGCCCTCAACGAAACCGTCGTCCCGCGCGCGCAGTGGCCGGTCACCGCCCTAGGCGAGGGTGACCGCGTCGAAGTCCTCACCGCCGTCCAAGGAGGCTGAACCATGGCCGACGACTCCTTCGTCCTCGGTGGTACGACCTACGCGTCCCGCCTGATCATGGGCACGGGCGGCGCGCCCAGCCTCGACGTCCTGGAGCGCTCGCTGCTGGCGTCCGGCACGGAGCTGACGACGGTCGCGATGCGCCGGGTCGACCCGGCGGCCCACGGCTCGGTGCTCTCGGTGCTCGGCCGGCTCGGCATCCGCGTCCTGCCGAACACGGCGGGCTGCTTCACAGCGGGCGAGGCCGTGCTGACCGCCCGCCTCGCGCGCGAGGCACTGGGCACGGATCTGGTCAAGCTGGAGGTCATCGCCGACGAGCGGACGCTGCTGCCCGATCCGATCGAGCTGCTCGACGCCGCCGAGACGCTGGTGGACGACGGGTTCACCGTGCTGCCGTACACGAACGACGATCCGGTGCTGGCGCGCAAGCTCCAGGACGCCGGCTGCGCCGCGATCATGCCGCTGGGCTCGCCCATCGGCTCCGGCCTCGGCATCCGCAACCCGCACAACTTCGAGCTGATCGTCGAGCACGCGCGCGTGCCGGTGATCCTGGACGCGGGGGCCGGTACGGCCTCGGACGTCGCGCTGGCGATGGAGCTGGGCTGCGCGGCCGTGATGCTGGCCTCGGCCGTGACCCGCGCCCAGGAGCCGGTGCTGATGGCCGAGGGTATGCGGCACGCCGTGGAGGCCGGGCGGCTGGCGTACCGGGCGGGCCGGATCCCGCGCCGCCGTTTCGCCGAGGCGTCCTCGCCCGCGGAGGGCCGCGCGCGCCTGGACCCCGAGCGCCCCGCGTTCTGAGCGCGCGCCGGAGTTCCGGGCCTCGTGGCCCCCGGAACGTGAGGCACCGCACAGCCACACGACAGTCACAGGTCTGCTGCATTCCACCCGGAAGCGGGGCGACCGGGTGGGCCTGACAGTGGCGGCTCGTAGACTCACCTGCGTGGATACGACCCTTCAGGACCCCTTGGTCGGGCAGGTGCTCGACGGCCGCTACCGCGTGGACGCGCGGATCGCGGTCGGCGGGATGGCCACGGTCTACCGGGCCCTGGACACCCGCCTCGACCGCGTGCTCGCGCTCAAGGTGATGCACCCGGCGCTGGCCGCCGACGTCTCGTTCGTCGAGCGGTTCATCCGCGAGGCCAAGTCGGTGGCCCGGCTCGCCCACCCGAACGTGGTGCAGGTCTTCGACCAGGGCACGGACGGGTCGTACGTCTATCTGGCCATGGAGTACGTGGCGGGCTGCACCCTGCGTGACGTGCTGCGCGAGCGCGGGGCGCTCCAGCCGCGGGCCGCGCTCGACATCCTGGAGCCGGTGCTCGCCGCGCTCGGTGCCGCGCACCGGGCCGGTTTCGTGCACCGCGACATGAAGCCGGAGAACGTCCTCATCGGGGACGACGGCCGGGTCAAGGTCGCGGACTTCGGCCTGGTCCGCGCGGTGGACACGGTGACGAACACCACGGGGGCGGTCCTCGGCACCGTGTCGTACCTCGCCCCGGAGCAGATCGAGCACGGCACCGCCGACCCCCGGGTCGACGTGTACGCGTGCGGTGTCGTCCTCTACGAGATGCTCAGCGGCGACAAGCCGCACTCCGGGGACTCCCCCGCCCAGGTGCTCTACCAGCACCTGCACGCGGACGTGCCCGCGCCGTCGGCCGCGGTGCCGGGGCTCGCGGCCGTCCTGGACGGGCTGGTCGCCACCGCGACCGCGCGCGATCCCGAGCTGCGTCCGGCCGACGCGGTGGCCCTGCTCGGGCAGGTCCTGGAGGCGCGCGGCGGACTCACCGCCGGGGAGCTGGACGCCGTACCGCCGAAGGCGCTGGCCGCGGACCACGACAACGCCGACGACCGGACCAGCGTCATACCGCGCTCGCTGTCCATACCCCGGACGCTCCCCGTGAACGAGGACGGCGAGGCCTACGCGGTCCACGGGGCCGACGCGGGGCTGGACCGGACCAGCCGGTTCGAGAGCCCGCCTCCGCTGCCGCCGCGCCGGCGGGGTGCCGGTCCCCGGCGCGGGGTGCTCGCGATCGTCGCGGCGCTGCTGCTCGTGCTCGGCGTCGGAGCGGGCGTCTGGTACATCAACTCGGGCCAGTTCACCAAGGTCCCGCCGGTGCTGTCGAAGACCGAGGCGCAGGCCACGGACCGGCTCGAAGCGGCCGGGCTCGACGTGGGCAAGGTCGAGCACGCCTACAGCGACACGGTCAAGCGCGGCACGGTCGTCAGTACCGCCCCGGGCATCGGCGAGCGGATCCGCAAGAACGACTCGGTGACGCTGACCATCTCGGACGGTCCCGAGACGGTGAAGGTGGCCGACCTGGAGGGTCTGCGGCTGGACAAGGCCAAGGCGCGGCTCAAGGCGGACGGGCTCGCGGCCGGCATGGTCACCCGTGAGTTCAGCGACGAGGTGTCCAAGGGCTCCGTGATCCGTACGGAGCCGAAGGCGGGCACCGAGCGGCACGCCGGTTCGGCCATCGCGATCGTCGTCAGCAGGGGCAGCCGGGTGGAGGTGCCCGACGTCACGGGCTCGTCGGTCGAGGACGCCCGGGAGAAGCTGGAGGACAAGGGCCTGAAGGTCGAGGTCGCCACCGAGCGGGTCACGTCCGAGTTCGACAAGGGCCAGGTCGCCGAGCAGTCGCCGGGCGAGGGCAAGGCGGTCGCCGAGGGCGACACGGTGACCCTGAAGATCTCCAAGGGTCCCGAGATGGTCGAGGTCCCGGACGTGGTCGGCGACAACGTGGACGACGCCAGGCAGGAGCTGGAGGACGCCGGCTTCGAGGTGGACGAGGACCACGGCTTCCTCGGCCTCTTCGGCGGCGACACGGTCAAGAGCCAGTCGGTCGACGCCGGCGACAAGGCCCCGAAGGGCTCGACCATCACCATCGAGGTCCGCTGACCCTGACCGGTGGTTTCCCGCCGCCCACTCCGGCCGGGGGTGTGCGGGGCTCGGCACCGGGACTGCGGAAGCGTCCTCGCCGCGGGCCCCGGCCCGGCGGGGGGCGCGGCCCGGCAGGACGCGGGCCCCGGCAGGGGACGCGACCCCGCGTCTGGTGGGCCGCGACAGCCGGACATACCACCGTCGGCGACACCCGCCAGAGGGCAGACCCGACGGCACAGACCCGGACCACAACCCCCGTGCCCGCTGGAGCGGGGCACCCCGAGAAGCACTTGCCGGGGACGGCGGGGCCTGGCCGACACCCGACCGGCACCGCAGCTCGCGGGACACGGCTACGACCGCCCGGCGACGGAGACCGCGCCATGGCGCGGACCACCCGGCGACGGAGGCAACGCCACGGCGTCGACCGTCCCGCGTCGGACGCCACGCGACGCCACGCCCCGGACCGCCGGCGTCGGAGGCCTGCCGGGGCCGGCCCGGCCCCGGCAGGCCGAGGCCCCGCGGAAGCGGAGGCGCAGGGCACACGGTGGTGAGGGCATGGCACCCTGAAGGGTGTGAGCAGCGCGTATCTTCGTAATCCCGTCGGCGGGCACGTCCCCGTGGCCGGTGGGCTCAGTTCCGTCGGTCTGGCCTATGCGCGGGAGATGGGTGCCGAGGCCGTCCAGGTCTTCGTGGCCAATCCGCGCGGCTGGGCGACGCCCGTGGGCAACCCGAAGCAGGACGAGGAGTTCCGCGCGGCCTGCGCCGCCGAGTCGATCCCCGCGTACGTGCACGCCCCGTATCTGATCAACTTCGGCTCGCACACCGAGGCGACCGTCGAGAAGTCGGTGCTGTCGCTGCGGCACTCGCTGCGCCGGGCCCGTGCGATCGGCGCGCTCGGCGTGGTCGTACACACCGGCAGCGCCACCGGCGGCCGGGAGCGGGCCGCGGCCCTGGCCCAGGTCCGTGAGCACATGCTGCCGCTCCTCGACGAGCTGACGCACGACGACGACCCGCACCTGCTGCTGGAGTCGACGGCCGGGCAGGGCGCCTCGCTCTGCTCCCGCACCTGGGACTTCGCCCCGTACTTCGAGGTGCTGGACGCCCACCCGAGGCTCGGGGTGTGCCTCGACACCTGCCACATCTTCGCGGCGGGCCACGACCTGACCGGTCCGAGCGGCATGCACCAGACCCTCGACCTGCTGGTCTCCACCGTCGGCGAGGGACGGCTCAGGCTGATCCACGCCAACGACTCAAAGGATGTGGTTGGCGCACACAAGGACCGGCACGCGAACATTGGCGCGGGACACATCGGCGAAGACCCCTTCCGCGCGCTGATGACCCACCCGGCCACCGAGGGCGTACCGCTGGTCATCGAGACGCCCGGCGGCAAGGAGGGTCACGCGGCGGACGTCGAGCGGCTGAAGAAGCTCCGCGAAACCCCGCTGCCCTGAGCAAAGACGGGCGGAGCAGAGTGGAACCGGGCGGAGCGAAACCGAGCTGAACCGAGCCGCTCCGCGCCGCACGGTGTACCCGCAGGTCAGAGCTCCGGGCCGTCCCCCGGCTCCTCCTGGTACGAGTACCGCTGCTCGCGCCACGGGTCGCCGAGGTTGTGGTAGCCGCGCTCCTCCCAGAAGCCGCGGCGGTCGGCCGTCATGTACTCGACGCCGCGAACCCACTTGGGGCCCTTCCAGGCGTACAGGTGCGGGACGACCAGGCGGAGCGGGAAGCCGTGCTCGGCGGTGAGCAGTTCACCGTCCTTGTGGGTCGCGAAGATCGACCGCTCGGACGCGAAGTCCTCCAGGCGCATGTTCGAGCTGAACCCGTACTCGGCCCAGACCATGACGTGCGTGACGGCGGGCGCGGGCGGCGCGATCTCCAGGATCGTACGGGCCGGGACACCGCCCCATTCGGCCCCGAGCATGCTGAACTTCGTCACGCAGTGCAGATCGGCCACGACGGTGGCGTACGGCAGGGCCGTGAACTCCTCGTGGGTCCAGCAGCGCTTCTCCTGGTCGGCGGTGGCGCCGAAGACCCTGAACTCCCAGCGCTCGGGGCGGAATTTGGGTACCGGACCGTAGTGCGTGACCGGCCAGCCGCGCTGGAGTCGCTGTCCCGGCGGAAGCTCCGACTGTCCCGTTCCCCCAGATTCGCGCTCCACCGGCTGACCCATGTCTCCATCCTGACAGACCCGGGACGGTGCACATGACCAGCACCTGGCCTGATTCGGGCAACTCCTACTAAGCGTGCACTTACTGGACGGTCCGCCGCCCCGATGCAATCATGCGGCGCAACCCACCAGTCCCCCGCCTGGAAGGAGCCTCTGCGATGCAGGGCGACCCCGAGGTCATCGAATTCCTGAACGAGCAGCTCACCGCGGAGCTGACCGCGATCAATCAGTACTTCCTGCACGCGAAGCTGCAAGACCACAAGGGCTGGACGAAACTCGCCAAATACACTCGCGCCGAGTCCTTCGACGAGATGCGGCACGCGGAGATCCTGACCGACCGCATCCTGCTCCTGGACGGCCTGCCCAACTACCAGCGGCTCTTCCACGTCCGCGTGGGGCAGACCGTCACCGAGATGTTCGAGGCCGACAAGCAGATCGAGATCGAGGCCATCGACCGGCTGCGGCGCGGCGTCGACCTGATGCGCTCCAAGGACGACATCACGTCCGCCAACGTCTTCGAGGCGATCCTCGCCGACGAGGAGCACCACGTCGACTATCTCGACACCCAGCTCGACCTGGTCGAGAAGCTGGGAGAATCGTTGTACCTCTCGACCGTCATCATGCAGCACCAGCCGGACGCCTCGGGCCCCGGCACCAGCGGTTTCTCGACCCACTGAGCCGCCACGAACCACTGAGCGGCCGCCACGAACCACTGAGCGGCCGGCACGAGCCACTGAGCGGCCGGTACCGCCGGAACTAGGCGGCTTCGGGCAGCGCCGCGGGCTCGCCCCGCCGCGCGGGGACCGACTGTGCGGTCCCGGCCCCGGTCTCGGCGAGAGCCGGAGCGCCCCGGTCGATCAGCTCACGCCGCGGGCACGCCCCGCGGCCGAGCAGCGCCTGGATGCGCCGTACACAGCCGCCGCAGTCGGTGCCCGCCTTGCAGGCCGACGCTATCTGGCGGGGGGTGCAGGCACCGGACTCCGCGTGCTTCTTCACCTGTTCCTCGGTGACACCGAAACAGCTGCAGACGAACACGAGTCCACCTCCCGGCAGGGGGTCGATAGCTAGCACTCCCCGATGCGGTGAGGCAAACCTAACCTTACCCATCACCCCAGAACCGCAAAAGCGCAAAGGGGCGCGGATCTCATGTGATCCGCGCCCCAGTACGCGCTGTAGTTAACAACCGCAACGCAACCGCGATGCCGGCTCCGGTGCCGTGTCCGGCTACTGGTCCCGGTACATCTCCGCGACCAGGAAGGCCAGGTCGAGGGACTGGCTGCGGTTCAGCCGGGGGTCGCAGGCCGTCTCGTAGCGCTGGTGCAGGTCGTCGACGAAGATTTCGTCGCCGCCGCCCACGCACTCGGTGACGTCGTCGCCGGTGAGCTCGACGTGGATGCCGCCCGGATGGGTGCCCAGCTCCTTGTGGACCTCGAAGAAGCCCTTGACCTCGTCGAGCACGTCGTCGAACCGGCGGGTCTTGTGCCCGGAGGCCGCCTCGAAGGTGTTGCCGTGCATCGGGTCGGTCACCCAGGCCACGGTGGCACCGGAGGCGGTGACCTTCTCCACCAGCTCGGGCAGCTTGTCGCGGACCTTGTCCGCGCCCATCCGCACGATGAAGGTCAGCCGGCCCGGCTCGCGGTCCGGGTCCAGGCGCTCGATGTACTGGAGCGCGTCCTCGGCCGTCGTGCTCGGGCCGAGCTTGATGCCGATCGGGTTACGGATCTTCGAGGCGAACTCGATGTGCGCGCCGTCCAGCTGCCGGGTGCGCTCGCCGATCCACACCATGTGGCCCGACACGTCGTACAGGCTGCCGGTGCGCGAGTCCACGCGGGTCAGCGCCGACTCGTAGTCGAGCAGCAGCGCCTCGTGCGAGGCGTAGAACTCCACCGTCTGGAACTCGGCCGGGTCGGTGCCGCAGGCCCGCATGAAGTTCAGCGCGTTGTCGATCTCACGGGCCAGCTGCTCGTAGCGCTGGCCCGAGGGCGACGACTTCACGAAGTCCTGGTTCCAGGCGTGCACCTGGCGCAGGTCGGCGTAGCCGCCGGTGGTGAAGGCGCGCACCAGGTTCAGCGTGGAGGCGGACGCGTGGTACATCCGCTTCAGCCGCTCCGGGTCGGGCACCCGGGCCGCTTCGGTGAAGTCGAAGCCGTTGACGGAGTCGCCCCGGTAGGTGGGCAGCGTCACGCCGTCACGGGTCTCGGTCGGCTTGGAGCGCGGCTTGGAGTACTGCCCGGCGATCCGGCCGACCTTCACCACCGGCACCGAGGCGGCGTACGTGAGCACCGCGCCCATCTGGAGCAGGGTCTTGAGCTTGTTGCGGATGTGGTCGGCCGACACGGCGTCGAAGGCCTCGGCGCAGTCGCCGCCCTGGAGAAGGAACGCCTCTCCCTTGGCGACGGACGCCATCCGGGCGCGCAGCTGGTCGCACTCGCCCGCGAAGACGAGCGGCGGATACGACTCGAGGTCCGCGATCACTGCGCGCAGAGCCTCGGTGTCGGGGTACTCGGGCTGCTGCGCCGCGGGCAGGTCTCGCCAGGTGTTGCCAGCGCTCGCGCTGGTCTTAGCGTTCACGGTCACCCCGACAACATTACGGGGTCGTGTCGGGCGTCCATTCACCTGCTCATCAATTGAGACAACCGCCGCTCGTCCGAAACCCCCGGGGGCGGGCCGTCCGCGGGGACGCCCGCCCGGGAGTGCTCGGGGCGGGGTCAGGAGCCCACGTCGAGCTGGTTGCGGTCGATGCCGATCTTGACCCCGCCGTACGTCTCGGTCTGGTTGCCCGCGTACTGGTGGATGCGCTGGTGGTCCTTCCACAGGTTCGCCGGGATCGAGGGGTCGTCGGTGGTCGCCGAGTCGTTCCAGCGGGCGAAGTGGATCACGTCGGGCAGCGGGATCTTGTCGGCCGCCGCGACCAGGTCGGTGACCAGGGAGGTGACGCTGCCGTACGCGCCGGAGCGGTAGCCCAGCTCGTGCAGGCGCTCGGTCCAGGACTTCAGGTAGCCGAGCACCGCGGCGGTGACCTCGCCGCCCGGGGTGTAGTGCTCCAGGTCGTTGTAGATCACCGTGCCCTTGCCGAGGCCGAGCGCGGACGCCTGCTGGGCGGCGTCGTCCGCCGCGGCGGTGCCCTGCGGCGCCGGGTCGGTGATCGCCTGGCAGCCGCTGCCGCAGCTCCCGCCGTCGGCGGTGGGCTGCCGCCCGACGTACAGCGGGAAGAAGCGCCAGCCGGCCTCGTACTGCTTCGCCACCCACCCGGCGGTCAGGTGCGGCTGGGCGCAGGCCCGGTTGACGCCGCCGATGTAGACGCCGACGGCGCCGTAGCCGGAGGTGTCCTTCCAGGCGTCCATCGATTCCTGGGCGGGCGCGGTGCAGGCGTCGAAGCCCTTGCCCCGGTACGAGGTCGCGTCGGCGGGCAGGGCGCGCGCGGCGGGCACCTCGGGGACGCTCTCGGTCCGCGCGGAGGCGACGGGCAGGCCCGCGGCGCGCAGGATCTGCTGGACGCCCGCGCGGTCCCGTCCGTACACGGCCGTCACGGCGATCCGGTCGGCGGTGGCCCGGTAGGTGCCGGCCGTGCGGTTCTCGGTGACCCCGGCCGCGGCGGACCCGGCGGTCCCGGCCGGCTGTACGAGCAGCGCCTCGGTGCGGCCCGCCGGGTCCGCCGGGCAGTTCTGCCGGTCGCCCGGCGTGCCGAGGTACACCGCGTGCCGGTCGAAGCGGACACAGGTGCCGGGGTGCTCGGCCAGGTCCACGATCCGCCAGGAGGCGGGGACGGTGAAGACGTGGCCGAGGTAGGCGACCTCGACGGTGTCCCCGGCGGGGTCCGCGGCCGGCCGGGGGGCCGCCGGTGCGGCGCCGGACGTCGTGGCGGCGAGTGCCGTGGCCGCCGCGAGCACGCCGAGCGTCCGCCCGCCGCGGCGGCGGGACGGGCAGGGCAGGGGGGAACGGAGTGGCTGAATGACTCTCTCCTCGGTCGCGGTGTGCGCCCCCTCGGTCGGGGTGGGTGTCCCCTCGGTCGGGGGGGGTGTGGCCCCTCGATCGGGGTGTGTGGCCATGAATGGCCGCACGGGCCGCCGTCCGAACCCCTCGCCGCCCCGGTTCACGCTGTTGCCGGGCCCCCGGTGTCGGGTATGGTCACCGCATGTTCGCGCACTCGATCCAGAACTGGTGGTGGACCGCTCATCCGGCGGCCCGCTGACTGCGCGTACGAGAAGACTTCGCGAAGGCCGCCCGAGGGGCGGCCTTCGGTGTTTCCAGGACCCGGCCGTTCCTCCTCCCAGATCCCCCGGGATCGAGATCCGAGAGAAGGAACCACCCATGCGTCTGCCCGACCTGCTGGCCGATCCCCGGCCGTTCGCCCTGCTGCGCCGCCGTACGCCGGGCCGTGACCACGACACCGTGGAGCTGCTGCTCGGCCCGGTGCGCGAGGTCGAACACCTCGCCGACCTGCCCGTGGGCGACCGGCCGTCCCTGGCCCTGGTGCCGTTCCGGCAGATTCGCGAGCGCGGCTTCGACGTCCGTGACGACGGCACGCCGCTGGCGGTGCTCACCGCCGAGGAGACGTACGAGCTGCCGCTCGGCCAGGTGCTGGCCGAGCTGCCCTCGCACGAGGTGCGGGTCGAGGGCGGCGGCTTCGACGTCGGCGACGAGGAGTACGCGGACATCGTAGGGCGGGTGCTGCGCGACGAGATCGGGCGGGGCGAGGGCGCGAACTTCGTGATCCGGCGGACGTACCGGGGCGGGATCCCGGGGTTCGGCAGGGCCGACGCGCTGGCGCTGTTCCGGCGGTTGCTGGAGGGCGAGCGGGGGGCGTACTGGACGTACGTCGTGCACACCGGGGACCGGACGCTGGTCGGGGCCAGCCCCGAGGTGCATGTGCGGATGTCCGGCGGCACGGTGGTCATGAACCCGATCAGCGGGACCTACCGGTATCCGGCGGGCGGGCCGACGCCCGAGGACCTGCTGGACTTCCTGGCCGACGGCAAGGAGATCGAGGAGCTCTCCATGGTCGTCGACGAGGAGCTCAAGATGATGTGCACGGTCGGCGACCGGGGCGGGGTGGTGATCGGCCCGCGGCTGAAGGAGATGGCCCACCTCGCGCACACCGAGTACGAGCTGCGGGGGCGGTCCTCGCTGGACGTGCGCGAGGTGCTGAAGGAGACGATGTTCGCGGCGACCGTCACCGGGTCGCCGGTGCAGAACGCCTGCCGGGTCATCGAGCGGTACGAGCCGCTCGGCCCCGACGGCACCGCGCGCGGCTACTACGCGGGGGCGCTGGCGCTGCTCGGGCGGGACGCGGGCGGCGCGCAGACCCTGGACTCCCCCATTCTCATCAGGACCGCCGACATCGACGCGGCCGGGCGGCTGCGGGTGCCGGTGGGCGCCACCCTGGTGCGCGGCTCGGACCCGGCGGGCGAGGTCGCCGAGACGCACGCGAAGGCGGCCGGGGTGCTCGCGGCGCTCGGCGTGCGGCCCGGCCGGCCGCGCGAGGAGGGCGGGCGGCCGCGGCTGGCCGACGACCCGCGGGTACGGGCGGCGCTCGACGGGCGCCGGGCCGCGCTCGCCCCGTTCTGGCTGCGGATGCGGGAGCCGTCCGGGGAGCCGGCCGGGCACGCCTTCGTGGTGGACGGCGAGGACACCTTCACGGCGATGCTCGCGCACGTGCTGCGCTCGGCGGGCCTGGAGGTGACCGTGCGCCGCTACGACGCGCCGGGGCTGCGGGAGGCGGTGCTCGCGCACGAGGGCCCGGTGGTCCTGGGTCCCGGCCCCGGCGACCCGGCGGACACCGGCGACCCCAGGATGCGCTTCCTGCGCGCGCTCACCGCCGAGGCCGTACGCACCCACCGGCACGGCGTGCTCGGCGTCTGCCTCGGCCACGAGCTGATCGCCGCCGAGCTGGGCCTGGAGATCGTCCGCAAGGAGGTCCCTCACCAGGGCGCGCAGACGGACGTCGAGCTGTTCGGGCGGACCGAGACCGTCGGCTTCTACAACAGCTTCGTGGCGCGCTGCGACGACGAGGCGGCGGCCGAGCTGGCGGCGCACGGCATCGAGGTGAGCCGGGACGCGAACGGCGAGGTGCACGCGCTGCGCGGGCCCGGGTTCGCGGGCGTGCAGTTCCACCCGGAGTCGGTGCTGTCGCTGCGCGGCGCGGAGCTCGTGCGGGAGCTGCTGGGTCAGCTCCGCCCGGCCGCGGGCACCAGCACGTTCTCGGAGCGGCGGCCCGCGGTGTAGTCGAGGACGTTGCGCACCGTGGCCTCGACGATCTCTCCGACGGCGTCCCTGGTGTAGTACGCCTGGTGGGAGGTGACCAGGACGTTGGGGAAGGTGACGAGGCGGGCCAGTACGTCGTCCTCGACGGCCTGAAGGGACTTGTCGAGGAAGAACAGGCCCGCCTCCGCCTCGTACACGTCGAGGCCGACGCCCGTGAAGCGGCCCGCGCGCAGCTCCGCGACGAGCGCCCCGGTGTCGATGAGGCCGCCCCGGCTCGAGTTCACCAGGATCGCGTCGCTCTTCATGGCGCGCAGGGCGGCCGCGTCGATCAGGTGCCGGGTCTCGGGCATCAGCGGTACGTGCAGACTGACCAGGTCGGCCTCGGCGAGGAGTTCGTTCTTGGGGACGTACTTCATGCCCAGTTCGGCGCAGGCGGGGTTCTCGGCGACGTCCCAGCCGAGCAGCCGCATGCCGAAGCCGTGGGCGATCCGGGTGAACGCCTCGCCGATCTTGCCGGTGCCGAGCACTCCGGCGGTGCGGCCGTGCAGGTCGCGGCCCATCAGTCCGTCGAGCCTGAAGTCGAAGTCGCGGGTGCGGGAGGCGGCGCGCACGATGCGCCGGTTGACGGCCATGCCGAGGGTCCAGGCGAACTCGGCCACGGAGTACGGCGAGTAGTACGAGACGCGGGCGACCGTGAGGCCCAGGCGTTCGGCGACGTCGAGGTCGATGTTGTTGAACCCGGTGGAGCGCTGGGCGATCATCCGGGTGCCGCCGGCCGCCAGGGTCCGCAGGACGCGCTCACCGAGGTCGGCGTTGACGCTGGTGGAGACGGCCTCGTAGCCCGCCGCGATGGGCGCGGTGTCCTCGCTGAGGAACACGTCCAGGCAGCGGATGTCGCAGTGGCCCCTGAAGGCCCGCTCGATCAGGGGTTTCTCGTCCGCCTGGACGCCGAAGGCCAGGATCTCCATGGTTCCTCCCGGTACGAGGTGGTCACCGCCGACGGCAGGGCGGCGACCACCTCCGCGCCGGTGCTCAGCCGAAGAAGACGCCGACCTCGTCGTACAGCCGCGGGTCGACCGTCTTCAGTTTGGCGGTGGCGTCCGCGATCGGCACCCGGACGATGTCGGTGCCGTGCAGCGCGACCATCTTGCCGAAGTCGCCGTCGCGGACGGCCTCGATGGCGTGCAGCCCGAACCGGGTGGCCAGCCAGCGGTCGAAGGCGCTGGGCGTGCCGCCGCGCTGCACATGGCCGAGAACCGTGGTCCTGGCCTCCTTGCCGGTGCGCTTCTCGATCTCCTTGGCCAGCCATTCGCCGACCCCGGAGAGCCGTACGTGCCCGAAGGAGTCCAGCGTGCCGTCCTTGAGGACCACGTCGCCGTCCTTGGGCATCGCGCCCTCGGCCACCACCACGATCGGGGCGTACGAGGCCTTGAAGCGCGAGGTCACCCAGGCGCAGACCTGGTCGAGGTCGAAGCGCTGCTCGGGGATGAGGATGACGTTCGCGCCGCCCGCGAGGCCCGAGTGCAGGGCGATCCAGCCCGCGTGCCGGCCCATCACCTCGCAGACGAGCACCCGCATGTGCGACTCGGCGGTGGTGTGCAGGCGGTCGATCGCCTCGGTGGCGATGCCGACGGCGGTGTCGAAGCCGAAGGTGTAGTCGGTGGCCGACAGGTCGTTGTCGATGGTCTTCGGGACGCCGACGACGTTGATGCCGTACTCGTCGGTGAGCCGGGCGGCGACGCCGAGGGTGTCCTCGCCGCCGATCGCGATGAGCGCCTCGACCTCCTGCTTGGCCAGGTTCTCCTTGATCCGGCGGATGCCGTCCTGCTGCTTGAGGGGGTTGGTGCGCGAGGAGCCGAGGATGGTGCCGCCGCGGGGCAGGATGCCGCGGACGGCGGGGATGTCGAGCCGTACGCTGTCGTTCTCCAGAGGACCCCGCCAGCCGTCCCGGAAGCCGACGAATTCGTAGCCGTACTCCTGCACGCCCTTGCGGACGATGCCCCGGATGACGGCGTTGAGCCCGGGGCAGTCGCCGCCTCCGGTCAGTACTCCGACCCGCATGGAAAGTCCCTTCGCCACGGTTGCGTGAGAGGTCTCACGCTAATAGTGATCCAGGTCACTTCGTTATGGGTCGTATGGTCAATTCCCGTGCAATGCAAAGGAGTTGATCGGCCGCCTTCACCCGATCGTGGGAAGCGAGCGGTTTACGCCTCGTCGAGGCCGCGTTCTATGGCATAGCGGACCAGTTCCACCCGGTTGTGGAGCTGGAGCTTGCCCAGGGTGTTCTGCACGTGGTTCTGGACCGTGCGGTGCGAGATGACCAGGCGTTCGGCGATCTGCTTGTAGCTCAGGCCCTTGGCGACCAGCCGCAGCACCTCGGTCTCCCGGTCGGTGAGCCGGGGCGCCTTCGGCTCGTCGGCGTCCGCGGCGGGCGCGGGCTCGGAGGCGAGTCTGCGGTACTCCCCGAGCACCAGGCCCGCGAGGCCCGGGGTGAACACCGGGTCGCCGACGGCCGTCCGGCGCACCGCGTCGATCAGCTCCTCGGTGGAGGCCGACTTCAGCAGATAGCCGGTGGCGCCGGACTTCACCGCCTCCAGCACGTCGGCGTGCTCGCCGCTGGCCGACAGGACCAGGACCCGCAGCGCGGGGTTGGCGCCGACCAGCTCCTTGCAGACCTGGACGCCCGGCTTCGCCGGCAGGTTCAGGTCCAGGACCAGGACGTCCGGGGCGGCGGCGCGGGCCCGGCGCACCGCCTGCTCGCCGTCGCCCGCGGTGGCGACCACCTCGAAGCCCGCCTCGGCCAGGTCGCGGGCGACGGCGTCGCGCCACATCGGGTGGTCGTCGACGACCATCACCCTGACCGGGCCCCCGCCCGCCTGCCCCGCCGCTCCGGCCGTCCGAGTCATCACCGCTCCGCCGTTCCTGTCATCGCTTCGCCGTCTTGCTCACGGCGCCCTTCGGCACCGTCAGTTCCACTTCCGTGCCCTGGCCCGGCACCGAGACCACCTCGGCCGTGCCGCCGATGTCGCGCAGCCGGCCGCGGATCGACAGGGCAACGCCGAGCCGCCCCTCCCCCTCGGCCTGGGCGAGCCGCCCCTCGGGGATGCCGGGGCCCTCGTCGCGCACCGTCACGATCACCGCGTCCGGCTCGTCCTCGAGAAGGATCCACGCCCGCGCGTCCTCCCCGACGTGCCTGCGGACATTGTCCAGCGCGGCGCCCACGGCGTCGGCCAGCTCGCGGCCCGCGGCGGGCGGGAGCGGCACGGGGGCGCCCGGCTCGGAGAGGGTCACCCGCCCGCCCGCGTACCGGGCGAGCAGCGGGCGCAGGTCCACGGGCGCCCCGTCGTCGTCCGGCTCGTCGACGGCCCGGACCAGCGCGCCCTGCGCGGCGTCCTCGCAGACCCGGGAGACCGGCACCAGGCCCCCGGAGACCAGGGTGCGCAGCGCCACCTCCTGCTCGCCCGCCATCCGGCCCAGTTCCTCCGCCTCCCCGCCGAGCACGGTCGCGCGCCGCTGCACCATGGCGAGAACCTGGAGGACGCCGTCGTGGATGTCCCGGGCCAGGCGCTCGCGCTCGCGGGTCGCGGCCTCGATCTCCAGGGCGCGGGCGAGAGTGCGCTCGGAGGCGCGGGCGACCTCGACGACGTACCCGATGGCGATGGAGGCGACCCAGACGAGGACCACGTTGTGCACGGTGTCGCGGGTCGGGGCGCCGCGCTCCACCACGTTGGCGGCGGCGACCAGCGTGGAGGCGAAGGCCGCCCAGCGCCAGCCGCCCTTGATCGCGAAGGCGAGGACGGAGCCCGCCGTCCATATCGACGGCAGGGTCGGGCCGCCCGCCTCGATCCGGTCCGCCGCGTCCGCCGCCCGGGTGAGCAGGACGCCGGCGAGCGCGATGGTGAGGTCGGCGGCCAGGAACCGCTTGGTGCAGCTCGCCGCGTTCGCCACCTTCGGCAGGGTGGCGAGCGTCCAGGCGCACAGCACCACGTAGAAGCCGATCGCCACTCCGGGCCGCGGGAACCTGTCGTACGCGGTGGCGAAGAGCCCCACCGCGTAGAACATGGTCAGCACCCGGTAGGCGGTGAGCGCGCGCCACAGCGGCTGCTCGACCGACATCCTCAGGACTCTCTCGCGTTTCGGCATGTCCCCCACCCCCTGCGCCCCGCCCCCTGACGGACGCGGCCGGAGCCCGGACCGTTCCCGGCCGGTTCCGCCGGGCCCGGCCCGCTACTTCTCGGCCTTTTCCTTCTCCGCCTGGGCAAGCGCGGTCCTGGCCGCCTTCTCGGCGTCCTTCTCCGCCTTCGCCGCCTCCGCGAGCTGCCGCTTGGCGGCCGTCGCGTAGATGTCGACGTACTCCTGGCCGGAGAGCTTCATGATCTCGTACATGACCTCGTCGGTCACCGCGCGGAGCACGAAGCGGTCGTGCTCCATTCCGTTGTACCGGCTGAAGTCGAGCGGCTTGCCGATCCGGATGCCCGGGCGCATCAGCTTGGGCATCACCTTGCCCGGCGGCTGGATCTTCTCCGTGTCGATCATGGCGACCGGGATGACGGGCGCGCCGGTGGCCAGCGCCACGCGCGCGAGGCCGCCGGGCTTGCCCCGGTACAGCCGTCCGTCCGGCGACCGGGTGCCCTCCGGATAGATGCCGAACAGCTCACCGCGCTCCAGGACCTCGATACCGCTCTTGATCGCCGCCTCGCCCGCGCCGCGCGCGCCGGAGCGGTCCACCGGAAGCTGGCCGACGCCCTTGAAGAAGGCGGCCGTCATCCGTCCCTTGAGACCGGGCGTGGTGAAGTACTCCGCCTTGGCGATGAACGTGACCTTGCGGTCGAGGACCGCGGGCAGGAAGAAGGAGTCCGAGAACGACAGATGATTGCTCGCCAGGACGGCGGGGCCCTCGGCGGGGATGTTCTCGAGGCCTTCCACCCAGGGCCGGAAAGCGAGCTTCAGCGGCCCCCCGATGGAAAACTTCATTGCGCCGTAGATCAACCGAGTGCCCTCCTGTGTCGTCGGTGAGACCTTAACCCGGAGCGCCGTCAAAGGGCCCGACGGCCCTGGTCGGTGTCAGTGCGGTCGCGTACCGTGAAATACGCCCCGAGCGGTCGGGGCGTTCCGCTCCGCCGTCGTGTCCGCGTGACGTATTCCGTCGCGTGTCCGTGTTACGTGTTCGGTCGCGTGTCCGTGTTGCGTGATCCGTCGCGTGTCCGTTCCGTGTTCCCCTCCGCCCACTTCACGAACAGGAGACCGAAGGTGCCGGTCCTTCCCGGAGCCGAGCCGTACCGCCACGAGGGCGGAGAGATCGGCGTCCTCCTCTGCCACGGCTTCACCGGTTCCCCGCAGTCGCTGCGCCCCTGGGCGGAGTATCTGGCCGAGCGCGGTCTGACGGTGGCGCTGCCGCTGCTGCCCGGGCACGGCACCCGCTGGGAGGACATGCAGGTCACCGGCTGGCAGGACTGGTACGCGGAGGTGGACCGGGAGCTGCGCGCGCTGCGGGAGCGGTGCGCGCGGGTGTTCGTGTTCGGGCTGTCGATGGGCGGCGCGCTGACCCTGCGGCTGGCCGCCCGGCACGGCGACGAGATCAGCGGCATCGTCCTGGTCAACCCGGCGAACAAGGTGCACGGCCTCGCGGCGTACGCCCTGCCGGTGCTGCGCCATCTGGTCCCCTCCACCAAGGGGATCGCCAGCGACATCGCCAAGGAGGGCAGCACCGAGCTCGGCTACGACCGGGTGCCGCTGCGCGCCGCGCACTCCTTCAGGGAGTTCCTGCGACTGGTCGACCGCGAGCTGCCGCAGGTCACGCAGCCGCTGCTGCTGCTGCACAGCCCGCAGGACCATGTGGTGCCGCCCGCCGACTCGGCGCGCGTCCTGGGCCGGGTGTCGTCCGTGGACGTGACCGAGATCCTGCTGGAACAGAGCTATCACGTCGCGACGTTGGACCATGACGCGGACCGGATCTTCGAGGAGAGCCACGCGTTCATCGGCCGGCTCGCATCCGGCGCCGGCGAGGAGTCCGGCGCGGGTCGGGTGGGTCAGCTCGGAGAGCTGGGTCAGCAGGAAGGGACGGCCACCGGTGGCTGAGCACGACGCGGATCGCGGCGAGCCGGACGAGAAGGACGCCTCGCGCGGCGAGGAGCAGAGCGTCCCGTTCGACGAGGAGGCCGCCTGGGCGGCGATCGTCGCGGGGTACGGGGACGAGCCGCCGGACCCGCCCGGCGCGAAGCCGTTCAAGTCGGTGGAGGACCTGGCCCTGCTCGAGCCGGAGACGAACGCGTCCCCCGACGAGACCGACAGGACCGACGACTCCGGCGACCCGGGCCGCCGCTCCCCCGAGCCCCCGGCGCCGGCGAAGCCGCTGGGCAGCTCGGTCGCCTTCGCCCCCGGCGTGCTGAACGGCGGTCCGCGTGACTACTCCCCGCCCGGGGCCTCGGACGACGACCTCGGCGAGGACGACGAGGGCCACTTCGTACCGCCGGAGCCGCCCCCGCTGCCCGCGGCGGACGCGACGGCCAGGTTCGCCTGGCTCGCGGTGGTCGGCGGCCCGCTCCTGCTGCTGCTCGCCGTCCTGCTCCGCTGGGACATGACCTGGTGGCTCGCCACGCTGGGCATCGGCGGCTTCCTCGGCGGCTTCGCCACGCTGGTGACGCGCATGAAGACGGACGAGGAGGACGACGGCGACCCGGGGCGGGGCGCGGTGGTCTGACCGTACGCAGGCATATGTGGGCCCGCCGGGATGTCTCCGGCGGGCCCTCGCGCATGCCCGGCGAGCTTTTCCACGGCAGGACGGAACCCGATTCCGCCCATCGGCGAAGGACAGGTGAACCACCGATACGAGCCCGAGCCTTCGAGGCGTTCACCGACGAAAGGAGCCCCGATGACCGTCGAACCGGGCGTCCACCCGCGCGACGGCTTTCGCGAGGACAGTGACGCCCGCGTGATCGAGCGGTCCCGGGACGAGCCCGAGCAGTTCGCCGCGCTCTACGACCGGTACGCCGACGCCGTGCACCGTTACGCGGCCCGGCGGCTCGGTCCCGAGGCGGCGGAGGATCTGATGGCGGAGACGTTCACCACCGCCTTCCAGCGGCGCCACACGTACGACCTGGAGCGGGCCGACGCCCGCCCCTGGCTGTTCGGCATCGCGACCAACCTCGTGAGCCGGCACCGAAGAGCCGAGGCACGCCGCTTCAAGGCGCTCGCCCGGGTCCCGGAGCCGGTCGAGCACGAGGAACCGGTCGCGGAGCGCGCGGTCGCCAGAGCCGGTGCCACGGGGGTGCGCCGGGAACTGGCGGCCGCGCTGTCGGGGCTCTCCGCCCGGCACCGCGACGTCGTCCTGCTGGTGGCCTGGGCCGGCCTCGACTACGAGGAGGCGGCCCACGCCCTCGGCATACCGGTCGGCACCGTCAGATCCCGGCTGCACCGGGCCCGCAGCAGACTGCGCGAAGCACTGGGTGGTACCGATCCGACGGCTTTCCGGGAGGCAGACGCCCATGCATGACTCGCCCGAGCTCGACCGGCTGCGCGACTGGGACGCGGGGGCCGCCCCGCTCGACGACGACACCAGGCACCGGGTCCGCGCCCGCCTGCTCGCCGCGATGCGCGACGCGGCGCCCGCGCCCGCCGTACGTCCCCGCCGCACCGTGCTGCGCGTCGCCCTGACCGGGGCGGTGGCCGCCGCGGTCGCCGCCACCACGCTGGTGGCGGTGCGCGACGGCGACGGCGGCACGACCGCGGCCCCGCCCGGCAGCAGCAGCTCCCCGGCGATGCGCACGGTGAGCGCGCGGACGGTGCTGGACGGGGCCGCCGCCTACCAGCGCGCGCACGAGCGGACCGTCGCCCCGCGCGACGACCAGTTCGTCTACACGAAGGAGATCGTCAAGGAGACGGACCGGAAGACGGGCGCCACGAAGACGTACGTCGACGAGAACTGGCACTCGGTGGACGACTCGCGGCGCTCGTGGGTGATGGAGCTCGGCAAGGGCTGGTGGTCCGACCCGCCGGGCAAGAACGAGTCGCACTGGCCCACCCAGGACTGGACGCGGCTCAAGCAGCTGCCGACCGACCCGGACAAGCTGCTCAAGGCGATGCGCGCCCCGTCCGACCGGACGCCGGACTACTCACGGCCCATCGCCGAGGGCGAGTGGCCCCTGATCCAGATGTCCCTCGCGGGCCTGCTGTACCGCATCCCGGTGATGCCCGCGGGCCTGCGGGCCGCGGCGTACGAGGCGCTGGGCAAGGTGCCCGGCGTGAAGGCGACCCCGGGGGTCACCGACGCCCGGGGTCGCGAGGGCATCGGCATCACCTACACCGGCGGGATCGGCCTGGACTCCACGTTCGTCTTCGACCCGGAGACCTACGCGTTCCTCGGTTTTCGGTCCACCCGGACCTCGGGCGACGGCGCGGACAGGAAGACGTACACCCAGCTGACGTACCTGGACAGCTGGGCGATCGTCGACAAGGCCAGGCAGCGGCCCTAGGGAGTGTTTTCAATGTGCCGCTCATAGCCACTCGTTGATGGCCGCGACCAGCACGGTTGCCTCGTAGCGGACGGCGAGTTTGTCGTAGCG